>NZ_JBGCBY010000009.1:0-324080 GCF_041262165.1 Streptacidiphilus sp. MAP12-16
GCGGGGCCCCGGCTCGGGGGGGGCGGGGGCCCGCTTCGGCGGGCGCGGGGGGGGGGGGGGGGGCCGCCCCGGGGGGGGGGGGGGGGGGGGCCGCCCCCCCCCCCCCCCCGCCGCGGTATGTCCGTCAGACCACACATCCGAGGTGACGCCATGAACATCCTGGTGGGCTACGCGAGCGCACATGGCTCAACCCGGCAGATCGCCGAGCGGATCGCCGAGCGCATCCGCGAGTGCGGCGCGAAATCCGACGTCCGAACTGTCGAGGAGGTGCAGTCGCTGGACGGCTACGACGCCTTCGTGCTCGGCAGCGCGGTGCACAACCAGTCCTGGCTGCCCGCGGCAGTGGACTTCGTCCAGGGCAACGCCGCAGCGCTGGCGGACCGTCCCGTGTGGATCTTCAGCGTCGGGATGCCTGCGGCCCTGCGCGGGCCGTGGAAGGCCTTCGCGGACAAGGAGAGGCCGCATATCCTCGCCCAGCTCGACGAGACCCTCCGCCCGCGCGACCACCAGCTCTTCTCCGGTGCCATCGCGCGTGAACACCTACCGCTGTCCGGGCGGCTGATGTTCCGTGCAGCCGGGTGCCACTTCGGCGACTTCCGGGACTGGGACGCGATCGACGCCTGGGCCCGAGCGGTCGGTCGCCAGCTGACCGCCCGGGCTGCCTAGGCCGGCGGCAGGCAGGCGGTGAGCACCCAGCCCGCACCGCGCCGCCGTGCGGGTGCTCGTCGTCGAGGACGATCCCTGAACCGCCAATTCGCGGCTGCGCGGACTGGACCGGGCGCGGTATCTGGCGCGGAGCCTCGACACCGGCCGTGCGGCTCTGGCCGCCGACCCAGTGCCCGACGCGAGCGCGTGCCTCGTGTTCTGCTGCACCGCACGCCCAAACGGGCCCGACCCGCCTCGGTACAGCAGACCCAGCTCCAGCCGGTACGTCGGCCACCGGGAACAGGAGCGCTCGGCGCGGCGCTGTTCCATATACCTACTCGGGTATGTGAGGGGATGTGAGGACCATGGCACTGCTGGACGAGACCGCCGATCCATCCGAAGCCGGACCACTGGTGACGGTATGCGGACGCCGGATCGTGGTGAGCGAGCTTTCCTTTTCCGGTCCCGGGCACGCGATCGGCAGAGTGACTCTGCGCATCGGCCCGGAACGGGATGGCGCCCCCACGGCCTGGGCGGGCCTGAGCGCGTCCGAGGCACGCGCACTGGCTCACCTGCTGCTGGTGCACGCCCGGGCGGTCGAGCAGTAGATCCGGCTGAGCCGGCGCCTCTACCGGCTCTGTCGCCGACGGGTCCACTCGGGCTCGGGAAAATGCTTCGACTGACGGCAGGAAAGCCGACGGGTCACGGGTGCGGGACGACGGCGACGGGTGCCGCGGCGTGGTGGAGTGCGGCGTGCGCGACCGGTCCCAGGCGCAGGCCGACGTCGTGCGGCCGGATACGGCGTCCGACGACCACGAGGTCGGCGTGTACGGACGCCTCGACGACCGCCCTGGCGCCTCCCCCGATCCGTGCGTCCTCGACTACCTCGATGTCGGGGAACTTGTCGCGCCACGGCAGGAGTGCCTGGGAGAGGAGCGCCGCCTCGGCGGTCTGCAGGTCCCCGCTCTGGGTCAGCGGAGCCGCCCAGCCGACGGTCGACCAGACCGGAGGCAGGTCCCAACCGTGGACGGCCCTGACGCCGGCCCCGCGTAGCGCGGCCTCGGCGAAGGCGAACTCGAGCACCGGGCCGACCTGGGCACCCGCGTCGATTCCGACCACGACCTGCCCTCGGGACGGTGCCGACTGCCGGGAGTCCGGCTCGGCGCGTACCACGACGGTCGGAGCCTCGGCTCGTGCGGCAGTTGCCAGACCGACGGAACCGACCAGCAGGCCCGCGAAGCCGCCGAGTCCGCGCGATCCGAGCACCAGCATCCCACCGTCGCCGGACACGGACACCAGTCCCTCGACGACCTGGTCGTGGACCAGGCTGGTGTCGACGAAGAGCTCGGGGTGGCGGCCCTGGATCTCGTCCCGAATGTGGGCGAGCATCCTCAGGGCCGCCCCCTGGAAGTCGTGGTCCTCGGCATCCGTGGCCGACGGCGCGTCGAGCCAGGGACCGGCGTGGACCAGTCGCAGCCGAACGCGGCGGCGTACTGCCTCGTCCGCCGCCCACTGAGCGGCGAATGTGCTCTGCGGTGAGCCGTCAACGCCGGCGATCACGGGCTGCTCCACGTTCATGATGGTCCTCCTTCGTATGCGCATGGGGGTCAGGACCTCGCGGGGGTCAGCCGAAAGCGGTCTTCAGGGCGAGGAAGGCGGTCTTCGGGTCCGAGAGGGCGTGGTAGATCGGCGGGATGGGCTTGTCGACGCCGAGCAGTCCGTAGACGGCATGCATGGCGCCGCGCACCGAGTACTCGACGGTGAAGACCACGTCCTCGGGGATCTCCACGTACTGGCCCAGGAAGGCGAAGTTGGCGGCGCCGTGCGGGATCACCAGCGGCCGGTCGTGGACCGCACGGCGCTCGAACTGGCTGGTGATGTACGGCATCATCACCGTTGTCACGGTCGTGCTGGCACGGACCTCCTCGGCGATGTCCTCGAAGCCCAGGTGCCCCAGCAGCTCGGTGAGGATCTCCTGGCCGGTGGCCTCAGACATCTTCTTGCCGGTGTAGTCGCCGGTGGTGTCGACGAACAGGCTGTAGCCCCACAGGGTGAACACGTCCTCGGGCTGGCCCTCGAAGTGCGGCTGGTGCGGCACCACGATCGACATCAGCCAGTTGGAGTCCTTGAACGTCATCAGCGCGCCGGTGCCCGGGGCGTTGCCGGTGAACTCCTCGATGCGCTCCAGCAGCAGCGGACTGCGCATGGTGAGCGTGAAGGACTCCCACTTCGCCTCGCCGACGTTGCCGTTGAAGACGCCGGGACGGCCGAAGTCGGGTGCCTTGCGGGCCAGGGTCTCCCACAGCGCCCAGCCGCCGTCGCGCTTGTCCCGCACCAGCTCCGGTACGGTGTCGTCGCCGCCGTAGCCGGCGTCGGCGGTCATCGAGCCCAGGGTCAGAAACGCCAGGTCGCCCGGCTGCAGCTCGCACACGGCCGGTGCGCCGTTGCGCTCCACGTGAATGCGATCCGCGCGCCGCACTCCGTCGACGGTGGTGAAGTCCACGTCGGTGACCTTCACCTCGTAGTCGATGTGCACGCCCCGCTCGACCAGCCAGGCTCGGAGCGGCCGGACGATGGAGTCGTACTGGTTCAGGCGGGTGCGGCGGACCCCGGACAGGGTGTGGATGCGGGGGAACTCCTGCATGAAGCGCAGGAAGTAGCGCTTGAGCTCGATGGCGCTGTGCCAGTTCTGGAAGGCGAAGGTGGTCCGCCACATCGCCCAGAAGTTGGTGGCGAAGAAGTGCTCGGAGAAGAACTCGTCGATCCGGCGCGCGCCGATCACCGATTCGGGCAGGGCCAGCAGGCGCGCCAGTTCGATCCGGTCCCGGTGGTCAAAGCCCAGTTGCGTGGCGTCGACAACGGCGTGGTTGCGGTCGATGAGTCGGGCGTGGGCCTCGGTGGGCCACTTCTCGTTGAACTCGACGGTCTCCTGGCGCACCGACAGCGAGTCGGCGTCCAGGGTGGGGATGGTCTCCAGCAGGTTCCACAGGCAGGTGTACGCCTCCTCCTCCAGCATTCGCCCGCCACGGGTCACGTATCCCAGCTCGCGGTCCCCCCGGCCGTCCAGCGAGCCGCCGGGCACGGTGAGCTCCTCCAGGATGTGGATGTCCTCGCCGGGGAAGTCCGCGTCGCGGATCAGGAAGGCCGCCGCCGCGAGAGAACCGATGCCGCCGCCGACCAGATACGCCTGCGTCCTGCGCTGACTGTAGATCATTGCCACTCCTGTGCCTCGCAGGGTGCCGCTGTGACCAGCGGTACTACCTCCACCCTCGGGCCACGGCAGGGGCTACCAGGAGGGCCGAACGGCCCCAGGTGCCCGGCCGCAGGGCCCGCGTGATCCGCCCGCCCGGCAGGCCGACCCCCTGGCTGCCCACGCGTGGCCCGGTGACTCGACCGAGGGACCTGTCTGGCCCTACGCGGCATTGCGGGGCTCGGGGACGTCTCAACGGCGCTCGCTCTTCGGCCCGCCCGCCGTGGGCGCGGCGCTCATCGGCGGCGTGATCGGCACCGACGGGTTCGCCCTACAGCTCGAACGAGCCCCCGGTCGCCCCCGGTCGCCCCTGCCGTCAACGGCCATCGGTGAGTGCGGGTCAGCTGCCCTGTGGCCGCCGCGATCCCCGGGACTCGGCCGGAAGGAAAGCCTGCCGCGGTCAGCGGAGCGGCACCACGGCGACTGGGCAACGCGCGTGGTGGACGACCGCCTGGCTCACCGAGCCGAGCCGGCTCACTGGTCCGTCCTGGGTACCGTGGCGGCCAACCGCCACCAGTTGCTGCGTCGCGGACAGGCTCACCAGGTACTTCGCCGGGCTCGAGCGCACGATGTCCTCCTGCACCGGCACGTCCGGATACTTCTGGCGCCATCCGGCCAGAACCTCCGCAACCAACCGGGTCTCCTCCGCCGCCACGTGGCCCTCCTCGTAGACGGGCGGGAACGCGTGCCCCGGCCCGACGACCAGCGGGTAGCTCCAGGCGTGCACGACGCGCAGCCCCAGTCGGCGCCGCTGGGCGGTCTCGAAGGCGAAGGCGAGCAGCTCGTCGGAGGGTTCGCGCCCGTGCACGCCCACGGCCATCGACACCGACGCGCTCCCCTCGCTGGGGACCTCGGCTCCGATGTTCGGCACGACGACCACCGGGCAGGCGGCATGCGCGGCGACATGCAGGCTGGTCGAGCCCGCGAGCAGGCCGGGGAACCCGCCTGTGCCGCGCGAGCCGACCAGCAGGAGCTGGGCTGCGGCGCTCAGGGCGACCAGCGCCTCGCGGGGCGCGACGTCCACCACCCCGCTGCTCACCTCGAGCTCCGGGTGCCGGCCCTTCGCCCGCGCCACGAGCTCCTGTAGTGCCTGCTCTGCCCAGCGCCTGGCGATCGAGGCGTCGGGCGAGCCGGACGCCTGGTGCGGCTCCCCCGACCAGGCGTGGACCAGATGCAGCCGGGTGCCCCTCAGCTGAGCCTCGTCGGCGGCCCAGTCGACCGCAGACGTGCTTCCTGCGGCGTCGTCGACTCCAACGATCACAGGGTGTGCCATGGCATGCTCCGTAAGGTGTCAGGCGGCCCAAGGGGCCGGGTGTGGCTGCCGGGGATTCAGCGGTCTCCTGTCCCGCTCCCGTACGGGGCGTACAGGTCGAGCAGCCGGCTGCGAGTGGTCCGCAGACGCGTGCCGATGACGGCCGCGCAGCGCAGCACCAGCGACCGGCCGAGGTCGGGGTTGTCCTCGCAGAGCGCACGAACTCCGGCTGCGTCGAACTCCAGGGCGGTCACCGGGCCGCGAGTCCGGGCACCGAGCGACCACTGGTACGGCGGGAATAGCCAGGACCAGCCCAGCAGGTCGCCGCCGTGGAGCGTCTGCACCACGACGGGCTGGCGGCCCGGCACTCGCAGGTCGAGGTCCACGGCACCATGACCGAGCAGCCAGAACCGGTCCGCCCGCTGGCGCTCTTCGAAGATGTGGTGCCCGGCGGGGAAGGAGGTCTCCCGGGAGAGCGCCAGGAGCAGGTCCTGATGCTCCGCGCTGAGCTCGTCGAGGAAGAGGAAGGAGTGCATGGTTTTCACCGCCCATTCGGTCTGTCTCCATCATGGGTCGCAGACGGCCGCCAGGGGCCTGGCCGAACGGCCCTGATCCCCGGCGTGGTGGAAGCCCGCACCGGGGCCTACCGGCGCTCGGAACGGTGTTGGCGCAGCCCCGGATGGTCGGCCGGTCCTGGTCCAGTCGGCAACGTGGACCAAGTCCCGACCGTGTGCCGTGGTCACGCCCGTTCTCCGAGCAGTTCGGCCAGGTCCCGGACGACGAAGTCGGCCCCGTGACGACGCAGGGCCTCGGCCTGGCCGACCCGGTCCACGCCGACGACGAAACCGAAGCCGCCGGCACGGCCCGCCTCCGCGCCCGACTGCGCGTCCTCGAAGACCGCCGCTTGTCCTGGGCCCACGTCCAGCGCGCGGGCGGCGGCGAGGAAGGTGTCCGGCGCCGGCTTGCCGGGCAGTCCCTGTGCAGCGGCGACCACACCGTCGATCCGCACCTCGAAGAGGTCCTCGATGCCTGCCGCCACCAGTACGTCACGGCAGTTGGCGCTCGATGAGACCACGGCCCGGCGCAGACCGGCCGCGCGCGCAGCCTGAACGTAGCGGACCGAGCCCGGGTACGCCTCGACACCTTCGTCTTTGATCATCCGGAGCACGATGTCGTTCTTCCGCGCGCCGAGGCCGTGCACCGTGTCCCGGTCTGCGGAGTCGTCCGTGCCGCCCTCGGGCAGCCGGATGTTCCGGGAGGCGAGGAAGGAGCGCACCCCATCGGCCCTGGGCAGCCCGTCGACGTACCGGTCGTAGTCCGCAACGGGGTCGAAGGGGCGGAAGCCGCTACCCTCGCTTCGGCTCAGGAAGGCGTCGAACATCTCCTTCCAGGCCGCCGCGTGGACGGTCGCAGTGCGGGTGAGCACGCCGTCAAGGTCGAACAGGCAGGCCTGGATAGCGTCGGGAAGTCCAAGAGGTGTCATGTGTCTCCCCCGCCCGGACCAGCAGCAGCCGGGGTCGCGACGGCTGCGTCGCCGCGGTCGGTCACCCAGCTTCGGCGGGCAGGGCTCCGGCCCCAGGGCTGGGACGGCTCCGGTCCCGGAGAGGCCTCCGGGATCTGTCCCCGGCCGGGCGTGTCCTTGGTCGCCGTCAGCGGCGTTCCGTGGTGGTGGAACTTGAGCTCGGTGCCTTCCAGGAGCGTGTACACAGCTTCCTGGTGGGTGATGTCCACCTGAACGGAGCGCTGCTGGAACTGTACGGCGAAGACCAGCCTGCTCAACTGTGCGGGCAGGCGCGGCGCGAAGGTCAGCGCATCCGCGTCGTGCCGCATTCCGCCGAATCCCGCCACCAGCGCGATCCAGGTGCCGGCCAGCGAGGCGATGTGCATGCCGTCCTGCGTGTTGTGCTCCAGGTCGGCGAGATCCATCATCGCGGCCTCACCCAGATAGTCGTAGGCCAGCCGCAGCTGGCCCGTCTCGGCCGCGAGCACCGCCTGGCTGCTGGCCGACAGCGAGGAGTCGCGCACGGTGAGCGCCTCGTAGTAGGCGAAGTTGCGGGCCTTCTGCTCCGCGGTGAACGCGTCACCGCGCCGCTGCATGGCCAGGACCAGATCGGCCTGCTTGACCACCTGCTTGCGGTACAGGTCGAAATACGGGAAGTGCAGGAGCAGCGGGTAGCGGTCCTGCGCGGTCCCGGCGAAGTCCCACACCTGGTGGCCGGTGAAGCCACGGGACTGCTCGTGCACTCCCAGCTCCTCGTTGAAGGGCAGCGCGATCCGGTCGGCGGCGTCCCGCCAGGCGGTGGTCTCCTCGTCGTCCACTCCGAGCGAGGCGGCCAGGTCGGGGTGCCGCGCAGCCGCCTCGGCGGCCGCGCGCAGATTCTGCTGGGCCATCACATTGGTGAAGATGTTGTCGTCGGCAAGCGCGCTGTACTCGTCAGGACCAGTCACACCGTCCAGGTGGAACATCCCGCGCCGGTCGTGGTGGCCGAGCGAGCGCCACAGCCGGGCGGTGTGCACCAGCAGCTCCAGCCCCACCTCCCGCTCAAAGACCAGGTCGCCGGTGGCCGAGGTGTAGCGCTGCACCGCGTCCGCGATGTCCGCGTTGATATGGAAGGCCGCGGTGCTGGCCGGCCAGTACGCGGAGCACTCCTCGCCGTTGATGGTCCGCCAGGGGAACGCCGCCCCCGCCATACCCAGCTGCCCGGCCCGCTCCAGTGCGGCGGGCAGCGTGGAGTGCCGCCAGCGCAGCGCCGCCCCGACCGTGTGCGGCGCGGTGTAGGTGAGCATCGGCAGCACATACATCTCGGTGTCCCAGAAGCTGTGGCCGTCGTAGCCCGAACCGGTCAACCCCTTGGCGGGGATAGCCCGTCCCTCGGCGCGGGCGCCCGCCTGCAGCACATGGAAGAGTGCGAACCGCACCGCCTGCTGGATCTCGGCGTCGCCCTCCACCACCACGTCCGCTCGTGCCCAGAACTCGTCCAGGTACTGGCGCTGCTCGGCGAGCAGGCCCTCCCAGCCGATCTCCGCCGCGCCGGCCAGCGCGGCGTCCACCTGGTCGTGGACGGCGGGAAGTGATCGGACCCCGGACCAGCCGTGTGCGACCGTCTTCCGCACGAGAAGGCTCTCTCCGGGCCGGAGCAGCGAGGTGACGGTCAGACGGCTCACATCCGGGCTGCTCTCTACGGAGGTGGTTGTACCGTGCGGTCCCGCGACCAGATGGTCGGCGGCCACCGCGACCCGCAGCCCACTGCGGGCAGTGCGGTGCACCAACCGCAGCCGGTTGCCCAGCACGTTGTCCTCCTCGGGTTGGAGCACCGAGTCCAGGGCGGCCGCGACCCGGGGATCGCCCTCGCACTGGGGCAGTTGCTCATTGGCGACGAGCTCGGACTGCAGCACGACCTGGATCTCCGCGTCGACCGCCTCGACCTCGTACGAGATCGCGGCGATCGCCCGTTGGGTGAGCGAGACCAGCCGGGTCGAGCGGATCTTCACCGTGCGGCCTGAGGGGGCCGTCCACTGGGCCGTCCGGCTGAGTACCCCGGCGCGGAAGTCCAGGAGCCGCTCGTGGTTGTGGAGCCGACCGTAGCGCAGGTCCAGGGGCTCGCCGTCGACCAGCAGCCGCATCACCTTGCCGTTGGTCACGTTGATGATCGTCTGTCCCGACTCCGGATTGCCGTAACCGGCCTCCGCGTACGGCAGGGGCCGGAACTCGAACACGCCGTTGAGATAGGTTCCCGGCAGCCCGTGCGGCTCTCCCTCATCGAGATTGCCGCGCCAGCCGATGTGGCCGTTGGAGAGCGTGAACAACGACTCGCTCTGCGCCAGCACGTCCAGGTCCAGCTCGCACTCACGCAGGCACCACGGGTCGACGGCGTAGGCAGGGTGGGTGATCATCTCGGACCTCCGACGGCCGCCGCGCGAGCGCACGGCACGAACAGCACTCGCGGTCGCGAGCGGAGCCGCACCGCGACGAACACCGGATGTTCCATGATGATGCCCCTCCGTTTCCGTTCCGGATGCGCGGTGCTCGCGCAGGAGCAACCCTCAGTTGCTCCGAACCCGGGAGCGGCAGCTCTGCCGGTCCTGGTCTCCATCGTCGCCCGGCGGCTCCTCGCTGTCATTCGCCGCGCCCCGGACGAGGGACTGGGCGAAACGCGATTTCTGGCAGGACATTCGGGTTCGTCGCACGGATCGAGTCCTTCCCGGTACTGTCGCCTCGCCAGCCGCCCTTGGTCATGGGACTTTCAGCCCCGTTCCTGCGCCGTTCGGCCCTGACGCGCCTGCCAAGGGCGACCCCAACCAGCCGGGTTGCGCCCGCGCCGCTCGGTTGTGCGCCGGAGTACCGTTGAGTCACCGAGGGCACTTCGCATATCGCCAGCTTGGCGGCATCGTCTCCGGCGAGCGACAATGCCGGGTGATCGTCGGCCCGGAGGCAGGTTCGCGCCGTGACCACGATCAGCATCCGACCGAGCACGGACATGATGGTGAGGCCCGCACCGTCCGTGCGGATGTCCCTCAAGCCTGCGACCGAGATCCGGGGCAGGGTGGACGGAGCCTGGTGGCCGCGTTCCCATGACCTGGCCGACGAGTTGCCGCCGCTGGTGGCGGTGCTGGATCAACTCTGGGGACGGATCACCAGGGTCACGGTACATGAGGGGATGTGGCCGGAGCTGCCCGCGAAGGTGCGGACGGGGCTGCACACCGTGCGCCTGGGATGGTTCGACGCCGAGCAGAGCCCGCACGACCTGTGCCTGTTCTCCTACTCGGTCGGACGCTGGGACCTGCTCGTCATCCCGCCCGAGTGCGACCCGTCCCGAGCCGACCGACTGATGGCTGCGGCCTCCGACGTGCACAACACGCAGAGCTCCGGCGACCTCTTCGCCGAAGCCGCGCCACTGACGGGAGCCTCCGCAGCCTCCGGCACCGCGCGAACGCCTGCAGCGGCACCCGAGGCGGTAGTCGGCGCGAGCCCGTTGCGCGCGAACGCGGCGCGGGTCCGCGTGACCTCGTGGCCCAAGCCGGTCGACCCCGACAACCTCCTGATCCGGACCTGACCCCACCCATCCAGTTCCGCAGCCCGCCGCCACCCGGGCTCCGTGATTCAGCGTCAGACCGGTTCCAGGACACAGGTCGCGTTCCCGATCTCCACTGCGGACCCAACTGTGGACCGCAGGCGCGCTCGTACCTGAGGTTCGTTGACACAGGACGGCGGCAGGCGTTGACTGACAGGCACGGCGTAGGACTACGGCGTTCCGGACTGCCCGGACAACGAGCCCTCGATCCGTTTCGCCCGGCCCCCGCGGAACTCAGGGAATGACCTGCGTCCGTAGAGAGGTCCGACCGTGATCGTCGTCATTCTCTTCCTTCTGCTTGTGCTGGTCCTGTTCGTGGTCAGCTTCGGGGTGCACCTCCTGTGGATCGCCGCGGCCGTGGCCGTGATCGCCTGGATGCTGGGCCTCGGCCGCTATCGGCGGCGGCGCTACGACCGGTACGGCCGCTACGACGACCGCTACGACCGGGACGGCTGGTTCCGCCGGTGAGCGTCCGGGTGCCGGATTCAGCGAACCGAAGGGGCCCGGGACTTGAGGGAGCCGGGCCATGACCGTTCAGCACCGTCACCGCCTCGGGCCGGACCGGCAACTCCCACCCCCTCGCTCACCATCACTAGTCTCAAGGAGTCGGACATGGGCATCATCGCCTGGATCGTTCTCGGCCTGCTGGCGGGGATGATCGCCAAAATGCTGGTCCCGGGCCGAGACGGACACGGGTTGGTCATCACCACCCTGATCGGAATCGCGGGAGCGCTCCTGGGTGGCTTCCTGGCCAGCCGGGTGTTCCACGTCGCGGGCGTTCAGGGATTCTTCAACCTCTCCACCTGGGTCTGCGCCATCGCCGGCGCGGCAGTCCTGCTGGTCGCCTACCACCTCGTCGCCAGGAACGGCGGACGCAGCTACCGCCGCCGCTGACCGGAATCGCTGATCCGCCCTCCGACTACGGGCAAACCGCGTCGCGCCGGTACGAATGAATGGCCGTCGCGGCTGTGTGAGGGAGGCCAGCGAGGGAAGACAAGGATCATCGGCATGGGCCGGGGCCCGACTTCGGGTCGAACGAGTTGTGCCGCCGAGACCCGGAGACGCCGAGACCCGGAGACATGGAGGAGCCGTCGTGATCGAGGTCGGAGACATCCGCGAGTGGCGTACCCACGATGTCGTCGACCTGGACGGGCACAAGATCGGGACGCTGGAGGCGGTCTATGTGGACACCCGCAGCGACGAGCCGGCCGTGGCCACCGTCCGGGTCGGCCTTCCCACCCGTCACCGACTGGTCTTCGTCCCCCTGGACCGGGCGGTCGTCGGGCCTGGATACGTCAAGGTCGGCTACGCCAAGGCCCTGGTCAAGGACGCGCCCTCGATCGGCACCGACGACGTTCTGCCGGCCGAGGACGAGGAAGCGATCTTCACCCACTACAAGCTCCCCTACCAGCCCAGCTCAGGGGGAGAGCGGAAGCTCGCCCGCCGCTGATCCCCCACACCCGGACCCACCCGCTTCAGGAGGCGACGGCGTCATGGCACTCGTGCTCTTCCTGGTCATCATCGCCATCGTGCTCGGCATCATCGGCGCGGTCGCCAACGGACTGGGCTACCTGCTGGTCATCGGCGTCCTGCTGTTCGCAGCCGACCTGGTGTACGTCGGAGTGCGGTGGTCCCGGCGCGCGTGGCGACGCCCCGTTCGCTGAACCTCCCCACAGGTCGAGGCGGACCGCACCGGCCCGTTGGTCCGGGCCCACCCAGCGATGCTCAGCGCGGGGTGGGCCGCTTGGGTGGCTTCACCCGCCGTCACCCAGCTCGTGTCAGTGCTTGAAGGCGCCCTTGACCCGCTCGCCGGACTGCCTCAGCCTTCCCGCGAACCGGTCGGCCCTGCCCTGAGCCTTCAGCCGTCGGTTGCCGGTGGTCCGGCCGACCCCCTGCTTGATCCGTCCGCTGAGTTCCAGCCTCTTGGCTTTGATCTTGCCTGTGATGCTCATTGCCATCCTTTCCTCGATAGATCAGGCTGGTTCCTGCCGGTGTCAGCGCCGCCGTCTGCCGCTCCG
Source organism: Streptacidiphilus sp. MAP12-16 (assembly GCF_041262165.1). NCBI lineage: Bacteria > Bacillati > Actinomycetota > Actinomycetes > Kitasatosporales > Streptomycetaceae > Streptacidiphilus > Streptacidiphilus sp. MAP12-16. The sequence continues at coordinate 12,238 of NZ_JBGCBY010000009.1, forward strand.
GCGTCCGCCTCTGCTGCGGCCCTGGCGCATGAAGCCGAGGAGCCAGGCGACCAGCAGAACCACCGCGACGAGCCACAGCAGGTGCACGGAGAAGCCGACCCCGAACAGCACCAGGACCAGCAGCAGGAGAAGAATCCAGACGATCATGACCGGGCCTCCACTCGGACACAGGGAGAATCCCTGTATTCCGCGGGGTCCAGGCGAAACGGAACGCGGGCGCGCAGCCCGGACGATCCGGACCGGCATAGCCCTACGCCGTGCTTGTCAGTCAACGCCCGCCACCAGCCTGTGTCAACGAAGCGGGGACAGCAGAGCGTTGGGAGGTCGGAACCGGGACGGCTGATGTCGGATGTGTCTCGACGGGGCTCTCGCGGGGCCCGGTCCGTGGCAGGAGACGGTCCTCCCACCAGGACAGGCCCATGACGATGCCGAGGAGCACGAAGGGAAGCGCTGCGGGGATGATCAGCGCGTACATGAGTACCGCCTGTTGTCGGATGCGTGCGACGCCGGCAGGGCACAGGGCCTTGCCCGAAGTGGGCGCATGGCATGCCCACGAGTGCGATCGTGCTGATCGTGGTGGTGGCCGTCATCGGCGCAGCCCTGCTCGGTCGTCGGTGAGCAGGCCTTCGCGGAGTTGTCCGATGGCGCGGGAGAGCAGGCGGGACACGTGCATCTGGGAGATCCCCAGTTCGGCGCCGATCTGTGACTGGGTCAGGTCGCGGCCGAAACGCAGGGAGAGGACGGCCCGTTCCCGCTCCGGGAGGCCGGCCATGAGCGGCTTCAGGGACTCGTGGTTATCAACGTGCTCCAGAGCACGGTCCTCGTGTCCGAGCCGTTCGTTCATTCGGCCGTGCGCATGGGACTCCCCCTCGGCCGTGTCGAGGGTGCCCGCGGTGTAGGCGTTGCTCGCGCGCAGCCCTTCGATCACCTCGCTGGTGCTGAGACCCAGGTGTCGGGCGAGGTCGGGAGTGGTGGGGACGTGGTCGAGCGTCTGCGTGAGCTCGTCGATGGCCTTGGCCAGAGTGAGGCGCAGTTCCTGCAGGCGGCGCGGGACATGGGCGGCCCAGCTGGTGTCCCTGAAGAACCGTTTGATCTCACCGCTGATGGTGGGCAGGGCGAAGGTGGGGAACTCCACCTGGCGGTCCGGGTCGAACCTGTTGATGGCCTTGATCAGGCCGACGGTCCCGGACTGGACGATGTCCTCCATGGGTTCGCTGCGGCTGCGGAAGCGAGCAGCGACGAATCTCACCAGAGCGAGGTTGAGTTCGACGAGCGTGTTACGGACGTAGGTGTACTCCGGTGACCCTTCGTCCAGAGCGCGTAGCCGGGTGAACAGGACTTTGGACAGGGCGCGGGCATCCGGCGGGGAGCCGCCCGCAGACACCAGCTGCCCTTCGGGCCGAGATCCGCGCAGTGCCGGGGGAAGGGCGTCGGTGGAGGTCACCGTGTCGACCGATCCCTCGTCGTTCGACCGGGAGCGCCCATCACCGACCACCGCCCGAGACCACGGACATCACCGATACGAGTTGCTGGACGCCCGTGTACCGGGTCGAGGGTGGCGGTGAGAGCCTGCTTGCGACCAGGTCGTCCGGGAGCGCCAGGAGCAGGCAGTCCGCGCCGGTGCAGGCGAGGAAGCGCGCCAGCATGGGACTGGGAGATCGAAGGCGGAGGGATCCGCCGAGCATGGCGGTGTGCTGCGAGGCGGTCAGGAAGGCACTCAGGCCGCGGTAGTCGCAGAAGGTGACCGCGGTGAGATCGACGTCGATGGTGCGGATGCCGTCGCGCAGGCACTGCTCCAACGATTCGCTCAACATATGCGCCGAGTCGAGGTCGATCTCTCCGGTCAGGGTGATCGACGCCTGGTTGCTTCTGTCGCGCCGGTAGATGCCGAGTAGCCGCGTGCTGGGCATGTCGCCTCAGTTCAACAGACCGGCCGGGCAGCGACTTTCGCAGATGCCGGAAACGCGGCACCCGCGCGTACGCCCCGGCGGAAGGGTCATGCTTCCGGGATGAGGGCGAACGCCCGATCGACAGCCTGTGTTTCCACGACAGAAGACCCAGCTGGTTCCCCTCGGGATGGACGCGGCGACCGGAGGAATGAACCGCTCCCCGCACGCATCTGAGCCAAGCAGCAGCGCGCCGTCGGGGACTGGGACGTCAACCAGCATAGACCTCGGCCCGGCCCCGTGGGGGTGACCCGAGGTCACCAAAGCACCACCAGTGGCCTCAGAGACCTCAGAGGCCCCTCCCCACCGGCCGGACGCCGGCGTCAGTGCACGCCGCTCGGAGGAAGCGTCGCCACGGCGCGCGCCCCTCCGCCTCTGCGGTGATAGCGGTTGTCATCTGCCGCGGTGTCACCGGTGAGCGCTGCCGTGGCGTGGAGCGCCGCCTCCAGCGCTCCGGGCTCATTGAGAGTGCCTTCGCCGTCGGGGGGAAGCAGCCACTGGATGCCGTGAACACGGTGACCGGGCCGGGGGACGACGATCCACGTACCCCGGCCTGCGAGGCGGCTGCCCGCGCCCACACGGAACGTCATCGCCTGCGGAGGGACAAAAAACCCCACCTGTTCGCGGTCAAAATCGGCCAGGACCGGCCCCGGCTTGCGCGGTCCGTGCAGCAGGGCACCGAGGACCAGCAAGCCCGGCTGGACCGGAAGCATGAACACGTCCCACAAGCGTCCGGCGGGCAGTAGCTCGGTTCCCATTTCGTTGTGGTGCCAGCGCCACGCGCAGGCGACGGGATCAGGCGCTGCCGCCGACAGCCATTCCACGGCTCTCCTGAATCGCTGATTCACGGCACCTCTCCTCCAGGACCCCAAGACTGCGGCATGGGATGACCGTCCGTCATATGCCCCAACGTGAAATCAATGCTAGAGATCCGGGGGTCGAGGGGAAGGGGTGGCGCGACTGGCGAATTGGCGGAACTGGTGCCGGATTTCGCCGTGCCCGGTGCGGGCCACGTCGCCGCCTGCGCCGTCTTCGGTGGCCGGCCGCTCTGGACGGACCTCGGGTCCGGACCGCCTGGAGCAGGACCATGCCGGAGTCGCCGTAGTCGGGGGTGTCGGGGTCGGAGTCGATGCGGGTGACATCGAGGTGGTCGGTATGCGGTTGAAAGACGTCGCGTACCGCATCCCCGTCGACGGGGCAGCCGGGCCGCGCCGAGCGGACGAGCGTGGTGCAGAGCGCGGTGAACTCCTCGACGTCCTCGGTGATCCTCTCGGCCACGAAGTTCATGGACGCGAGAAGCCGCCCGGTTCGGGCGAGGTGTGGGTCAGGACCGCAGCCGCAGCCCCTGGCAAGGGCAACGGCACGGACTCGACGACCGTTAGCCGGCCTCAAGGAATCGGACGGACCAGGCGTAGCCGCCGAGGCTGTCGGACTCGACCTTGCGCACTTCGATCACCTCGCACCCGTCGTGGACGTACTTGCCCGCGAACCTCGCCAGGCGCTGGGCGCCGTCGAGGTCCTCCATCGACAGCGGTGCGCCCACGACCACGTCCTCGTGCACGGTCAGTCCTACTGCTCCGTCGTTCGAGCAGGTTCTGCACTCATGTGTGCTGGGAAGGGCCATACCACCCAGTGTGCACCAGGCCGGCCGGGCCGGCCGACAGCACCGGGCGCCCGCCGCTCTGCCGGTCCCGGCGCGGATGCGTAAGCTTCGGCGTCGTCCTGCCACTGACAGCGCGTGGGGGACTCGCCACGTTGCTGATCGAACGTGGCCCGGCGCAGGCCGGAAGTGCCCGGCGGGATCCTGGCCGAGCCACCTTGGTGACAAACCCTCACCGGCGTGTGTGACACCGAGGGCTCTGCGGGCGACCGCCGGGCCTGGGTGTTGGTTTGGTCAAGCTACCGTGGACATCGGCCGAGACCGCGTGGCTGCGGATCCCGCCGGTATTCCGGCCGAGCCGATCCGCACCCTGTGCTGCACGCGTCGGCCCACGCAGGCGGACGCGTGCAGGGGAGAGCCGTGCTCCCTTCGCATTGACGCGCGTGAGGGATGATCGCCGCGGCTGTGTGTGTTGGCAGTAGTGAGACGGATCTACTAGGAGGACTGAGATGGCGGCGCAGACGCAAAAGGCTGTCCTGGCGGGCGGATGCTTCTGGGGGATGCAGGCACTGATCCGCAGGCAGCCCGGAGTGACCGGGACGCGGGTCGGATACGCGGGTGGCGACGTGCCCAACGCCACCTACCGTAACCACGGCACTCACGCCGAGTCGATCGAGATCACCTTCGACCCGGCCGTCACCGACTTCCGCACCATCCTGGAGTACTTCTTCCAGATCCACGACCCGAGCACGAAGGACCGCCAGGGCAACGACATCGGTCTCAGCTACCGGTCGGCGATCTTCTACCAGGACGACGAGCAGAAGCGGATCGCGGAGGACACGATCGCCGACGTCGACGCCAGCGGCCTCTGGCCCGGCAAAGTCGTCACTGAAGTGTCACCGGCGGGCCCCTTCTGGGAGGCCGAGCCCGAGCACCAGGACTACCTGGAGCACTACCCCAACGGCTACACCTGCCACTTCCTCCGCCCGGGCTGGCGGCTGCCGCGTCGACAGAAGGACACGGCGCAGGGCTAGCGCCGACCACCACGGCAAGTCATGCAAGGCTCCCTGCGCGGTGCGGCGGTGCCGCTGATCGGTCAGGGGGTGAGCAGTTGGTCCTGCTCGGTGGGCGGGGCGCCGTCGTGCCAGGGAACGACCTTGCCCGAGCGCACCAGTTCGCCGTACTGCGTGGGGTCGACCTGCTCGGCGAGCACCAGGTCGAGCACGGCCATCGCGGCCCGGGCCGGGGTCTGGGCACCGCTGTAGTCGCTGAACCAGGGCCGTGAGGCGCGGGTGTCGACCATGCCGGGGCAGACCGAGGCGATCAGGGTGCCGTTGGCCAGGTCGCGGTCGCGGCGCACGGCGGCAACCGCGCGCACGGCGGCGACCTGGGCCACCTTGGAGGGCACATTGAGCCAACGCGGCCAGCCGGCCTCCTCCGCGGTGTTCGAGTGGATGGAGCTGCGCCAGGACTCGACGGCGTACTCCACCTGCTCGAGGGTGGCGCCGTCGAACAGGGGCTGGAGACCAGGCCTGAGGTGGCCGAGAGTGCCCAGGGTGCTGGCGACGACGATCAGCCGACCGCCGGGGCGCAGTACCGGTCCAAAGGAGCGCAGGATGGCGTGGGTGCCGCCGTTGGCGACGTCGATGAACTCGTCGGCCTGTTCCGACTGCGAGCGTCCAGGGGTGAGCAGGGCGACAGCGTTGGAGAGGACGATGTCCACCCCGCCGTGGCGCTCACGTAGGTCCGCCGCGAGTGCGGCGACGGCGTCGGCATCGGAGACGTCGAGCACCCGGCCCTCCACCCGGCTTCGCGTCCGGGGCGCCTGCGCGACCCCGTGCGCGGCGTCGGCGACTCGTTGGGCGTTGCGTCCGGTGAGCAGAACCAGGTCCTCGGCGTCCATCCGTGCCGCCAGCCCCTCGACGAGAGCACGGCCCAGGCCTTGGTTCGCCCCGGTGACCAGGGCGATGCGTGGAACGTTCATGCGGGCCACGCTAGGAACGTTCCAGGCATGAGTCCAACGAAAGTTCCGCACACATGGTATGCGTAGACGTCATGGACTTCACCGAGGTGTCGCTGACCGCACTGCGGGTCCTGCGGGCCGTGGCCGAGCAGGGCAGGTTCACTGCCGCAGCCACCGCGTTGGGCTACACGCAGTCGGCGGTGTCCCGGCAGATCGCCTCGATCGAACGCCTGGCGGGCACACAACTGCTGGAACGGCGCCGCGACGGCGTACGGCTGACCCCGGCGGGACACCTCGTGCTGCGCCGGGCCATGGTCGTGCTGGACGAGATCGACGCCACCGCGCGCGAACTGTCCGGCCTTCCCGCCCAAGCCGGGACCGTGCACGTGGGCTGGTTCCCGAGCGCCGGAGCCGTCCTGCTGCCACGGGCGCTGACCGCCCTGCGCCGCACCGATCCCGCCATCACCGTGGTCACCCGGGAGGGCAGCACCCCGGCGCTGGTGCGCGCGCTGCGCGCAGGCAGTGTGGACCTCGCCCTGCTGGGCTCCGCTCCCCCGTTCCGTCCGCCGGACGCCGAGACGCCCGCGCTCGTCCTGCAGACTCTGACCGAGCGCAGCCTGTCCCTCGCCGTCCCGGTCGGCCATCCGCTCGCCCGCCGGGACTTCGTCGACATCGCCGACCTGCACGGACAGCGCTGGATCGCCGGACCGGCCTCCGGCGAGGACCAGCTGATGGGCGTGTGGCCGGGCCTGGACGAGCGGCCGCAGATCGCTCACACGGCCCGCGACTGGCTGGCCAAACTCCACCTGGTCGCCGCCGGCTTCGGGATCACCACCGTCCCCGAATCACTGGCCCCCGCCGCCCCCGACGGGGTGCGGATCCTGCCGGTACGCGGCGGCCCCCAGGAACAGCGCCGCCTCGTACTGGCACGCCTTCCCGGCCCGCAGGCGGAACCCTGCGGGCGCGTCGCCCAGGCCCTGCGCACAGCGGCCATCGACCTGGACACACCGCACTGAGCCTGCAACCAGTACGCGCTGACCCGCCGCAAGATGATCACTTCCGCTCCGGTCCGAAGGCCGAAGTACCCACCCAAGGAGATCGGATGAACAGCACTCGTCCTCCGCACACCGCAGCGCTGCTGCGCCATTTCGCCGACCTTCGCGACGGCACCCACGGTGAACAGGTCTCACGCCGCGACAAGGAGCACCTGTTCGCCGCAGCCGTCACCCTGCTCGACCCGTACGTCCGCCAGGCCCTCGACGAGATCAACACTCACCTGCTGCTCGGCACCGGCGAGCTGTCGGCCACCGGCTTCCGCCGGGGCGACGGCGTCGACGCCGTATGGGCGCTGGCCTGGCCCGAACAGCGCGCCAGCGCGCTCGAACCGGTCATCGTCCACGCCTTCTACGGTTCCGGGTTCCACCACCCCCACCTCCGGGGCGGCACCGTCGGTGACTGGCCGCTGAACGTCTTCACCGACGAGCAGGCCGCGGCCGAACTGCCCACCCTGCGCGCCATCGCCACGGCCGAGCTGCACAACCTGGTGTTCCAGCGCGACTACCGCATCATTCCCGCCACGATGCGTGACGCGCCGTCGCCCGGGGCGCCGCCGGCTAGTTGAACGGGTCGAGGGTGATGTAGGCCTGCTGCGGGTTGCCGTCGTTGACCAGCGACTCGAAGTTGCCGACGTCGTCGAAGGCGAAGGCGTAGGCCTTGCCGTCGACCATCTGGGCATGGATCTTCCGGGCGTACTGGTTGCTGACCACGTCCTGGTAGAAGTCGGCGGCGTTGGTGTCCGGCTGGTTCGAGTCGGTGAGCAGCGTCGCCCGGTTGTAGCCCGCGCAGAGCGTGCGCGAGATCGGGCCGCGGACCAGGTCGTTCGGTGCGTCCAGGAGCTTGTAGCACCCGAAGATGCTGTCGGAGTCGGGCTTTTGGAACGTGGTGACGACCGAGCCCGCGCTGTTGGTGAAGTTCATGACGTTGCCCGAGACCCGGCCGAAGTACTTGGTGTTCGGCTGATCCGCGAACGGGGTCACCGTCAGCGTGGAACTGCTGTACTTCTGCCAGACCCGGTTGACGTAGTCGTTCATCACGCCGGCGGGGAGGGCCCCGTTCTCGATGCCGTGGCCGGGCGCGAGGGCACGCAGGACCGTGCCGTCCGCGCGGGTCTGGATCAGGTTGGCCCAGCCGCCCGGCTGGCCCCTGAGGGCATTGAAGAACCCGGTGTAGCCGCCGGGCTTGAGGTGCCCCGTGGACTTGGTGGTGCCGTTGGCGAGCTTGACACCGACCGCGTACGGCGCGGAGAACATGTCGACCTGGGTGCTGTTGATCCACAGCCCGGACGGATTGAGCGTGTACTCGGTCCAGTTGAAGAGGATGTTCTCGTTGGGGTCGCTCGGGTTCTGCACCGCAGGCTGGACGAGTCCGCCGGTGGTGAGCTTGAAGACGAGCTTCTGGCCGTACGAGAAGTACACCCGGCCGGAGAACTGGGGCATCCGCAGCGTCAGCGAGTGGCCGTTGGTCGGCCCCACGATGGACGCGTCCGGCGCGGGGATCGGCGGCTGCGCCCCGGCGGGCCAGGCGTGGAACGTGCCGTTGGCGTCGGCCCAGCCCTGCTGGCCGGTGGCGAGCAGAGTCCCGATGTCGTAGACGTAGACCTGGTCGCTGCGGCCCGAGTTGTTGGTGAAGGTCAGCGGGATGGTCGTGGACACGGCGGCATCGGCGCGCGGCGTGACCCCGACCGCACCGGCCGCGGCGATCCCTGCGGCGACCACCGCTGTGGCGATCGCCGGGGCCAGCAGCTTCTTCTTTCTGGCGTGCACGTGCTTCCTCCTGGTCGGGTTGGGTGGAGCCCACGGGTGGAATGTGAGGTACCAACACCGTTGCGGGCATTTCTGAGAGCGCTCTCAGGATTGACCGATGGCCAGGACCTGTCAATGAAATGTGCACGACTATCCGGGACAGGAGGCGATCGGTGACGGATCGTGACCAGCCCTGTCCTGTGCGACCGTTCAGATCCGTCGCCACACCTCCCGCCCCGGCCTTGCCGAGCTCGCGGCCGCCGAGCAGGAGTGCGGCCCGTTCTTCGACTTCCGTCTGCACCTCGAGGTACCGCTGCTGCGGCTGGAGGTCCGGGCCCCTGCCGGTGGCGCCGCCCAGCTGGCTGCGTTCTTCGGAACGCGGTGCGTGCCCGCGGCCGGGGACTCTACGCTGGTTCCGGTCCGGACACCGCGGGAGAGGACGACCGATGCGCAGCGCAGAGCAGGACCTGGCCGAGACCCAGCGTGAGCACTGGCAGGCCACCTATGACGCGCATCCGGGCATGTACGGCGACCAGCCCTCCGCCCCGGCGCTGTACGCCGCCGAGGCGTTCCGGGCAGCCGGGGCGAACAACCTGCTGGAACTGGGCGCGGGTCATGGCCGCGACGCGCTGTTCTTCGCGCGCACCGGGTTCCGGGTCCAGGCCACCGACTTCAGCCCCACCGGGCTGGGGCAACTCCGCACGTCCGCCGAGTCCGCCGGCCTGGCCGGGCAGGTCACCACCTCCGTCCACGATGTCCGCACCCCGCTGCCCCTTGCGGACGAGTCCGTGGACGGGGTCTTCGCCCACATGCTGCTCTGCATGGCTCTGACCACCGAGGAGATCCAGGCACTGGTCGCCGACATCCGCCGCGTCCTGAGACCGGGCGGCACCCTCGTCTATACCGTCCGCAACACCACCGACGCCCACTACGGCACCGGAACCGCCCACGGCGACGACATCTACGAGCGGGGCGGCTTCGCCGTCCACTTCTTCCCCCGGTACCTGGTCGAGGCGCTCGCAGCAGACTGGGACCTGGCCGAGGTCCATCCCTTCACGGAGGGCGACCTGCCCCGCCGCTTGTGGCGGGTCACCCAGACTCTGCCCCGCTGAGCCCCGCTGAGCCCCACTGAGCCCTGCGGGGACACCGGGCGGACAGCCGGTCAGCCGCTGTCAGGTCGCGTCGTGCAGGGTGAGTCGGTTGCGCCCCCCATCGGCCACCGTTCGAGTCCTGCCCCGTGGGTTCCCCCCGCAGTGCGTACATGCCCGGGGACTCGACGCATGCACCCGGGCCGGCCATCGAGACCCATGCCTCCGCTGCGGAAGCGCACAGGAACCCGCACGTGTGCCGGGGAACCCTGACACCGGGGCCCGCGTCCAAACCGCGCGCCCCAAGGACGCTCCGATCCAGGAGATGCGATGAACAGCCACCGCACGCTCGCCGCCGCTCTGATCACGGTCTGCACCCTGGCCGGTGCCTCGGCTTGTAGTTCCGCCAAGCGTGTTCCGGCGTCTGCGGCCGGCGGCACGGCGACATCCGGGCCCGCCACACCCTCGACGCCCGGGCCTGTGGCGTCCTCCACGGGTGCTTCGCCCACACCGGCCGGCACGACCAGCCTCGTACCCGCTTCACCCACGCCCGGTTCGGGAGGCGTCTCTGCGATCCCGACGCGCTCCTGCCTGTCCGGCGCGGTGCGCGTGCGCTACCCGGGCGCGGACAATCCCCTGCGGGCGGTCTGCGTCCATATCGGCACGCAGATCACCGTCACCCTCAATGCCGTGCCCTCCTACACGTGGTCACCAGTCGTCAGCTCGAATCCGGGCGTGGTGCGGATGCTGGGCAACCACGCGGCGGACGGAGGAACTCTGGTCGAGGTCGCGCGCGCCGAGACACCGGGCACCACCACGCTCACGGCCGCGGACACCTTCACCCCCGATCCACACGGGCCGCCCACGCGGCTGTGGCAGCTCGTAGTCCAGGTGGTGCCGTAAAGGCCGCTGCGCCGGCTCCGCGGGCCGAGACTGGCGCCGGTGAACGAGGACATGGAACGCGGTGCCACCACGTCCCTTCTTGGTCCGGCCGGCAGCCGGACCAAGAAGGGACGGTTTCAGTCACACGCTCAGTTGGGGTTGTCGGCGTGGGTCAGCGTCTCCCAGGCGACGAAGAGGTCATCGGTGCCCTGAGGACGCTGGCTCTCGGTCAGGGTCTGGGTGTTGGTCATGGCGATGCCCTCGCGGAAGTGGAGCTCGTTGAAGCCGACCTCGGTGACCGGGCCCAGGCCGAGGTTGAGCTTGCCGCCGCAGAGCCAGGACGGAACCGCCGCGCCCAGTTGGTACTTCGCCTGGAATCCCAGCGCCTGCTGCAGGCGTGGGCCGATCTGCGGGTAGAGCGAGACGCCCTGGATCCGGGAGGTCTCGGCGACCTCCGAGATCGCGGCGATGCCGTAGCCGGTGTGGGTGAAGTCCCGGCAGGTCTCCTGGGTCAGGCCGGAGACGAAGGTGGACTGGCCCTGCCAGTACTTGATGATCTGCGACGAGGTGGTCAGGCCGCTGCCGGGAACCGTCTTGGGCAGCGCTCCGTCCGAGGACAGGTAGATGTAGGCCTGGACCCGGTTGAGGTAGCGGGCGACCGCCGAGTCGTAGTCGGTCTTGTCGTTGAGGAAGACGGAGATGCCGACGGCGGCCTCCATCATGCTCAGTTCCCAGTTGCCGTTGCTGTTTGAGCCGTTGATGACCTCGGGGAGGTACACGGTGCGCAACATGGTGGCGAAGCGGTTGACGTTGGGCCAGCTGGTGTAGGTGTAGCGGATGATCTCCGCGGCTCGGGGCCACACCGAACCGGCCCAACCGGTCTGCAAAGGAGCGTTGCTGTTGGTGTGCGAGGTGATCACGGCGGACCAGGCGTCCATGATGGTGATGGACTCCTTCGCATAGGCCGCGTTTCCGGTGAGATACCAGGCCAGGGCGTCGGTGTAGGCGGCGATGGCGTCCTGGCGCTCGTCGGTGCACCCGTAGTTGGGGTTGGAGTACGATCCGCACTCCACCACGGCGCGTGGCTTGGGTATGCGCGACAGGGATGCGTAACTGCTGGCCATCATCTGGGTGTTGGCGCTCTTCCACGGCTCAGCCCCAGCGTTGACCTGGGATTTGACGTAGTCCAGCTCGGAGCGGCTGACCAGCACGCCGGGGTGGACGAACGTGGCCGGGGCGGCAACGGACGCGGGTAGCCTCGCCGTGGATAACGCTGCCTTGGTGACCGGCGTCGATGTGGACGCCGATGCCGCTGTGGTGATGACGCCGGCGACCAGCGCTGCCACGAGGGCGGCGATGGCCACGACGATGCCTTTTCGCGTGCGGGGGGCGCGTCGAGGTCGATGGAATCGCATGGGGGTAGGCCTTCCGGTAGCGGGCCGCCGAATCGAGTCGTTCACATATGAGAACAGAAAACCTGAACATGAACGCCGGGCTTGCGCTGAAGATAGGTCCAGACCAATGGAGAGTCAAGCCTCCCCGAGCCCGTAGTGTCATCCCGGATCGGGAGTCCTGCCCGGGCAGTGGCCGACGCGCGTGCATGCTGGAAGCGAAATGACCGTCGAGAGCCTGAGAACAGCCGCGCAGGAGTCCTCTGCGACGTGCTGCTCACAGGGATCACGCCAGGGCCCGCAGAGGGGCCTCGACCTGACGGTCCGTCGATCCGGATGGAGATGGTTGCGACCAGTGAGTCGATCCCAACGGCGTAGAGAGATCGGGGCACTTGTGCTGGCGGTCGGCATGGCCGCCACCTCCGCCTGCTCGGGCGCTCGGGCCAGGCCGACTGCTCCCACAGGTGCGGCTCAATCCAAACCGACTGCTCCCACACGTGGGGCTCAGTCCCGGCCGAATCCTCCCCAAGGTGACGGCCGGCCGGGCCTGACCGTCATCGGGAAGACCGTCTACATCGGCTGGAGCAGCTCCAACGGCACGAGGAATGCCGAGGCGTTGAACCTGGGGTGGACCACCGACGGCGGGCAGACCATCACCAGGGTCACCGGCGGCGAGACCACGCTGCCCGGCGAGGGCCCCGCGCTCGACAGCGACGGCCGTGGAGTGTTCGTGGCCTGGACCAACAGCACATACACCCTCACCATCGCCTACTACGACGGCACAGCACTGACCTGCAAGACCAGGCTCTCGGGTGTGATCAGCCCACACTCGCCCGCGCTGGCCAACGACGGCTCCGGAACCCGCTACGTGGCGTGGGCGGATGGCACCGGACATCTGAACTTCGCCAAGGTCAACAGCGCCAACTGCCGCTCCCCCGGCACTATTACGCTGACCCGAAGGAACAGGCTGCCCAACACGACCGTCGCCGGCCCCGCGCTGGTCAACGACAGCACCAGCGCCGGACTGGGCATCGTCGTGGCCTGGGCCGGCACCGACAGCGCACACACTCTCAACGTCGCCAGTTACGTCGACAGTGCGACGCTGGCGCACAAGGTGTCGGTCGCCCCCAACCCCCCGGCCGCGTCCGCGAGCGCACCCGGGCTGGCCTCGGCCTCATCCGACCTGTACCTCGGCTTCCGGGGAACCGACGGCAAGGTGTACACCGCCTACTCGGAAGGCTGCATCCCCAGCTGCTTCTCCGCAGGTACGGACGGCACCCTGGCCGGCTCCCCGGTGGGCATGACCGGCGGCCAGCACACCTGGCTCTCGTACTTCGACAGCGGCGGCAGGCTCGTCCTCAAGAGCTTCTAGTAGCTCATCTCTCGGACTCCTCACATCGATTCGAGGTATCTCGATTCGATGTGAGACCATGGCAGCATGCTCGAACTCGCCATACTCGGCTTCCTCGCCGATGGCCCGCTGCACGGCTACGAACTGCGCCGCCGCGTCGCCCAGCTGTCCGGCCACACCAGGCCGGTCAGCGACGGCAGCCTCTACCCGGCGATCACCCGCATGCTCAAACGGGGCCTGCTGAACCGGCGCGTCGAACCGGGCGCCGCGGCCGCCCAGCGGTACGTCATGAGCCTGACCGACACCGGCCGCACCGAGCTGCTGGAGCGCCTGCGGCAACCCGCCGACCACGAGATCACCGACAACACCCGGTTCTTCACGATCCTGGCGTTCCTCTTCCTGCTCCCCGACATCGCCGACCGGCACGCGGTGCTGCGCCGACGCCTGGAGTTCCTCGAAGAGCCGGCGAGCTTCTTCTACGACGGCGAGCGCCCGCTGCGCGCCGAGGAGGTCGCCGACCCGTACCGGCGCGGCATGCTCCTGATCGCCCGCGCCACCGGCCGGGCCGAACGAGCGTGGCTGCACGAGGTTCTCGACGGCGCTGACCAGGCCGATCCTGGTTGCGCGCACACGGCAAACGACGCGGTCGCGCTCGACGAGCGCACCGGCTGAGAGACTACGGAGGTTGCACATGCTTGCGTCCTGGTACGACCGACAGGGTCCGGCCGCCGAGGTGCTCCAGGTGGGCGAGCTCCCCGATCCGCAGCCCGGCCCGGGCGAGGTCCGCGTGCGCGTGCGCGTGTCGGGCGTGAACCCCGGCGACACCAAGAAGCGCCGCGGCTGGCTCGGCTCGACGATGCCGTTTCCCCGGGTGATCCCGCACAGCGACGCGGCCGGTGTTGTCGACGCCGTCGGCGACGGCGTCGACAACAGCCGCGTCGGACAGCGGGTATGGGTGCACGGCGCGCAGTCCTACCGGCCGTTCGGGACTGCCGCCCAGTACACGGTCGTCCCCGAGCAGCTGGCTGTGGCCCTGCCCGACCACCTCAGCGACGACCTCGGGGCGAGCCTGGGCATCCCCGGGATCACCGCCCACCGGTCCGTGTTCGGCGACGGCCCCGTGGACGGCCGGATCGTCCTCGTGCAGGGCGTGCTCGGCGCCGTCGGATCGATGGCGGCCCAGCTGGCCCGCTGGGGCGGCGCGACCGTCATCGGCACCGTGACGCGCAGCGGCGATCTGGACCGCCTGGACCCGTCCGTGGTGTCCCACGCCGTCGCCCTCGACCAGGACGACCCGGCGAAGGAGATCCGCGCCCACGCACCGCAGGGCGTGCACCGCATCATCGAAGTGGCCATGTCCGACAACGCGGATCTCGACGCCGCGGTCGTCGCCACCGACGCCGTCATCGCTGCCTACGCCACCCGATCCGACCGGCCCGAACTGCCGTTCTGGCCGCTGCTGTTCGCCAACGTGACGCTGCGCCTGCTCGGCAGCGACGACTTCCCGGTCGAGGCGAAGCGGCAAGCCGCTCGCGATCTCACCGCCGCCGCTGCTGTCGGCGCCCTGACGGCAGACGTGGGAGACCGCTACCCACTCGAGGAAATCGCCAAGGCGCACGAGCGCGTCGACGCCGGCGGTCGCGGCCGCGTCCTGGTCACCATCGCCGATTGACGGACCTTGACGTACGCGGACGCCTATGCCGGGCTGTCGGCCCGTCTGGTTCGCCAGGCGCCCGCTCCGAGGTCAACCATCCGCCTCGGAGCGAGCAGCCTTCACGAAGACCCCGGCGGAGTTCTGGTGCTCTCCACCGGGGTCCTCCGTGTCTCCCCATCCGACTCCGCCGGTTCGCACTCCAGCGGGTGTGCCGCCGCGACTGCGCCGGCACATGGCATCCTCCCGCTCGGTCTTGACGGCGTCGAGCCGAACGCATCGAGCGCCGGAGCGAGGGCACTCGCCGCGCGCCCGGATCCGGACGCGAACGCCGGAATGCACGGTCCACCAACCGTG
Source organism: Streptacidiphilus sp. MAP12-16 (assembly GCF_041262165.1). NCBI lineage: Bacteria > Bacillati > Actinomycetota > Actinomycetes > Kitasatosporales > Streptomycetaceae > Streptacidiphilus > Streptacidiphilus sp. MAP12-16. Next base: position 27,268 of record NZ_JBGCBY010000009.1, read on the forward strand.
CGATGCCGTGGTCCACAGGCGAGGCTGGTGGCGGCGCGCTCAGTCCTTCAGGCGCGCGGCGAGTAGCGCGATGTCGTCCTCGGGCGTCGTCGGCTTGACCGCGGCCAGGACGTTGTCGAGCAACTGGTCGAGGCTCGTGGACGGTTGCGGACGTCCGAGGCGGGTCAGCCTGGCGAGTGACACGTCGATGTCCTCGGTGCGCCGCTCGATCAGGCCGTCGGTGTAGAGCAGGAGCACCTGACCGGGGTGCAGGGGGTGGACCACCGCTCGGTAGTCTCCCAGACCGGTGCCCAGCGGCGGGCCGGTGGGCACGTCGATCAGATCCGCCGGGCGGTCCGGCGATATCAGTGTGGGGGGCAGGTGGCCGGCGCTGGCGAAGGTGCAGCGGCGGCGCGCTGGTTCGACCAGGGCGAGCAGGCAGGTGGCGGGGCGGGTGGCGTCACCCTGGGAGGTCAGCCGGTCCAGCTGTCGCAGGATGCGGTGCGGTGGGAGGTCGGTCGCGGCGACATAGCGGAGCAGCGTGCGGTAGGAGTTCATGTCGACGGCCGCTTCCACGCCGTGTCCCATGACGTCTCCGATGACCAGCAGTGTGCGGCCGAAGGACAGTCGTATGGTCTCGAACCAGTCGCCTCCGACCATCGCCGATGTTCCGCAGGGGAGGTAGCGGGAGGCCAGCTCCAGGTTCGCGTGCGGACTTCCCGGTTCGGCCAGCAGGGCGCGCTGCAACTCCATGGTGAGGTCCTGGGCAAGGGCGAAGCGCCGTGCGTTGTCGATGCTGGTCGCTGCTCGGTCGGCGATGGCCTGGATCATGGCTGTGTCGTGGTCGAAGGGCGCGGAGTTCGCGGTCCTGAGCAGCGAGAGGACGCCGATGAGCTGGCCTCTGGCCTGCAGCGGGACCCTGAGCACCGAGACTGCGCCCGCGTCTTCGCCCGCACTGCCGCCGATCTCGCAGGCCCAGTCCTCGCAGGCCCACTCCTCGGCGGCCCTGTCGCCGTTCCCGCCGGACAGCTGGTCGCCGATGAACGCGTGCCCGGTTTCCAGGCACCGCACGGTGGGGCACCCTTGTCGATGGCGGACCCACTGGCCGGGAGGCGCGAGGCCGTCGAGGCGGTGCCGCAGTACCGGCACCGCCTGCAGGGCGGTTCGCCGTGCCCTGAGTGGACCTCCGCCGAAGGTGCGGCCCGCCGGGACGGACTCGGGCGGCAGGATCTCCACGCTCGCCAGTTCCGCGAACCTGGGCACGGCGAACCGCGCCAGTTCCGCACTCGTTCCCTCCACGTCCAGAGTGCTGCCGATCCCCTCCGACGCCTCGTTGAGCAGGGCGAGCCTGTCCCGATCGGCCAGCAGGTCGCGCAGGGCGACCGCGTTGACGGAAGCCGATACGGCCTCTGCGTCACCCGCGATCGGGCCGGTACCGAGGTCCTCGGAACGCACCGTCGCCTCCCCCACCGGATCTCCGCCACGGCCCAGAGCCATCATCGGACCCTTCAGTCCCATGCACACCCCGGCAGCCCCTGCGGCAGCCGACAATTCGAAATCCTATGCGGCCGCACGGGCATCGTGGTCACCGACCCGTGAATCGGCCCCGCGACGCGCACGCCCTTCCAGGTCAGCCCGGCTACCCGGGCTCGCGGGCGGCGATCTCGCACTGGCTCAGGTCACGGCGAGGGATGCCCGTTCACCGGGATCAGCTCGGTGTCCAGAGCCGCACGGGCGCGTCGTTCGACCAGGACGGGCACGAAGTCGCGGATGCGGGTGTCCTGGAAGTGATCCAGTGCGGCTGCGACGGCGGCCTCGACCCGTTCCGGCGCGTGCCGGTCCTGGTAGGCGGCCTTGAGCCGGTCGGCGATGTGTCGGACGGCCTCGTCTTCATGTAGGTCGAGGGACATGGGGGTCCTCCCCGGGAGGGCGGGTCAGGTGCAGATCGGCGTCGCCGCCGACGCGGAGGTGCACGATCTCTTGTGCCCCCGTGTCCAGGGTGTCGCCGATCCCGCAGCTCGCTGGGGCGCTGATGAGGCAGCCGTCATACGGCCATCTTGAACCCGTGACCGGGCGACGGCTACCCCGCGCCCCGGAGCTGGGGCGGGAGGCGGTGCCCGCCCCTCCGCCCCAGGATTCTCACCCTCCGGTCGGCACGGGGTCCGCGGAGGCGCGGTCTTCGTCGGCCGCCGGCAGCAGCGACGCGGGCGGCGGCGGAACCCGGAGGAGTCGGGCCAGTCCTTCCGGGAGCCACCAGTTCCAGCGCCCCATGATCACCACAAGTGCGGGTACCAACAGGGTGCGCACGACCACCGCGTCGATGAAGATCCCGACACCGAGCCCACTCGCGATCATCTCGACCACGACGTCCGGGGCGCTGCTGAGCGAGGCGAAGGAGATGGTCAGGATCACAGCGGCGCAGGTCACCAGTCGGCCGGTGCGGGCCAGGGCGCCGACGACGGCGTCACGGGTCGAGCCGGTCCGGTCGTACTCCTCGCGCATGCGGGCGAGGATGAACACCTCGTAGTCCATCGAGAGTCCAAAGAGGAACGCGAAGGACACGATGGGCACCCAGTTGCGGATCGATCCGGTCGCCGGCACGCCGAAGATCAGGTCCGAGCCGTAGCCGTGCTGCCAGAAGAGCACGAGGAAGCCGAAGGAGGCGCCGAGCGAGACCAGGTTGACCAGAACGGCCTTGACGGCGAGGAAGAGGGAGCGGAACTCCCGGGTGAGCAGCAGGAAGGTGAGCAGCGCGATTGCCGTGAGCATCAGCGGGAAGTTCCCGTACACAGTGCTGTTGAAGTCGACGTTCTGCGCGGTGTTGCCGCCGACCTGGACGCCGCCGGGGACGCCCGCCAGGGCCGTGCGCAGGCGGGTGACGGTCGCGGTGCCCGCCGAGGTGTTGCCCTCGTCGGTCGGGATCACGCTCAGCAGGGAGTCGTTGCCCTGACGGAACGACGGCGCCGCGGGCGCGAGCACCGTGTAGACGCCAGGTGTGGACTCGGCGATGGCAGTCGCCTGGTCGGCGACGGCTGGTCCGCCGTGGGTGAGCACCTGGATCGGGAAGACGACAGCGCTCGGTACTCCCCCGCTCTCCAGGGCGTGCAGGGCCAGTGCGGGGCCTCCGCTTCCGCCGAGCGAATTCGCGCGTGGCTGCCCGGTGTTCATGGTGAGCGCCGGGGCGGCGAGGCCGAGCACGACCACCAGCCCGAAGACGCCCGCGATCCAGCGGCGCCGCACGATCAGCTTCGCCCAGCGCTCCCAGCCGCGGCTGAACGTCGTGGAACCCGACCGGAACCGGCGCTTGTCCAGTGCAGGCCCCCACGCAGCGAGGATCACCGGGAGCAGGGTGACCGCGGACAGCATCGCGACCAGCGGGATCAGCATGCCGCCGAGGCCGATGCTGCGCAGGAACGGTACCGGCAGCAGCACCAGCGAGAGCAGCCCGACCGCGACGGTCAGCCCGCTCAGGACCACGGCGCGTCCTGCGGTCGGTGCCGCCGCGAGGATCGCCTCCTCGTTGGACCGGCCGGATTCGCGTTCCTCACGCCACCGCGTGACCAGCAGCAGTGAGTAGTCGACGGCGATCCCGAGCCCCATCACGGCGATGAGGTACTCGACCAGGAAGCTGACGTCGGTCAGCTGCGTGAGTCCGAGCACGAGCAGGAAGGTGGTGAGGATGGCGGGCACGGCGATCAGCAGCGGCACGATCGCGAGGGCCGAGCCGTAGACGAAGGCCAGCACGGCCAGCGCGCCGACGCCGCCGATCAGCGTTTCGACGAGCACACTCGGCCCACCGCCGCTGGAACCGCCGACCGACTGGATCTGCTCGAAGCCGGTGAGCGACACCTGGGCGCCGGCGGGGGCGGCCGCTCGCAGCGCGGGCTCGATGCGATCCATCACACCTTGACCGGCCGGAATGTCGGGGTTGGGCATGTCGAGCAGCGCCCAGGTGGTGGTCCCGTCCGCCGAGATCAGCTTGGGGTTGTGCGTGTTCGCATAGTCGGCGACGGCCAGATGTCCAGCCTGCGGCGCGGCGGCGAATGTCCTGGCCGCGGTGGCCTGGCCGGCTGCGGTGTTCATGCTCTCACCGGCCGGGAGCTTCAGAACGGCGATCGTGGGCTGCTCGTTGCCGTCGATGCCGAAGGTCTTCAGCAGCTGCAGGTTGGTGTCGTAGCCGGCCGTGCCGGGGGTCGCGAAGGAGTGCGTCAACCGGTTGGTGGCGGACGAGACGGTGAGTGCGCCGACAACCGTCAGCACGAGCCACGCGAGTACGACAAGGCGCCGGTGGCGCAGGCAGAAGCGGGTGACTGTGCTCATGGCCGGAGCCCTCCCAGCGACGCGCTGTGGTGCTCGGAGAGTGGTTGGACGTCTGTCACAACTGGCCCTTCTGCGTGGGCGCTGCGCTGTGGCGGGCGCAGCAGGGTGGTCCGCGGTCGGGGCTCAGTGTGGGTGGCGGTTCCTTTCAGCGAGCTTTCAGCGCCATCAACACCCTTGGCTCGCCCACCTGATGGCGACCGCGTTCGACGTGCGCCCTGGTTCCGGGGCGTCAGGACGTGGTCGGGAACGCGTCGGTGGCGCCGAAGGTGGGCGACACTCCCCCAGGGCTGGCGCGGAGCACCCGCTCCTCAGTGAGAGCCTGCTCTCATGAGAGTATTCTGCCGCGCACGGCATCGTGCAAGTCGCCCCTCATTATCATGGCTGGCTTGCTATTCTTGTCGCATGCAGAACGGCGAATCGATGACACCGCAGAGTACGACCGGCCGCGCCAACCAGAAGCTGCGCACGCGCAATGCGATTGTGCAGGCTGCGGCCGAGCTGATCCGCACAGGCGGCGAGGTGACCATGCTCGAGGTCGCCAAGGCCGCCCTGGTGTCCGAAGCAACGGCGTACCGGTACTTCCCCGACCTGGCCAGCCTGCTGCAGGTGGCCCTGGCCGGACAGATGCCCACTCCCGCCGAAGCGCTCGAGGCCGTCGCCGACTCACGCGATCCGGTGGAGCGCATCGCCGCTGCGACCGCGCACCTGATGCGCACCGTCCTGGCCTTTCAGGGCGCGACCCGCGCCATGATCGCGGCCACCATCACCCGGCCCGCAAACGCCGCCGCCCGTCCGGGCCTGCGCTTCGGGTTGATCGACCACGCGCTGGCTCCCCTGGACGACACCCTCGGAGCCTCTGACCCCGCCGCACTGGCCCAGCTCAAACGCGACCTCGGCGTCGTCGTCAGCGCCGAAGCTCTCTTCTGCCTGACCGACCTGTACCAACTCGACCCCGAGGACGCCATCGCCAGCGCCGTGCACACGGCGACGACCCTCACCAGGGCTGCCCTGCACTCGTCGAACAACCCCCCGACACCGGCAAGCCGATGACGGAGGTGCGCCTGTAGGAGGAGCGGGCCGCTCGAACTCACGGATCCGGCTCGTACGCGTTGTCGAAATGGAGGCGATCGCGGTATCGCCACTACGGCTCCGCCGAGCCGGGCTGGGTCCGGGGGATCCGCTGGGTGAAGAACATCGCGAGGACCGCCGCGAGGGCGAGGATGGCCAGTGCCGCACGCAAGCCGTCGAGCCTGGCTGCGCTGTTCGCGTCGAGCGCCGCCTGGGACACCTGCGCGCTGGTGCCCGCCTTGTCGAGGGCGGCCTTGAGTTGCGCGTCCGACAGAAAAGGTGCACCGCTTGCGAGTTGGACGCTCGCCTGGCTTTTGACCTCGGCCGGGACCGCCGGATTCTGCTCGATGCCGGTCAGGAACGATGTCGTCAGCGTGGCGATCAGGATCGACCCCGCGAGCGCCGTGCCGATCGAAGCGCCCAGGTTGGTGACGGCGTTCTGGATACCACCGACCTCCGCGCTCTGCTCGTCCGGCACCGCGGACACGGTGACCGACCCGAGCTGGGACGCCAGCGAGCCCATCCCCAGCCCGATCAGCAGCAGAGGGATGATCACGATTTCCGCACCCGCTCCCGCGTCGAGCGCGCCCAACAGGACCAGCGCTCCCGCGAGCATCGAGAGGATCCCGACCCGCACCACCCGCCTCGGCGAGACAGCCGGCAGCAGACGCGGAATCAGGATCGCGGCAGCCAGCAGGGCCAACGAGAGCGGCAGGATGCGTGCACCGGTCGCCAGCGCGGACAGGCCGAGTACGACCGCCAGGTAGAGCGGTACGACGAAGAACACACCCATCTGCACCAGATACTGGAAGAAGAACATCGTCAGGCCGCCGGTGAACTGCCGGTTCCGCAGGAGCGCCGGATCGACTAGTGGCTCCCTGCGCTGCTCCACGAGGCGGGCCTCCCAGCGCAGGAAGAGCCAGATCAGGAACAGGCCCGCCAGTATCAGCCACACGACCAGCGAGATCCCGAGCCAGGCGGGCGCGTCGGGCTTCGGCCGGAACCAGCCCCACCTGTCCGAGCGGAGTACGCCGAAGACGAAGACGCCCAGCCCGAGGGCGGAGAGCACGACTCCGACGAGATCGAGGCGGGCCCGTCCGTCAGTCGGGGCGTCCGCGATGCGCCGTGCGAGCAGCATGATGGCGAGCACCATCGCGACCTCAGCGGCGAAGACCCAGCGCCAGGAGAAGAACGTCGTCGCGATGCCCCCTGCGAGCGGCCCGACCGCGATCGCCACCGCCCCTGCGGCAGCGACCAGTCCGTAGGCGGCGGGTCTGCGTTCCACCGCGAAGTTGCCGGCGACCAGCGCCACGATCGCGGGCAGGATGAGCGCCGCCCCGACCCCCTCGAGGAACGACCAGCCGAGCAGGAGCACGGGCAGGTTCGGGGCGAGCGCCGTCGTCAGGGACCCACAGCCGTAGATGCCGCAGCCGATCACGAACGCTCGCCTGCGTCCCAGGAGCGCTCCGACCTTGCCACCGGGAATCACGAGCATCGCCATCACGAGCGTGTAGGCCGTGATGGCGCCCTGGATTCCGGAAACCGTCGTGCCCACGTCGTCGGCCACCGTGGCGATCGAGACGTTCATGACGGAACTGTCGAGCGCCATCAGGAACTGCGCAGCCGCAAGCGTCAGCAGGACGAGGCGCGTCGCTGCTGAAGTCTCAGGAGCACCCGCCCTGGCTGTCATGGGCGTATCGTCCCAGCAACCCACGGAGGCGGAACGACGACGCACCACGAAGATCAGCCAGTTGGCGGCAGCCATCAACCCAGGCTGCGTCGTCCCGACGACACCGTTGCCCGCGGCTGGTGCACATTTACTTCCCTGCGGCTGTCCGGATCGGTGTCCTCCGATCGTCAGTAGGGTGCATCGAGGAAAGGGAGACTGTAGCGATGAAGTACATGATGTTCGTCTGCACCGACACCGAGCCGGACACGGACCCGGAGAACGAACCCGACATCGACGTGTGGGTGGCGGAGAACGATGCCGCCGGTCGACGGCTCCAGGGGATGGTGCTCGCGCCGAAGTCGACGGCCACGACGGTTCGGGTGCGTAACAGTCAACTGCTGGTCTCGGACGGCCCGTTCGCGGAGACCAAGGAGGTGATTGTGGGCTTCGACCTGCTCGAGTGCGAAGACCTGGATGAGGCGATCGAGGTCGCCCGGGCGCACCCGATGGCCCGTCGCGGCCGCATCGAGATCCGCCCGTTGGCCGACTTCGAACAGTGAGCGACGCCGCACGTGCCGCGGCGGCGCAGCTCGCCGCGGCCACGGCTGCCGACGCGTACCCGCGTATCGTCGCGGCACTGATCCGCGTCACGGGTGACTGGACGCTGGCCGAGGACTGCGCGCAGGAGGCCCTGGCCCTGGCGCTCGCGCGCTGGCCAGGCGATGGCGTACCGGCGAATCCGGGGGGCTGGCTGATGACGGTGGCCCGCAACCGCGCCCTGGACTTTCTGCGGCGGGCTTCGGTCGAACGGCGCAAGCTGCGCGAGCTGGCGGTGCTGGCGCTGACCGCCGCCACCGAGGAGCCAGCGCAGGAGGAGGTCGTGGACGACCGGCTGCGACTGATCTTCACCTGCTGCCACCCCGCACTGGCTCTGGAGGCCCAGGTGGGGCTAACGCTGCGCACGATCTGCGCGGTCCCGACCGCGGCCATCGCGCTGGTGTTCCTGGTCGGCGAGTCGACGATGACCCGCCGGCTGACCCGGGCGAAGACGAAGATCGCCCAGGCCCGCATCCCCTACCGGGTGCCCAGCGGTGCGGCCCTCACCGAGCGGCTGCCGGGCGTGCTGGCCGTTCTCTACCTGCTGTTCACCCACGGCTACAACCCTGACGGAGAGCCGGCGTTCGCCGAGGAGGCGATCCGGCTGACCCGGCTGCTGGCACGGCTGATGCCCGGCCAACCCGAGGCGTCGGCGCTGCTCGCCCTCTTCCTCCTGCAGCATTCCCGGCGCGAGGCGCGCCGGGACGCCGGAGGACTCCTGGTCAGCCTGGACAAACAGGATCGGTCCCGCTGGGATCACGCGGCGATCGGCGAGGCCGTGGGCATCCTGTCCGGCCTCCGTCAGCTCGGGCCCTACGCGCTGCAAGCGCAGATCGCCGCCTGCCACGCCACCGCGAAGTCCATGGAGGACACCGACTGGCGCCGGATCGCCGACTGCTACGACCAACTCGTCCGACTCCAGCCGAGCCCGGTGATCGAGCTGAACCGCTCCGTCGCGCACGGGTACGCGTACGGGCCCTCGGCCGGACTCGCGCTGCTCGCACAGGCCCGCACGGGTGGCGCGCTCGACGACTACCCGCTGGCCATCGCCGCCGAGGCGGACCTCACCGCCCGCGACGGCGACCGCGAGCGCGCCGCCGCCCTCTTCCGGCAGGCAGCCGAGCGGACCCACAGCGAGTCCGAGCGCCGGGTACTGCTCAACCGCGCCGACGAGATGTAGGGCACTCGGCCACGGCACTGGCGTGAGCACCGCGTCGGGGTGGCAACCTGACGGCGCGGCCCGGTCAGCCGGGTGCCTGCAGCAGGACGACCGCCGGGTAGCGGGCCAGCTGGGCGGCCATGACCGCGGTGAGGTGGCCTGCCTCGACGGCTGCAGAGAGTGGCGCGGGCAGCGGCCCGGCCGAGGTCGGAGTCTCCTCGGCTTCCAGCGGAAGTGGTCCGGAGTGGGTACTGGCGCGCCGCGCGGCCAGGGCGAGCGACTCCGGGGCGGGCACCTTGGCGGTGATCAACTGTTCTGGTTCGTCGGCCCCGTCGTCGTCGGACCAGCGCACGGCGTAGCGCCAGCCTTCGTTCTGGCGCCAGCGGAGCACCGTGTGCGACGCCGCGCCGGTGTCCGGCTCGATGACTTCGTCGGCCAGCGGGATCACGGCCTCCATGACGGCCTGGCCGCCTTCGTACGTGAAGTCCAGCGAGCCCCCCGGGGCGGCGAGGTCGCTGACGGCAGACAACACGGCGTCGATGTACGGCTTATGCGGGTATCGGGCGTTCATGCACTGTGCAACGAGCGGACCGGCTGGACAGCACGGCGCCCGACTGATCAAGCGAGTGTCCGTCCGACGAGCACTCGCTGAGCGGACACGTACTCAGCGGGCCGCCGTCATCACCTGTTCGAAAGCCGTCAGGCAAGGCGGACAGAAACGCTGCCCGCCTTGATCGCCTTCGTCGGCGGCGACCAGCAACAGCAGCTGGGCCCGGCCGCACAGAGTCGTCGGCGTTTCCTTGCTCACGATGTGCCACACCAGGACGGACTCGTCACTGGCCGGATCTTGTTCAGCGCGCATCTCGTACATCGCACGACTCCCGTCCTTCCTGAAGACGTTATGCGGCCTGCCCCAGTGCCGCGAGGCGGACGTGGCAGCAAGGTGGCGGCACGCCGGATCAGGGGGCCGAACCGGTGACTGGCGCGGCGTCACCGACGGGTCGCGACGGCGGTGCTCGCATTGGCTCCCCCGGGCTCCTAGTGTGCGAGGCAGTCTCCGGGCCCACCGGGTGGGCGCCTTCGCTATCGCAAGGACCCTTGGATGCCTCCTATCGGATCGCTGGAGCAGTTGCTGCGTGCCGTCGGCGGTCACGTCGCCCGCGGGCTGCTCGCGGTCGACCCGCACGGGGGGCAGAGCCGCGCTCGGCGCAACGCGGCCCAAGCTGCGGCCCAGGCCAGCGCGCAGCGGTACGAGCGCGAGGAGGTGTCCGCCTGGACCGCCGAACGCGCCGCGGCCCGCACCGACCAGGTCCCCGGCGGCTGATCCATCGGTGGGGCCCCTGATCGGCTACGCCGCACGAGCCGGACAGATGCCGTACCTGTCCGCCACGGCCATGATGGACGTACGACACGGAAGTACGGCGCACAGGCGAAGGGATTGGCGATGGAGCTGTTTCCATCTATGCCGCTCGCCGAGTGGCAGGACACCAAAGAGACGCTGCACCGGTTCGTGCAGGTCGTGGGCAAGATCCGACTCGCGTCGAGTCCTCGGAGCAACCACTGGTGGAACGTCCCGTTCCATCTCACCGGACGCGGGATAACCACGCGTCCGATGGGTCAGATCGACGGCAATCCGATCTTCACCATCGACTTCGACTTCGTCGACCACCAACTGGTTGTGGCGACCTCGGACGGACGGGCTGTGTCCTTCCCGCTCTTCGGCCAGTCCGTGGCGTCGTTCTACCGCAACACCCTGGACGCGACGGCCGCGCTGGGCCTCCAGGTGGAGATCGGCCTTCCCAGGCCGTTCGACCTGCCCGACGCCGCCCGGCCCTTCGCTGAGGACTTCGAACATGCCGGCTACGATCCGGTCCTGGCCAACCGCTACTGGCAGGTACTCAGCCAAGTGGCGCTGGTGCTGGAGGAGTTCAAGGCGCGCTTCTCGGGCAAATCCAGCCCCGTACACCATTTCTGGCACACGATGGACATCGCCCACACCCGGTTCTCCGAACGTCACGTCGACCCGCCGCCGGAAGCGGACTCGGTCACCCGGGAGGCGTACTCCCGGGAGGTGATCAGCTTCGGCTTCTGGTTCGGGGACGCCGCCTTCGCCGAACCGGCCTTCTACTCCTACACGGCCCCAGAGCCTGCTCAGCTGATCGAGGAACCACTCAAGCCCGCGTCCGCGCGGTGGGTCGCGTACAGGCAGGGCCATCTGGCGCTGCTGCGCTACGACGACGCCCGCGCCGAGACCGATCCGCGAGCAGCCGTTCTCGACTTCTACGAGAGCGCCTACCAGGCCGGCGCTCGCCAGGCCGGTTGGAACGCCGCCCGTTTCGCCTGCCCAGGCGGAATCACAGATCCGCGCCTGTCGGCCGCACCCCGCTGAACAGGTCAGCGCAGGTGCGGCTGCCGTTCAGCGTGGCCGCTCCGCATCCCGGAGGACAGAGTCGTCGGTCCAGCTGGCCAGCAGACGCAGGGCCTGTTCAGAGGCAGAGCCGGGTTCGGCGGTGTAGATGCCCAGAGTCTGGTCGGGGTCGCCGGTGACGGCCAGAGCTTCGTAGTCGAGGGTGAGGTCCCCGACCACCGGATGGTGGAACGTCTTGGTGCCGTACGTGCGGCGCTTGACGTCGTGGTCGGCCCACCAGATGCGGAAGTCCGGGTCGCGCAGCGAGAGTTCACCCACGAGTTCGGCGAGCTGGGGGTCGCGGGGATGCTGGCCGGCGTCGAGGTGCAGGGCGGCGACGGTGGTGCGGGCGATGCCCTCCCAGTCGTCGTAGAGGCTGCGGGCGGCTTCGTCGAGAAATATGAAGCGGGCCATGTTCCGCTCACGCCGGGGCAGGACGTCGAAGTCGGTGTAGAGGGCGCGCGCCAGTCGGTTGGTCGCCAGGACGTCGGTGCGGCGTCCGACGACCAGGGCCGGCACCTCGCTCATCGTCTCCAGGATCCGGTACAGGCCCGGGCGTACGCGCTGGGGCGGCAGGGCGCGGGGACGGGTCCGGGCGGGCCTGGCCACGGCGAACAGGTGGCTGCGCTCGTCGCCGGTCAGCCGCAGCGCTCGGGCGACGGCGTCGAGGACCGCTTCGGAGACGTTGACGTTGCGGCCGCGCTCCAGCCGTACGTAGTAGTCGACGCTGACCCCGGCGAGCTGCGCGACCTCCTCGCGGCGCAGCCCCGGAACCCTGCGGACCGTGGGCGAGGGCGTCAGACCGGCCTGCTCGTGGGAGATCCTCGCTCTGCGGGTGCGCAGGAACTCTCCCAGTTCGGTCGCCTGGTGGCTCGCTGTCGGCAGATGGACGTCCATGCCTCCACGCTACGACGCGCACCGCTTCGGCTTCGGCCGTAGACAGGTACTGCCGGACCCCCGGTCGGACCGTGCCCCTTGTGTCGCGCTGAACAGCGGCTTCGGGTGCTTGTCTGGAATGGACGGACGAACCGCTCCCCGCCGTGTGCGGCGGGGCTGCACAGAAAGGCTGATCCCATGACCGAGCACGGACGCATCACGACGCCGTTCGGGGCACAGACCACCGCGGCGGAGGTGGTGGTGGGCGTTGACCTGACCGGCCGTCGCGCCGTGGTCACCGGTGCCTCCTCCGGCATCGGCGTGGAGACCGCGCGCGCCCTGGCCGCGGCAGGGGCCGAGGTCACTCTCGCGGTCCGTGACACGGCCGCGGGCGCGAAGACCGCCGCCGACATCACCGACACCACCGGTAATGCCCACATCCTGGTCGCACCACTCGATCTCTCCGACCAGGCGTCGATCGCGGCCTTCGTGACAGCCTGGGAGGGCCCGCTGCACATCCTGGTCGACAACGCCGGCGTCATGGCCACCCCGGAGACACGCACCGCCGAGGGGTGGGAGCTGCAGTTCGCCACCAACCACCTCGGCCACTTCGCGCTCACCACCGGCCTGCGCCAGGCGCTCAGGGCGGCCGGCGACGCCCGCGTCGTGGTCGTCAGTTCGGTCGGCCACCTCAACGGCGAGGTCCTCTTCGAGGACATCAACTTCGAGCACCACCCATACGACCCCTGGGTCGCCTACAGCCAGTCCAAGACGGCCAACATCCTGTTCGCGGTCGAGGCCGCCGAGCGCTGGGCGGAGGACGGCATCAGCGTCAATGCCCTCAACCCCGGCCGGATCGCCGACACCAAGCTCTCCCGGCACATCGGCGATCCGGTCGCCAGTGCTCCGGCGTCCTTCGAGCCCGGCCACAGCACCGGCGTGTCGGTGAAGAACACCAAGCAGGGCGCCGCCACGTCCGTGCTGCTCGCGGCCTCCCCGCTGGTCGACGGCGTCACCGGCCGGTACTTCGAGGACTGCAACGAGGCGGCCCCGCATCAGCCGGGTGTCCGCCGCGGCGTGATCGGCTACGCCCTCGACCGGCAGAAGGCGGCCCGCCTGTGGCAGGTCTCGCTCGACATGCTCGCCAACGCAAGGACCACGGTCTGACCGCCGACGCACCTGCGCGAGTCGTTGGTCGGACACTCCTGCCGCCGTACCGGGCTTTCGCGTCGGCACGGCGGCAGGCGGTGGATTCGGGTCAGCCGGCGAGGAAGTCCAGCAGCGCGGGGTTGACGATCTCGGGGTGGGTCCAGGCGATGTTGTGCGGGCCGCCTTCCACGGTGACGAAGGTGAGGTCCTTGATCAGGGCGGGCAGGCGCTTGGCGGTGACCTCGTAGGGCAGGATCCGGTCGGCGTTCCCGTGGATGAGCAGGGTGGGGACGTCGATCTTGGGCAGGTCGGCCCGGAAGTCGGTCAACCAGGAGTCCACGCAGGCGTATGCGGCGTGGGCGGAGGCGGCGACGGCGACGTTGAAGCTGTTGTTCCAGGCCTGGTCGCTGATGCGGCTCCCCGCGAAGGTGTCGACGTTGTAGAAGTTGTCGAGGAAGTCCTTGAAGTAGGCCGGCCGGTCGGCGACCACGGCGGCCTTGATGCCCTCGAAGACCGACCTGTCCACGCCCTCGGGGTTGTCCTCGGTCTTGAGCAGGAACGGCGGGATGGCGCCCATCAGGACAGCCTTGCTCACCCGGGCGGATCCGTAGCTGCCGAGGTAGCGGGTGACCTCGCCGGTGCCCATGGAGAAGCCGACCAGGACGACGTCGGTGAGCTCCAGATGCTCCAGCAGCGTGTTGAGGTCGGCCGCGAAGGTGTCGTAGTCGTAGCCGATGGTGGGCTGGCTGGACTGGCCGAACCCGCGGCGGTCGTAGGTGATCACCCGGTAGCCGGCCTCCAGCAGGACGCGCTCCTGCTTCTCCCAGGAGTGGCCGTTGAGGGGGTAGCCGTGGATCAGGACGACGGGCTGGCCGCTGCCGTGGTCCTCGTAGTAGATGTCGATCGACGACGAGTTCTCCTGGCCGACGGTGACGAAGGACATGTCTGGTACCGACTTTCTTGAGGAGAGTGATTGACAGCCCGGCTTTGCGGGACCGGTCCGGCCCGGTCGACGGGCGCGGCTGCCGGGCGAAAAGGCGGGAAGGGTCCTGACCTGGACTCCGGTTCAGACGGTGCAATTCTCCGCGCAGACCCTCCAGGTGTGCCTCTCGAGAGCGTGAGGCAGGAGGTTCCGCTCGACGCCAGCAAACCTAGCCAACGATTACCTCGTGCACAAGCAAATCGTGTACATGGACATTGTGCACGCTCCCAGATATGCTCTGACGATGACCAGCCTCGACCTCGACCAGCAGCCGGATCCGGGCTTCTCCCTGCTCCTCGAAGACCAGCTCTGCTTCGCCCTCTACGCCGCTTCTCGTGCGGTCACCGGGCTGTACCGGCCACTGCTGGACGCTCTCGGGCTGACGTATCCGCAGTACCTCGCCTTGCTGGTGCTCTGGGAGCGCGGCGAGACCTCGGTCAAGGAACTCGGCATCGCTCTCCAGCTCGACTACGGCACTCTGACCCCGCTGCTCAAGCGCCTGGAGGCGAACGGCCTGCTGCGCCGGGAGCGCCGCCGCGACGACGAGCGTGCGGTGCGGATCACACTCACCGACGAAGGCGCCGCCATGCGCGAGCGCGTCCGTGCCCTTCCCGGCGCGATCGGCGACGGCATCGGCCTGGAGCCCGAGGAGGTCGAGCGCACCCGCGCCACCCTCCGCCGCCTGACCGCCAACGTCACCGCCCACAACCCGGCCCGCAGTTGACTCGCGAGATTCTGCTCCGAGGCCGGGGCCGGCCGTAGCTCGGGTCGTGGCCCATGGGAGCCGATGGCGCTGGCGGGGCTCGGCTTCCCGGAGTGCATCCGGCGGCGACCGCGGTAGGCGCGCTCCGCCATCTGAGACGTACACCTTGCGCCCACCCGGGCCCAAGATCCAGGATGGTGAGTTGCTGGACAAACGAGGAGGCGGCATGACCGAGCAGCCCGATTCGAACCCTCTGTCCGAGGGCATTACGCCCGACGCGCTCCTGCACGTCGGCTCCAGCGACGATGTCACCGCCGAGGATCTGGTTCTTGCCTCGGGGCGCGACCTGACCCCCGAGCATCTCGCCTGGGCGGAGCGCAAGCTGGCCGCGGAAGGCCGCGCCGCCATCGAGAAGCTGCTCCCCTAAACCGCGCCGCGAACCACTTCCACCCGGCCGGTCGCGGATCGTGCCTGGCCGGGGGCCGTCGACGTCGCGTCCCCCGCACCGCTGTGCGCCGCGCCGGCACCGGACCAGGCTTGGGGTGCGGCTGCTGCGGTGGGTCGCCGGAAGGCGGCTCGGTGATGCACTCAGCGCTGGGCTCATCTCCGCGACGACGGAGTGCTGCACAAACGCGACGGTGACCGGGTCGACCAGCGCGCTGCGGTCCTGGTCGCGCGGGGGCAGCTTCGAGAACTGACCGAAGACGTCTTCCACCCCACCGTGGTCGGCGATCAACTCGGCACTGACGTTTCCACCGTGCCCCATCGTGCGTGCCCCTTCTGGGTGACCATGCCTGCTCCGTGGGTGGTCCTCCCTGTCGAACAGAAGCCGGGCAGGTTGAGACGCGCCGCGCCGGACGAGGGGCGTCGCCGTAGCCTTGGTGTGGAGCCGCATCGGCTTCGCGTTTTCGCCTCCCGTGCCACCGGCGACCCGAAACCCTCTCCGGTGCGAGCGTCGGAGCGGGGTATGCGCGGGTCGGCCTCAAGTCGGCGGCTTCCGGGCCAGGAAAGGACGGCGACCACCGAACCCGCACTCACCCGGGAAGTGAGGAGCCATGTCCGGCGTGACCGCCCCGGTGACCCCCATGGGTCCCCGGAGACCGCCCTGGGGTCGCCGCGTGCGACGCGCCTGGCGGCGGTCCTGGGTCTACCGGTTCGGCGGGCGGGCACGGGACGTCGAGTTGATGCACCGGGCGCTCGGTTTCGCCGCCCTCGGCCTGGTCACGCTGGTGCCGCTGCTGATCGTCGTGGCGGCGGCTTACCCGGTCCGCGGCGAGGGGTTCGCAGGGTGGCTCGTGGACGGGCTCGGCGTGACCGGGACGCCCGCGACGACGGTACGGAACCTGTTCTCAGCGCCCCAGCGCGTGCTGGGCACCACAAGCGTCTTCAGCGTCGTGGCCGGTGTGGTCTTCGGAATATCCTTCTCCTCCTGCATCCAGACCGGCTACGAGCGCATCTGGGACCTGCCGCCCGGACGATGGCACGCCGTGTGGCGCCAGCTGACCTGGCTGGCTGCCCTCACCGCATGCCTCTTCGTGGACGTGCACAGCGGTTCGCTGCTCCAGCACGGATGGGCGGAGGGTACGTTCCGCGGACTCCTGACCTACGCGACCGGAACCGTCCTCTTCTGGTGGGGACAGCACCTGCTCCTGGCAGGGCGCGTCTCCTGGCGCCAACTGTTCCCCGGAGCGTTCTTCACGGCGCTCGGCCTGGTCGGCCTGCGAGTCGTCTCATCGCTGGTCCTCGCCCCGCTGCTGGCCAGCGACGCCCTCACCTACGGAGCAATCGGCACGGTGCTGCTGGTGCAGTCGTGGATGATCGGGGCCGGGGTGGTCGTGTTCGGCGGCGCGCTGCTCGGCCGCGAGTTCAGTGCGGGCCGCGATCCCGAGCAGCCCCTGCGAGATCGCCGGGTCTCCAGGTCACGACCGCAGCCACGGCGGCGCCAGGCTGGCTGAGGAGTCCTCAGCTCAAAAAAGGCGGTCCTCTCTCGGCCAAGCCGTCCGGCGCGCCGGAGAGCGTCCAGGGAGACGCGACCGCACTACTGCACCGCCCGATTGGCCTCATGTGGTTTGGCTGTGGCGGCCTTCGGGGATGTGATCGTCTCGCTGGCCATGCTGCGCACGACGAGGCTCAGGGAGCTTCGGGACGGATGCGAATGCTGGACGGCGGCCCGGCCGGCCCGGCGCAGCCGTTCCCTCGGCCGAGGCATCGTTCAACCAACAGGAGGGGTCTTGACTTCAACGGAGGGATCGCTCGTTTCCCGCAGGGCCCTGTTCTCGCTCGGCGGCCTCCTCGTGGTCAGTGCCCTCGCGAACGCCACCCCGGCCGCCGCCGAGGCGAAACCGCGGCCGCGGCGGCGGGCCGCGGATCCGGAGAAGCCCCAGTTCTACGTCCACCAGGGCCCGCGCGCGATCGCGCTGACCATCGACGACGGACCTCACCCCGAGTGGACCCCGCAGGTCCTGGGGATCCTCGGCAGGCACGGAATCACCGCGACCTTCTGCCAGGTCGGCGAGCAGATGCAGGCCTACCCGACGCTGGTGCGCCGAGTCGCTGCCGAGGGACATCTGATAGCGAACCACACCTGGACGCATCCCGATCTGGCGCGGGTCTCGCCAGGGGTGCTGCTCAGCGAAATCGAGCGCACCAGTGCCGAGATCCTCCGAATAACGGGCACTGCGCCCGGCATCTTCCGCGCCCCCTACGGGGTCTGGACTGCGGAGACCTTCGCCGCATGCCGTCAACTGGGGCTACGCCCGGTGGACTGGTCGGTGGACCCCCGCGACTGGTCCAGGCCGGGCACCGCCCACATCGTGCGGGAGATCGAACAGCACACTCACGGTGGATCGATCATCCTCGAACATGATGGCGGCGGGGACCGCTCCGAGACTGTGGCCGCCCTGCGCATCGCAATCCCGTGGCTGCTGGACCAGGGCTACTACTTCGTCACACCCTGATGTGGCGGACGAGGCCCACGGGTCTGGTGCTGATCTGGCCGAGGTACTTGGTCCCGGGGATGCGCGCGGCTGTGTACTTCAGGCTCAGGGTGGGGCCGAAGTAGATGTCCACCTTGCCGTTGGCCAGCCCGAGGAAGATCGGTGCGGTGTCGCTGAAGTACTGCACCTGGTAGGGGCTCTTGCCGGCCGCGGCGCACGCGGACGCGCCGTTGGTGAGGATCTGCTGGAAGGTGGATCCGGAGCTGGTGGCCACGTTGTAGCCGCACAGGTCGGTGAGGGTGGTGGCCTTGTCGATCTTTATGTCCTTCGCGCCCAGGAACGACTGGCCGTCGCTGAGGTACGTGGCGAAGTCGACGACCCGCTCGCGGGCCTTGGTGGCACCGAAGTTGGCCTGCCCCACGTCGTACTTGCCGTTCAGCACACCGCGGATGACGGTGGGGAAGGCGCCGTACTGCACGTCCCAGGTGACGCCGAGCACCTTGGCGACGGCGTTGCGCAGGTCGATGTCGAGGCGAGGGGGTGACGGCGTGGACGGATCAGTCCTCGGCGCCGGAGGGCGCGGGTGAGGTCAACAGACCGGACATGTCCTCGGACACAGCGCGTTGCTCACGGGGAGCAGGTCCTGGTGGCACCGGGCGATCCGCAGCTGGAAGGAGCCGTGCGGGTGCGGCGTGCTGCCGTCGCTGTCGCCGACGCCTCGTACCTGCATATGGTTCACCTCACAGTCGTCGGGCCCTCGGGGCCTCGCGCTTACAGGACGGCACCGTCCTGTCGGGTCGTCACCTGGAGCACCCCACCGCGGACGAGGGTTGCCGGTCAGCAAGCCAGGGCTTGTCGCTGACGCTCATCACCAGGGATCACGTTAACCGTTCAACCACGACTGGGCAATACCTATCGATCCAGTAGGGATTCAGGTCGCCGCCGAGGCGATGGAATCAGCCACCGGTTGACCGCCGGTCGATCTCCAGTTGATCTATGGGGATTGTGCTCGACGTCCATTCGAAGTTACGGTGTGAGCAGGTAATGAGCGTCAGCGACAAGCCCTGGCTTGCTGACCAGCAACCCTCCAACGCGGCGGGGTGCTCCAGGTGACGACCCGACAGGACGGTGCCGTCCTGTAAGCGCGACTTCGAAGGCGGAGGTGGACAGCAGTGCGTCAGGCCACAGGCACGTACTCACGGCGACACATCGATCTCCAGCGCATCGCCAGCGCCCTCTGTCCGACGGCCTGAGCCGCACAGCCTGAGCCGCACAGCCCGGGAGCGATAGGACCCCGGCCGTTGGCGTCCGCGGCCGCTGGCGTCCGACGCCGCGCCGCCGTGCACCGCCCCAGGCGGACTGCGCGTCCCTGGTAGCACCCTCCCTCCCGCCGACTCCGCCCCGGGCCAGACAACACACCCCGACGCGGTTCCGTTCGGCATGCCCGCCCTACCGGTGGAGACCGGTGGAGCACCCTCCCGAGCAGGAAGCGACATCCCCATGCCCCGACCACGCCCCGCCCTCCACCTCGCGGTCGCCCTCGACGGCGCGGGCTGGCACCCCGCGGCCTGGCGGCAGCCCGACGCCCGGCCGGACGAACTTCTCACAGCCCGGTACTGGTCCGATCTCGTGGCCGAGGCCGAACGAGGACTGCTGGACTTCGTGACCATCGAGGACTCCCTCGGCCTCCAGTCCACCGACTACAACATCACGGACGGGCGGACCGACCAGGTCCGCGGCCGACTGGACGCCGTACTGACCGCCGCCCGGATCGCACCGCTGACCGGCAACATCGGCCTGATTCCGACCGCGGTGGCCACCCACACCGAGCCGTTCCACCTCTCCAAGGCGATCGCCACCCTCGACTACGTGAGCACCGGCCGGGCCGGCGTGCGGGTGCAGGTGTCGGCGCGCCCGTACGAGGCGGCGCTGTTCGGCCGCCGGACCTTCCCGCCGTTCCGGCTGGAGGACTTCGACCAGCCAGAGGTCCAGTCCCTGGTCACCGAGTCGTTCGAGGAGGCGGCCGACTACGTCGAGGTCGTCCGGCGACTGTGGGACAGCTGGGAGGACGACGCCGAGATCCGCGACACCGCGACCGGCCGGTTCGTCGACCGCCACAAGCTGCACTACATCGACTTCGAGAGCCCGACGTTCAGCGTGAAGGGCCCGTCCATCACGCCGCGCCCGCCGCAGGGCCAGCCGGTCGTCGCCGCACTCGCCCATGCGACCATCCCCTACCGCCTGCTCGCCCGCTCGTCCGACGTCGGTTTCGTCACCCCGCGCGACAGCTCCCAGGCCGCCGCCGTCCTCGCCGAGATCCGCGCGGAGCAGGCAGCCGCAGGCCGCGCCGACGAGATCCTGCACGTCTTCGGCGACCTGGTGGTGTTCCTGGACGACGACCCGGCCTCCGCCGTCCATCGCCGGGACCACCTGGACGAGCTCGCCGGCTCTGCGTACGGCAGCGACGCCCACGTGTTCGCCGGGACGCCCGCGCAGCTCGCCGACCTGCTTCAGGACTGGCAGCAGGCGGGTCTCACCGGCTTCCGGCTGCGACCCGCCACCGTCCCGCACGACCTGGAGCAGATCACCCGCCGCCTCGTCCCGGAAATCCAGCGCCGCGGACTCTTCCGCACCTCCTACGAGGCGAACACCCTGCGCGGCCTGCTCGGACTCCCCCGTCCGGCGAACCGCTACGCCGCCGCCGTCTGAGCAGAGAGAGCCGACCATGAGCAAGCCCCTGAAGCAGGTCCACCTCGCTGCCCACTTCCCCGGCGTCAACAACACCACCGTGTGGAGCGACCCCGAGGCAGGCAGCCATATCGAGTTCAGCTCCTTCGCGCACTTCGCGCGCACCGCCGAGCGCGCCAAGTTCGACTTCCTCTTCCTCGCCGAGGGACTGCGGTTGCGCGAGCAGGGCGGCGAGATCTACGACCTGGACGTGGTCGGCCGTCCCGACACCTTCACCGTTCTCGCCGCGCTGGCCGCCGTCACCGAGCGAATCGGTCTCACCGGCACCATCAACTCCACCTTCAACGAACCCTACGAGGTGGCACGGCAGTTCGCGTCCCTGGATCACCTCTCGGCCGGGCGGGCCGCCTGGAACGTGGTCACCTCCTGGGACGCCTTCACCGGCGAGAACTTCCGCCGCGGCGGCTTCCTCAAGCAGGAGGACCGCTACTCCCGGGCCGAGCAGTTCCTGCGCGCCGCCCAGGAGCTGTTCGACTCCTGGAACGGCCACGACATCCTCGCCGACAAGGAGTCCGGGGCCTTCCTCGGCGACCCCGACCCGGGCCGCTTCGAGCACCACGACCAGCACTTCGACATCTCCGGCCAGTTCAACGTCCCCACCGGCCCGCAGGGGCGTCCGGTCATCTTCCAGGCCGGCGACTCGGAGGAGGGCCGCGAGTTCGCCGCCTCCACCGCCGACGCCATCTTCAGCCGGCACAGCACCCTGGAGGCAGGCCAGGCCTTCTACACCGACGTCAAGGGCCGACTTGCCCGCCACGGCCGGGGCCGGGACGAGCTGCTGATCCTCCCCGCAGCCACCTTCGTCCTCGGCGACACCGACGCCGAAGCCGCCGAGCACGCCTACGAGGTGAGGAAGGCACAGGTCAGCGGACAGACCGCGATCAAGTTCCTGGAGCAGCTCTGGAACCGCGACCTCAGCGCGTACGACCCCGACGGGCCGCTCCCGGAGATCGACCCCGCTCCGGGCGAGCACACCATCGCCCGAGGCCGGGCCAGCGTGCGGATGTTCGGGGACCGGCTGGCGACCGCCCGCGAGTGGCGCGAGAAGGCCGCCGCACGCAAGCTCTCGATCCGCGAGCTGGTGATCGAGACGACGAGCCGGCAGACCTTCGTCGGTTCCGCGGAGACCGTCGCCACCACCATCAACGACTTCGTCCAGGCCGACGCCAGCGACGGCTTCATCCTCGTCCCGCACATCACCCCGCGCGGCCTGGACGAGTTCGCCGACACCGTGGTCCCGCTGCTCCAGGAGCGCGGCGTGTTCCGCAGCGAGTACGAGGGCACCACCCTGCGGGACCATCTCGGGCTGGCCCGGCCGGGCAAGCGAGCCGCGGCGGAGCGGGCTGTGGCTGAGCGGGCTGTCGCGGAGCGGTCTGTGGCGGCGCGGGTGGCGTCATGAAGTTCATCACCATCACCCTGATCGTGCAGGCCCCGGACCCCGTCACCGGAGTCCAGGCGTCCACCCAGGAGCGCTTCCGGCAGGTCGTCGAGAGCGCGCTGCTCGCCGAGGAACTGGGCTTCGACGGCTTCGGCGTCGGCGAGCGGCACGAGCGCCCGTTCCTCTCCTCCTCCCCGCCGGTCGTGCTCAGCCACATCGCCGCCCTCACCGAACGGATCCGGCTGTTCACCGCGGTCACGACGTTGAGTCTGCTCGACCCGGTCCGCGCCTACGAGGACTACGCGACCCTGGACCACCTCTCCGGCGGCCGGCTGGAGCTGATCATCGGCAAAGGCAACGGCACCGCGCAGCGCGAGCTGTTCCAGGTCACCCCCGAGGACCAGTGGGACCGCAACGCCGAGTCCTACGAGCTGTTCCGCCGGATCTGGCGCAACGACAAGGTCACCGCCTCCCCCAAGTTCCGCCCCGCGCTGCACGAGGCGGAGGTCTGGCCCCGCCCGTTGCAGCAACCGATCCGGGTCTGGCACGGCAGCGCCACCAGCCGCGAGTCGGTCGACCTCGCCGCCCGCTACGGCGATCCGCTGTTCTCCGCCAACGTCACCAACAGCATCGAGCCCTACGCGGAGCTGATCCGCTACTACCGCGAGCGCTGGGAGTACTACGGCCACGACCCGGAGCTGGCCGCGGTCGGCGCGGGAACAGCCGGCTTCTACGCCGCGCCCACCTCGCAACAGGCGCTCGCCGACTACCGCCCTGTGTTCGAGGGCTACCTCGCCTTCCAGAAGCGGCTCGGCATCGAGCCGGTGTTCGCCACCCTGGAGGACTTCGTCGCGCGCAGCTCGGCCCTGATCGGCAGCCCGCAGCAGATCGTCGACAAGGTCCACCGCTACCACGAGCAGTTCGGCCACAGCGTGCTGCACCTGCACGCCGAGCCCGGCGGCCTGACCGCCGCTCAGCACCGCGCCTCGCTCGAGCTCTTCCAGTCCGACATCGCCCCCGTGCTGCGCCGGGTGATCCCCGACCCGCCCTGGGACTGGGGCCCGGTCCTTCCCGCCGCGGGCGGACCGGCCGCGGACCTCCGGGCAGCGGACCTCCAGGCAGACCTCCAGGCCGCAGACCGACAAGGAGCATGACCATGGCCACCACCCCCCTCGCGGTCCTGGACCTGGTACCGATCAGCTCCGGCTCGACCGCGCCGCAGGCGCTGCGCAACAGCATCGACCTGGCCCAGCAGGCCGAGCGGTTCGGCTACGCCCGCTACTGGTTCGCCGAACACCACCTCAACCCCGGTGTCGCGGGCACCTCCCCCGCCGTGGTCCTCGCGCTCACCGCCGCGGCGACCTCCACCATCCGGCTCGGCGCGGGCGCGGTGCAGCTCGGCCACCGCACCGCCCTGTCCACCGTCGAGGAGTTCGGCCTGCTCGACGCGCTGCACCCGGGACGGTTCGACCTGGGCCTGGGCCGCTCGGGTGGCCGACCGACCACGCCAAGCCGCGAACCGGCCCTGGTCGGCGCGACGACCGTCGTCGACGGATACACGCCCAACGGGCTGCGGATACCGGCCCGGTTCTCCTTCGCGCACCTGCTCCGGCACCCGCGATTCGCGCTGCAGAAGAAGCTGCTGCAACAACCCGGCGCCGAGGCCCAGGACTACGCCGACCAGATCGACGACATCCTCGCGCTGATCGCCGGCACCTACACCACCGCCGACGGTGTCGAAGCCCATGTCGTGCCGGGCGAGGGGGCCGAGCTGCAGGTCTGGATCCTCGGCAGCAGCGGGGGGACCAGCGCAGAGGTCGCCGGGGCCAACGGGTTGCGCTTCGCCGCGAACTACCACGTCAGCCCGGCCACCGTGGTCGAGGCCGCTGAGGGCTACCGTGCCGCGTTCACCCCGTCCGCCGAGCTGCACCGCCCGTACGTCAGCGTCTCCGCCGATGTCGTCGTCGCCCAGGACGAGGCAACCGCGCGTGAGCTCGCCACCGGCTACGGCCTGTGGGTGCGCAGTATCCGTAGCGGCGACGGCGCCATCCCGTTCCCCACTCCGGACCAGGCCCGCGCGCACATCTGGACCGAGGCGGACCGGACCCTGGTCGAGGACCGTGTGGAGACCCAGTTCACCGGGTCGCCGCAGCAGGTCGCCGACCAGTTGGAGACCCTGCGCGACGCCACCGGCGCCGACGAGATCGTCGTCACCACCATCACCCACGACCACGCCGACCGGGTCGCCTCCTACCGGCTCCTCGCCGAGGAATGGGCCCGACGGGCCTGAACGCACGTCACCGACCGCCGTACACACCACCTGCCCCTGCCATCATCCAAGGAGATCGCCGTGAGCGTCGTCGTCCTCGTCGGCAACCCCAGACCCCGTTCCCGTACCCATGAGGCGGCCCACCTGGTCGCCGAGGCGCTGACGGGGCGTCAACCCGACGTGGCCGTGGACCTCGCCGACCTCGGCGCCGCGCTGTTCGATCCGGACGACCCCCGTGTGGCCGAGGCCGTCGAGGCCGTTCAGGGCGCAAGCCTGCTCGTCGTGGCCAGCCCCACCTACAAGGCGACCTACACCGGCTTGCTCAAGCTGTTCCTGGACCGTCTCGGCCCGGGTGCACTCGCGGGTGTGACGGCGGTGCCGCTGCTGCTGGGCGGCCACTGGCGGCACTCGCTGGCCGCGGATCTACTGCTCAAGCCGGTCCTGGTCGAGCTGGGTGCCAGTGTCCCGACCCGCGGGCTGTTCCTGCTGGACTCCGACTACACCGTCTCGGAGGAGCTGGAGAAGTGGGTGACCACAGCTCGCCCCCAGGTGACCGCCGCTCTCGGTGTCGAACCGGTCCGGGTGACGGCATGACCATCGACCAGACGCTGCAGCCGACCACCCTGCGACGCGTCTTCGGCGCGTTCCCGACCGGGGTGACCGCGATCGCCGCGCTGGTCGACGGTTCCCCGGTCGGCCTCGCCGCAAGCTCGTTCACCCCCGTGTCCCTCGATCCGCCGCTGGTCTCGGTCTGCGTCGCGCACAGCTCGACCACCTGGCCGGTGTTGCGCGACCGCCCCCGACTGGGCGTCAGCGTGCTCGGCGCCCACCATGAGCGCGCCTGCCGGCAGCTGGCCGCTCGGGACGGTGACCGCTTCGCCTCGCTCGACTGGCGGGCCACCCCGGACGGGGCGGTACTGGTCGAGGACGCCACCGCCTGGCTGGACTGCAGCATCGAGCAGCTGATCCGCGCGGGCGACCACGACATCGTCCTGCTTCGGGTCCACGAGCTCGACGCCGACGCAGCGGTACCGCCGCTGGTCTTCCACGCCAGCGGCTTCCGCCGGCTCGAAGCCGCTTGAGCGGAGGAGCCGCAGGGCTTCGCGATCGGGGACGCCGTGTTCGGCAACCCCGTCAGCGGCGGCTACGCGGAGTACACGCGGCTCCCTGTGTCCCTCGCGGCCTGCGTCCCTCGCGGCACCTGGCGCAGGCGGCGGCGTGTGCGTGGCCGCCGTGCAGATCGCGCTTCGCGACGGGCTCGCCCGCAGATCGCCCGGCTCATGGCGATTCCGCAGGCCCGAATGACCGGCTGTTACCATCCCACGTGTGCAGATCTCGGCCAAGGCTGACTACGCGGTGCGCGCGATGCTCGAACTGGCTGCCCACGGGCCCGAGCGGGTGAAGGCCAGCCTTCTCGTCGACCACCAGGGGCTGCCGCACAAGTTCGTCGAGACCATCCTCGTCGAACTCCGCCGCGCCGACCTGGTCTGCAGCCACCGGGGCGCCGACGGCGGCTACACGCTGGCCCGGCCGGCGAGCGCGATCTCGCTCGGCTCGATCATCCGTGCGGTGGACGGCCCGCTCGCCGAGGTCCGCGGACTGCGCCCGCACGAGACGACCTACGTGGGGGCGGCCGAACACCTCCCCGACGTGTGGGTCGCCGCGCGGGCGAGCCTGCGCCGGGTGCTGGACGAGACAAGTCTCGCCCAGGTCCTGAGCGGCAAGCTCCCCGCGCATGTCCAGAGGCTGGCCGACTCCCCCGACGCCTGGCTCCCCCGCTAACGGCCGTCCGCGGGCGGGGCTGACCGGCATCCCCTCCGGCCTCTGCCTCCTGTACCCGGCCTCGCGATGCCCGCCTTGCCTAGCACTGACAGGGGCAGGTAGGCACCGCCGCCCGAGGCCATACTCAGATCCATGAACAGCAAGTCGCAGCTGGGAAGGTTCCTGAGGACGCGTCGCGCGCAACTGCAGCCCGCTGATGTCGGATTGCCGATGTTCGACGAGCGCAGGCGGGTGCCGGGTCTGCGCCGCGACGAGCTGGCGCAGTTGGCGGGTGTGAGCGAGTCGTACTACATGCGGCTGGAACAAGGACTGTCGCTCAACGCGTCAACGGAGGTGCTGGACGCGATCGCCCGGGCACTTCGCCTGGACGAGACCGAACGCCGTCACCTGCACGACCTCGCCGGCGCCGGACGCAAGGGCGGCAACGAGCGAACACGGAGACCGACACGCGAGAACATCACCGAGACGACGCAACGACTGATCGACGCCTTCGGGGACACTCCGGTCATCGTACTCGGCCGCCGCAGCGACGTGCTGGCGTGGAACCGCACAGGACATGCGCTGTTCGCCGGGCACCTGGATCCCATGAGCCCCGAACATCCGGCCCGCCGTCCCAACACCGCGCGGCTGGTTTTCCTGGACGCCCACACCCGCGAGCTGTACGCGGACTGGCCCAAGAAGGCCAGAGACGTGGTGGGGAGACTGCGCCTGGCCGTCGGTCGGCACCCCGACGATCCGACGCTGGCCGCGTTGATCGGCGAACTGGTCATGAACAGCCCGGAGTTCACCGCCATGTGGTCCGAACACCGGGTCCGCGCCTGGGACATCGCGACCTACCGCATGCGCCACCCCCTGGTCGGACCCATGGACGTCACCCAGCAGGCCATGTCAGTGCCGAACGGGCAAGGACAGCGAATGGTCGCGGTGACCGCCGAAGCAGGTTCGGCCTCTCAGTCCGCGCTGGCTCTGCTTGCCCAGGCCACAGCTCCGGGTGACCGGACTCGCCGGGCGGATACGACACCCGGCCAGACGCCCGTCGCGGCAACAGATTCGGTCTCATAGCGGGTCCGATCGGCGAGGAGATCCTTGCCGCGCTCAACCACCCCAACGCGCCGCCTGCGTCACGCAGTCGGCCGGCAATCCAACCTGTCCACGATCTGTGGCACCTATGAACGGAGACACCATGTCCGCGCTGTACACCACCGAGGCGATCTCGACCGGCGATGGCCGAAACGGAGAGGTCCGCTCCTCCGACGGCGTGCTCGACGAGGTCCTCGCGATCCCGAAGGAGATGGGCGGTCCAGGTGGCGACAGGACCAACCCGGAGCAGTTGTTCGCCGCCGGTTACGCCGCATGCTTCCACAACGGGCTGCGGCTGATCGCGGGTCAGCAGAAGGTGCGGCTGGGCGAGTCGACGGTCAGGTCCATGGTGAGCCTGATCGCCCTCGACAACGGAGGATTCACGCTGGCGGTCGCGCTGTCGGCGCACCTGCCCGGCCTTGACCAGGCCACGGCCGATCAGCTCGTGGAGACCACGCACCAGGTCTGCCCCTACTCCAATGCCACCCGCGGCAACATCGAAGTGACCCTCGAAGCAACAGTCTGAGTCGGCGTAGCGGTCGCCGGGTCGTAGTCCCGGACCTTCCAGTACGCGAGCTCCCGGACGCCCTTCGCTGCGGCGAGGGTCTCCGGGGGCTCGCGTTCGACGCATATCCGATTGACGGTGCCCGGGCAGCGTGTTGGGATCTCGTGCTATGCCCAACGACATCGAGCAGACCACGGCAGTCCGTACCGAAACCGCTGCGCCGAGCCTGTGGCGGAACCGCCCGTTCTTGCTGCTGTGGAGTGGACAGACGGTCAGTCAGATCGGCACCTCCGTCTCCACGCTGGCGCTGCCTCTGTTGGCGGTCACTACCCTGCGGGCCTCGACGTTCGAGGTGGCGCTGCTGGAGATGCTGGGCTCTCTGCCGTTCGTGCTGCTGTCACTGCCGGCCGGAGTCCTGGTCGACCGGGTGCGCAAGCGCCCGCTAATGCTGTGGTGCGATGTGGCCCGGATGGTGCTGCTCGGCTCCGTTCCCCTGGTCGCCCTGCTCGGACTGGTACCGCTGTGGCAGCTGTTCGCCGTGGCCCTGGGGGTGGGGGCGCTCAGCGTGCTGTTCGACGTCTCCTACCAGAGCTACCTGCCAACACTACTGTCGACACGTCAGCTCGTTGACGGCAACGGCAAGTTGGGGACCACCGACGCTTTCGCCCAGTTCGTCGGGCCCTCGCTCGGCGGGGCCCTGGTCGGCCTGCTCGGCGCCGCCCGGGCGGTGGCTGTCGACGCGGCCTCGTACGCGCTCAGCACCGTGTCGCTCGCCCTGATCCGGGTTCCGGAGCCGGGCGCCGAGCACGCGCCGGGGAAGCCGCGCATCGGCTTCCGTGAGGCGATGGCGGAGGGGCTGCGCTTTGTCGTGCGCCATCCCATCCTGAGCCGCATCGTCGCCTGCACCGCCACGGCGAACCTGTTCTCCGCGGCACTGAGCGCCGTCGAGGTCGTCTTCCTGGTGCGCACGCTGCACGCCACGCCCACGGTGGTGGGCCTGGTCCTCAGCCTCGCCGCCCTCGGCGGCCTGGTCGGCGGGCTGCTGTCGGGGCGGCTGGCCCGCCGGATCGGATCGGCGCGCATCATCTGGGTCTCGATGCTGGCGCCCGCACCGCTGTTCTTTCTGATGCCGCTGGCCAGTCCGGGCTGGGGCGTACTGCTCTACTCGGTCGGCTGGGCGTCCTTCTCGGCGTCCGGAACCGTCTACAACACCGCGCAGGTGTCCTACCGCCAGTCCATCTGTCCACCGGAGCTGCTCGGCCGGATGAACGCGTCGGTGCGCTGGATCGTCTGGGGCACACTGCCGTTGGGCTCACTGCTCGGTGGCGTGCTGGGGACCTGGATCGGGGTGC
Organism: Streptacidiphilus sp. MAP12-16; assembly: GCF_041262165.1. Lineage (NCBI taxonomy): Bacteria > Bacillati > Actinomycetota > Actinomycetes > Kitasatosporales > Streptomycetaceae > Streptacidiphilus > Streptacidiphilus sp. MAP12-16. Next base: position 56,227 of record NZ_JBGCBY010000009.1, read on the forward strand.
GCGCCACGCTGTGGCTGTGTGTTCCCGGGGCGTGCGCGGCGGGACTGTGGCTGCTGTCCTCGCCGCTGCGGACGATGCGGGACGTGCCGGCCCCGCAGGAGTAGCACACCGGGGCGCGGAGAAACCGCGCTGCCGGCCGTCAATCGGGGATGAGCGCGATCTTTCCGCGGGTATGGCGCTGCTCGAGTTCCGCGAACGCGTCGCGGACACGCTCAAGCGGGTACGTGGCGGCGATCGGGATCTCGATCCGGCCGGATGCGACAAGCGCAGCCATCTCGGTAAGGACCTCGCGGCTGGAACCCTCCGCACTACCCGCGCTCTTGGTTCCCAACTCCTGTGCCTTCTGGAAGGAGATGATCGTCTCGATCCGGTCCCGCGGGATACCGAGCTCGACGGCGAGTTGAACGTATTCGGGGCCGAAGAGGTCGATGAAGGCATCGATCCCGTCGGGTGCCGCTGCGGCGAGGTTCTCGGCGAGCCGGTCGCCATAGGGAACCGGGGCCGCGCCATGGGCGGCCAGCCAGGGCGCATTGGCGGCCGAGGCGATTCCGAGGACGTGTGCGCCTCGCACCGCGAGGAGTTGGACGACAATGGTGCCTACTCCGCCCGCGGCGGCCGAGACGGCGATGGTCTCGCCGGGCTTTGGGTCAACTGCCTCGACGGCGGCCCAGGCCGTGCAGGCGGCGACGTAGAGCGAACCGGCGACCGGCCAGCTGAGTCCGTCCGGCTTGTGGATCAACTGCGTTGCCGGTACGGCGACGTGGCTGGCATGGCTCGAGCGCCGCCAGGAGTAACCGAGCACCTCGTCACCCACCCGGAAGTCGGTGACGCCTTCGCCCACGGCATTGACGACGCCGGCCAGGTCACTGCCCTGACCGGAGGGGAAGGTCGCGGGAAAGCGCTCGTGCAGCGCGCCGGTCCTGATGGCGCTCTCGCCGGGATTGATGCCCGCCGCCCGGACTTCGACCAGGACCTCTCCCGCGGCCGGGTGAGGAATCGGCACCTCGGCGACGTAGAGGACCTGCTGGTCGCCGTAACGGTCGAAGCGTACTGCTCGCGCCTGCGCGGGGTACATGAGCTCTCCTTCGGGTGGTGCGTCCTGGTCAGGCCTGCTCGTCGGGGCCGGAGGGATGTGGTGTGGCAGCGCGCAGCGCGGCGAGTGCCGCGCCGAGATGGCCGAGGGCCGTGTCCGAGAGCGGCCCGCCCAACCGCGTCTCGAGCTCCTGATCGAAGATCGGACCGGCCGTCTGCACGAGGTCGCGGCCGGCAGCGGTGAGCTCCACGATCGAGGAGCGGCGGTCGGTCGGATGGGGCCGGCGCGCACAGTGCCCACGCTTCTCAAGGCGGTCGACTGCCTGGCTCGCGCCGCCGACCGTGATCGAGAGCGCGGCGACGATGTCGTAGACGCGACACGACGGCGTGGATTCGATGACGAGCAGCGTGTTGAAGCTGCCGAGGGACTCTCCGCAGTCCCGTTGCAGGCGCGCGTCGATCCCGTTCCACAACTCCGTCTCGAAGCGCACCAGATCGTCGTACACCTTCCGCAACTCCATCGTGGCTGCTCCCTCTTCTCGTTCCTTCCACCACACTACATTAGCAACAAGTAGGTTGATGCTAATTAGATTGCTGCTAATGTACATCCAAGCCGGATCCCACGAAGTGCTACTGGACGACGCGACCCGTCTCGCCGTGCGAGCGGCCGCGCACGATGTCGCGGTCACCCTGGACATCACACCGGGCGTGCCCCATGTCGTCCAAGCCTTCTCCGGCCTCCTCGAAGAGGGCGACGCCGCCCTCACCCGCGTCGGCACCTTCCTCCGCGCGCACGTCCGAGCCGGGACCCCTCACTGGCCGGGCAGGCGGTAGCCGTCGAAGTACCACAGGGCGCCTGTGTACCAGAGGGCTCCCACCGAAACGAGAAGGAGCCCTCCGGCGACCGGCAGCGCCCAGCCGGGCAGACGACGGCTGCGCACCAGCAGCACCTTCGCGGCGAAGGCGCCGTAGAAGAAGCAACCAGCGACGGCATGGATGGCCACCCGAGGGGAGCCCAACTGCACGCCATAGGCCAGGATGCAGTGGACCGCGACGGGCACGGTCGCAGCGAACAGGACCAGCCCGACCACGCGGTGCACTCTGCGCACCGGGCGTGGCACCCGGTCCACCCCCGGCAGGCGCCGGTACATCCACAGGGCCAGCGCCAACTGGACTACGGCCAAGGCGAGGACGCCGGTCGCGAGCTGCGACTTGAGGGCGACCGCATCCGTACCGGAGTTGCCGAACAGCGTTCGGGTGTAGTCCGGTGTGTGGTTGCGCCCGAACGCGAACAGGGCCGTGAACACGGCCAGGGCCAGCAGCGCCGCCAGGACGAGCCGGAACCTCACCGGGGTCGCGGGCTGCTTCCCGGCCTGTGCGGGAACCGGGTCTGGAACGCGGTGCGCCATGTTCGCCTTCCTGGAGCGGACGGGAGTCGGTCAGCTGTTGTCGACCTTGTTCCCGTTCGGGGCGACGACGTACCAACCTGCGCCGAACGCCTTCGACCCCTGTCCGTTGGTGTCACCCGGCTTCTGGTCGCCCGTGAAGGTGTAGAGGGGATGGCCGTGGTAGGTGACCTCGGTGGTGTTGTCGGTGCGTGCGGTAGTGCCCAGCAGCGCTGCGGTGACACCGCTGCCCGGCTGCGGGGCGCCGCTGGTGGTGTACGGCGGCCAGGCCGAAGCGCAGGCGCCGTTGCAGGTGGAGGACATGGAGGTGTCCTTCTCGAAGAGGTACAGGGTGCGCCCCTGCCCGTCCACCAGGATCTTGCCCAGCGGCGTGGTCCGCACGGCGACGCTCGCACCCGTGGCGGTGCCGGAGGCGGTGGAGGAACCGGAGGCGTTCGAGGAACCGGGGGCGGACGAGGCCGGCTGCGTTGCAGGCGCCGACGCGGAGGCTCCCCCGTTCGAGGGAGTCGAACTGCTGCAGGCGGTCGCGGTCAAGGCGACGGCAGCCAGTACAACAGCTGCCGAACTCACTATTTTCATGGCGGTTGGTCCTTCCGACAGGCCACCGTCCGGTGGCTAGTGGGTGCGGGCCCGCGTCTTGATGTACGCACCGCTCCACTCGCCGGTTCACGCCGGATCGGGGGTCATCAGACGAGCGACACCGATCTCAGATCGCACAGGTCATCGGAAACGTGACCGACCGAATCCACAACAGAAGGAGTTCCCGTGTCCCGTGGGCGGCTCGCTCGTTGCCGACGGTATGACAACCCGATTCCCCGGCCGCCATGCGGCAGGCACAGTCATCACCGCCCTCGTCGCAGCCGTCCGCGCCGACGACGACGAGCACATCCGCGAGTTGTTGCGCTGCCTGGCGACCTGCGCCGACGTCGAGGCCCTGTACGCCCTGCGCGAGGCGCTGATCCGCGATCTCGGCGACGCCGACGAACGAAGAGTAGGGCCGCAACCAGGCAGGGCCCGCTCTGGAGGCGGGGCGGCCGGGCACGGGGACCCCTCGATGTAACGGGTTCTGGCAGGTCCGAACGGCCCACCGATGAACAGGCGTGGTGGCCGTCAGGGTGCGGAGTCCGGGATCTGCGGGTTGACCGCGTAGGCGCGGACCGGTGACCCGAACGGGGTGGTGTCCAGGGTGCCCACCGCCAGGCAGCCGGGGTCCGCTGCCGCATTGCGCTCACTCACGGTTGTCGCCGGCACCGCCGGCTGGGCCGCGCCGGAGGCGTCGCCGACCCTGGTGAAGTCCGAGGCCTGCGCGGCGTCGGCGGTGATCCCGGCGCCGCCGCCTGCGGCGCTACCGGCTTTGGCAGAGGGTGCTGTGCCCTGCTGCGGAGTGACCGGGGAGGTGGCGCCGTCGGTCACAGCCCGGTCGTCCGCGATGGCCTGGAACACGGCCTTGGCGCCGGGCGCAGGACTGAGCCAGTTGGGGTTGGCCGGATACGGGACGTTGGGCATGGTGACGAAATTGATGCGCTCGGTCGGCACGTCGCTGAGCTGGCGGGCCAAGGACGCCAGCTTCGTGATCCCGGCCAGGCCGTCGTCCACGGTCAGCGCCTTGGTGGCGGCGTCGGCGAGGCCGTACATGGCCACCGGATCGGTCAGCGTTCCCGCACGCCGCAGCTTCTGGGTGAGGGCCGTCAGGAACACCTGCTGGGCCGCCTCCCGGCCCAGGTCGCCGCCGTCGCCGAACCCGTGCCGGGTGCGCAGGAGTTCAAGAGCCGCAAGGCCCTTCAGCGTGTGCACTCCCTTGGCCAGCTTCAGGTGCGAATAGGGGTCGTACACATTGTTGTCGACGCAGACGGGGACCCCTCCGATGGCGTCCGACATGCTGACGACGCCCGCGAAATCGGCCATCACGAAGTGGTCGATGGGAATGGCGGTGAGGGCGTGCACGGCCGCCACCGTGCAGCCGGGGCCGCCGTCCTGCAGGCTGCTGGTGATCTGCGTCTGGCTCAGCGGGGGGTAGACATGCCGCGTCTTGGGGTCGGTGCACTGCGGGATGTCGACGACAGTGTCACGCGGGATGCTCATGACCGTGGCGCTGGTACGGCCTGCCGACAGGTGGACCAGGATCTCGACATCCGCGTTGGCCCCCGGCCCGCAGTCGCCGCCGATCGCGCAGTCGGCCGCAGTCTGCCGGCTGTCCGAGCCGATCACCAGCACGTTCATCGGGCTCTGGCCCGCGCTGTTCCTGCGCTCCGTCCCCGGCGAGGCGTTGCCGAGATAGAGGGCCGAGTGGTGGATGTTGCCGTTGAGGTGGATGAAGACCCACGTACCTGCGGCGACCATCACGGCCAGGAGGAGAGCCACAGAGAGTGCGAGCCACCTGAGCACACGACGACTCCGCCTCCGGGAAGCGGGCACCCCGTCGCGGCCCCGCCGGGACCACGGGGGCCACTTTCCAATCATTCCAACCACCCCTCCATCTCAGTCGGGGATCGGTTCGATGTCAGAACCCGGCGCACACCTCGCGAAGGAACCTCACATGTATCCGGTCAGGCGCATCTGCGCATATGGGCGTTGGTGTGTTGGTGTGTTGGCGCACGGACAGTTGCATATCGACGCAACTGTAAGGCGTTTGCTGACACTGTGCCTGTCCACGTGGCCCGTCACGCCCCGTGCGAGCGTGTCGTTCCCGCCCGGTGACGTCCACGGCACCCCGGCGCGGACGGTGAACCTCCGTCAGCCGGGGTGCCGTGGTTGCCAAGAACCCGAAGTCAGAGACCGCCGACGATCATGAGCAGCACGCCGAAGAGCGTCAGCAGGACGAGCAGGGCCAGGTTGAGTGCGCCGATGACCACCGAGGCGCACATATAGGCCGCCGTGATGGCCCTGCTCCGGGGACGGGAGTCACTACGGGTGATCGCCAGCACGGTGGCGACGTACGGCAGGAACAGTCCGATCAGCGCCGCCGCGGCATGGAAGACCAGCTGGATACCGTGCGCCGTCTCGAAGCCGTAGAAGGCGAGCACCGTGGCGAGGCAGGCGACCGCGATGGCGGCGAGCGGCAGACGCTGTTCGCGCACCGCGGATCGAGCGACGGCCCGGCCGTCGGGCAGCTCAGGTCCCGGAGGTAGGAGGATCTGCTGCACACCCTCGAAGGCGTGGGCCGAGGGAGGTGCACCGTCGGGGGCGGCGATCAGACTGCCGACCTCGGATCGCTCGAGGATCCGTGCCCTGGTGGCCAAGGAGCGAACGCGTCCGCTGATCGACCTGCGGTGGACCGCGACTTGGGTCTGTGCCACGAATGAACTCCTTGATCGCCTGAACCGGTGATGCCGCCTGCGAGCTCTCGGTTTCGGCGGAGTAGGCAGGCGTCGAGGCGCGAGCTGGCAGCACCATCACAAGGGTTCGGCCACGCCCCGGCAATCCGCGAGGCCCGAACGGGGGACCCACCCCCACAGCCGCCGTCTCCCTTTGGAGTGCCGCCGAGCCCGGCCCAGGTCGACCTTGCCGACCACTTTTCGCGAAACTCCGCCTATTTTTGGCGCATGGAGAGCATGCCGAACGAGCGTCCCGCGTCCGCCGAAGCCAACCCGCTGCGCCGGCTCTCACTCGACCAGCTGCGGCTGCGTACGAGCATGAAGTGGCGCACCTACCCGGAGGACGTGCTGCCCCTGTGGGTGGCCGAGATGGACGTTCCTCTGGCCGAGCCGGTCGCGCGGGCGGTCCTGGACGCGATCGCGATCGGAGACACCGGCTATCCCACCGGGACGGCGTATGCCGAGGCGCTGGCCGAGTTCGCCGGCAAGCGGTGGAACTGGGACGGCCTGGCCGTGGAGCGTACGGCGATCGTGCCGGATGTGATGCTGGGCATCGTCGAGATGGTGAAGCTGGTCTCCGGCCCTGGGGACGCCGTGGTCGTGAACTGCCCCGTCTACCCGCCCTTCTACCAGTTCATCAGGAACATGGACCGGCACGTCGTCGAGGCGCCGCTCGGGCAGGAGGGGCGGATCGACTTCGCCGCGCTGGATGTCGCGTTCGAGCGCGTCATGGGGCGTGGGGGTCGGGGCGTGTACCTGCTCTGCAGCCCGCACAACCCGACTGGCACCCTGCATACGGCCGCCGAACTCGCCGACGTGGCCGCGTTGGCGCGTACCTACGGCGTGCGGGTGGTCGCCGACGAGATCCACGCCCCGATCGTGGCCTCCGGCGCGGCCTTCGTGCCGTACCTGAGCGTGCCCGGCGCGCAGGACGGCCTGTCGCTGATGTCGGCATCCAAGGCGTGGAATCTGGCGGGGCTCAAGGCCGCGCTCGCCGTCGCCGGACCCGAGGCCGCCGAGGACCTCGCCCGCCTGCCCGAAGAGGTCAGCCACGGCCCCAGCCATGTGGGCGTCATCGCCCACACCGCTGCGCTCCGGGACGGCGGAGACTGGCTCGACGCGCTGCTGGCCGGCCTGGACGACAATCGTCGCCTGCTGGCGGAACTGCTGGCCGAGCATCTGCCCGCGGTGTCCTACCAGCCGGCGCAAGCCACCTATCTGGCCTGGCTCGACTGCCGAGAGCTCGGTCTCGGCGACGACCCGGCTGCGGTCCTCCTGGAACGCGGCAGGGTCGCCGTGAGCTCCGGAATGCACTTCGGTACCGGCGGCGCCGGGTTCATCCGCGTGAACCTGGCGACCTCACCGGAACTGATCATCGAGGCTGTTCGGCGGATGGCCGATGTGCTGCCCTGACTGAGCCGGCACCCTCGCGTGCGAGCCGCCGCGCGGCGGCTCGCCCAGCCGGGGGCCGTTCGCTGCGGTTCACTCGGCCAGGTGCAGCGCGAACAGGCGGGCGGGGAAGCCCGATCCGCCCAGCGGCTTGGGCCAGCTGGCGACGAGCAGGGCTCCGGCCTCGGGGAGTCGGTCGAGGTTCGCCATGAGTTCGATCTGCCACCTGTCCTGCTCCAGGACGTAGAGCTCCAGGCTGAAGTCGCCTTTGGAGGTCGCACTCCCGGGGTCGGTGTCCGTCTGCTCGTGCCCGATGGCGGTCACCCCGGCGTCCTCGACGAGGTAGCGCAGAACTTCGGCCGACCAGCCAGGTGTGTGGCTGACGCCGCCCGCGTCCCGGTTCGCCATGGCGGCGGCGTCGGGCCAGCGGTGGTGCCAGCCGGTGCGCAGCGCCACGAACGAGCCCGCAGGGATTGCCCCGTTGCGGGACTCCCAGTCCGCCACGTCGTCCAGGGTCGGCGTCGCGTCGGGGTCCTTCTCGACGCGCTGGGTGATGTCGAGTACGACCAGCGGCAGGATCATCTGCTCGACGGGGATCAGGTCGAGGCTCCGCGCCCCGGCGACGAAGTGCACGGGCGGGTCCACGTGCGTGCCCCACTGGCCGACGATCGTGTAGCGGTGGACGTTGAACCCGTCGCCGCGCGACATGTCGAACGGTGTCTCGCGTTGCTCGTCGGGGAACGCCGGGAAGTGCGGCTGGCCCGGGTGGAACGCGTGCGTGAGGTCGGTGTACGTCGCCTGCTCGCGCAGCTCGCGTTGCACCGTCCAGAGGCGGGGCTCGGCTATGCGGGGCTCGGTGCTGCGGGGCTCGGTGCTGCGAGGCTCGGTGCTGCCGTCCATTCCCGGTTCCTTTCCCTTCGGTGGGTTCAACAGGGCTCTGCCCGGATTGCGGCGACCGACATCACGGCGCCCGACTCCGAAGGGGCACCGTATCCCCACAGGCACGTGGGCTGCTCGATCTGCCGCCACGACAGCCGACGCTCCACCCGCATAGGAGTGGTCGACCCCGCCGGATCCTCCAACCTGCCGTCCACGATGATGGAGATCCGTACGACCTTGAGAGGGCCCCCATGAGCGCACTGCCTGCCCCCCTTCGTGTCGCCCTGCTGCAGAGTTCTGGGCACCTTCGTGAGACCGGACGGAACCTGGACGCGATCGAGGCCGCGGCCCGGCGAGCGGCCGAGGCGGGCGCCGGCCTGCTCATCTGTTCGGAGATGTTCCTGACCGGCTACGCGATCGGGGATGACGTCCATCGTCTGGCGGAACCCGCCGACGGGCCCAGCGCTCGGCGGGTCGCGTCGATCGCCGCCGAGTCGGGGGTCGCCATCGCCTACGGGTATCCCGAGCGGGACGCCGGCGGCGCCGTGTTCAACTCGGTGCAGTTGCTCGGCCCCGGCGGGGAACCGCTGGCGAACTACCGCAAGTCCCACCTCTTCGGCGCGTTCGAGCGAAAATACTTCACGCCGGGCGACGAGCCGGTGGTTCAGGCCGATCTTCTCGGCTTCCGGGTCGGTCTGATGATCTGTTACGACGTTGAGTTCCCGGAGAACGTACGGGCCCACGCCCTCGCCGGTACGGACCTGCTCGCGGTTCCCACCGCCCAGATGCACCCGTACGAGTTCGTCGCCGAGGCCGTGGTGCCGACCCGGGCATTCGAGAGCCAGCTCTACCTCGCCTACGTCAATCGCTGCGGCGCGGAGGGCGCATTCGACTTCGTCGGCCTCAGCTGCCTGGTGGGCCCTGACGGCGTGTCCCGCGCCCGCGCGGGGCGGGGCGAGGAACTCATCCTGGCCGACGTGGACTCGGCCCTCCTGCGCGCATCCCGCAAAGCCAACCCCTACCTCCACGACCGGCGACCCGAGCTCTACAGGTCCCTGAGCCCCGCCGAAGACGAGTACCCGCCCAGCTGACGGGTCTTCCGGACAGGGACGCCCATCGCCGGACGGGTGCCGCCGGGTGAACCGCGCTGAGGCACGGCGCCCGGCGACGCCCGGTTCAGGCGGGCTGCGGGGTCAGGCGGTGCAGGCCCTTGCGGTCGTAGTAGCGGGTCATCCCGAATCCGAAGACCAGGGCAGCGGCGAAGCCGATCGCGATCATGGTCCAGGCACGGGCCAGGCCGGCGTCGGCGCGGGCGTCGAAGTAGAGGATGGCGCGCACCCCGCCGCTGAGCTGGCGCATGGGCTCGAAGATGCTCAGGAAGCGGTAGAAGCCGGGGACGGCCTGCAGCGGGATGGTGGCCCCGGAGGAGGGCAGGCCCAGGACGATGAACACGAACATGGACACGAGTTGACCGATACCGCCGAAGGCGGCGTTGATGGCCTGGACGCCCAGGCTGACGGCGAGGCTGGCGCAGTAGGAGTAGACCCACAGCAGCGGCAGGTGGGAGGCGTCCATGCCGAGGACGGCGATGGTGGCGACCATGACCAGCGTGGTGGTGAGGATGGTGATGGCGGCGGTCATGGCCATCTTCAGCAGCAGCGTCTGGGTGCGGTCGATCGGCACGGTCGGGCGACGGGTGTGCCAGGGGCCGATCTCGTTGTCGGCGTAGCCCAGGGCGGTGTCGACGCCGCTGTTGATGATGTTGGCGCCGAGGAAGCCGGCCAGCACGAGCAGCAGCGTGTAGTAGAAGGCGCTCAGGCCCAGGCCGCTGTGCTGGCCGAGGGGGTGACCGACCTGGGTGGTGACGGTGATCGGGTCGGCGAGCAGGAGGCGTGTGGTGGCGGTGGCGCCCGCAGTGGCGGGGGACGCCGCCAACTGCTGGCCGACAGCCAGGGATGCCTGGTGGGCGGCCTTCTGGGTGATCTGGCTGGCCAGCGAGGAGCCCAGGCTGCCCACGCCAGGGTTGGTCAGCACCGTGATCGTCGGCCGGGCTGAGGCGTTCGCGGTGGTGAGCGCGGCGACGGAGGCGGTGAAGTCGGCGGGGATCTCCAGGGCGCCGTAGATCTTGCCGGAGGCCAGCTGGTCGCTCACCTGACTGGGGGTCAGTTGACGCCAGTCGACGGGATTGCCCGGGGCGGCGGCGGTGGTGATGGCCTGGGTGACCTGCGCGCCCAGGTTCTGCTGCTGCCCGGGGAGCGGTTGGCCCCGGTCCGCGTCGACGATGGCGATGGGCAGCCGGTGCAGGTCCTGGTTCGGGTTGAGGATGCCGCCCATGTAGAGCAGGGAAAGCAGCAGCGCGAGCAGCCCGCTCAGGACGGTGGGAATGAGCCACAGCTTGGGGCGGCGCAGCAGCGCGGCGGCGCGTGCCTGCGGGAGGGATTGGCGCTGAGAGCTCGAGGAGGCCATGGTTCTCCGGTGGTTCAAGGGCGGCGCGAAGCTGTGGCGGTTGCTCGCATCTTCTCGTACAGGGCCGGATTGTGGGCGCAGATGACCGCCGGGTCGGGCTCGGCGTTCTGCGAGTGGGTACCGGTGTTTCCTGCGTGATCGGCAGCAGCTTGCCGCAGGCACGGTGGCTCGACCGGGTGGACGGGGCTGTCCAGGGCAGCTCGGCCACGGGGATCACACCGTTGGCTCAGACCGACCGGCACATGGTGGCTGGATGAAGGAGCGGGGCGAGGGTCGAGTCTGGGCGGTGCCGAGGAGGGAGTCGATGCGGAGCATCGGTCGACTGACGAGAAGCCGTCCAGGCGAAGGCCATCGCCCCGCGACGCCAGCCACCACGTGCCGGTCGGTCTCAGTCGGCGCGGGCGGCGGGTGGCCGGGGGCCGAGCCGGAGGCCGTCGTCACCGTCAACTCCTTACGGCCTCCGGCTCCGGGGCGGCCGGTTCCAGCGACGAGGGGTTCGGCCTCGGCGTGCTCATGTGCCGCCCGGGCCGCCCGTTGGCGGTCCCGCGCCGGTGGCGTAGCAGGAGGAACACCGCCACGGCCACCGCGGCCGCCACGGCGGCTCCGGCGATTCCCGCAGCACGCACGAGTCGTTCGGCGGAGGAGCCGAGGAAGTAGCCGGCGAGGACGTTGCCCACTCCCCAGACGAGTGCAGCGGAGGCGCTGTAGGGCAGGAACCGGCGATAGCGCATGCCGACTGCTCCAGCAGTGAAGGGAACGAAGGAGCGTACGAAGCCGATGAACCGCCCGATGAAGACGGCCGCCCCGCCCCGGCGCCGCAGCAGGTCGCGGGCGCGCCCGACCCCGCGACCTGCTCGGGGCCGCGGGCGCGGGCGGTCGGCGCCGGACCGCTGCTCGAACCAGTGGCCGAGGGCGAAGCCGATGGTGTCCCCGGCGATCGCTGCGCCGACCACGGTGCCGGCCAGCAGGACCGGGTCGAGGACGCCCCGGCCGGCCAGGGCAGCGGCGAGGAGGACGAGGGTCTCGCCGGGGAAGATCACTCCGATGAAGGCGCTGGTCTCGCCCGCTATCAGCGCGAAGACCACCAGGTAGGACCAGGGACCGGCGGCCGCGACCAGGCCGGTGGGGATCATGACGGCCGGTCCCGTTCGCGCAGCGGAACGGTCTCACGACCGCGCGTCGTCGGTGCGGGGCGGGGGCGCCTGTCCTGGATGCGCGCCAGAAGGTACCAGCTCAGCGTTGCCAGGCTTGCGCCGAGGACGGCGTCGAGCACCTGGTGGTTGGCTGAGAGGGCGACTGCCGTGATGTCCAGGAACACGGTGATCCCCACGGCCAGGATCCGGACCCATCTGCGGCGCGTCGCGGCGCGGCTGGCGTGCGCCTTTCCGCCCCAGGTGAAGGAATCGCCGATCGTCGCGGGGAACGGTGGATCGATCACGGCTGCTCCTCGTCGTATGCGGGGCATCGGTGAGCGCCGGGGACACTCGTTGCCCGTGTTGATCTAGATCAACTGGATTGAGTGCTCCGCTTATTCCCGGCCTGAGGCACTTCTTCTCGCCGCAGTGGTGGATTGCTCCCCTAACGTGACGGGCATAGGCCCCAGCTAGATGGAGGTCAACTTCCGCTTACCCGGTACGACACGGACGGGTCGCCTCATGCCTGTGGCCTTTGTGCTGCACGGCGGTGCCAGCCTCGCGGCGGTGCAGGTCGGGATGCTGCGCGCGCCGACTCTGATCCGCAGGAGCGAGGTGATTCGGGCAAGAGCGAGGTGATTCGGTGAGTCGGCGCCGGCCGACCGACCGTACCGGAGCGAGCGCGGCCTGAAGCAGGACGTACTCAGTCCCTGGTCCGACCCGCGCAGATTCCCTTGGCGGTGGCGTTGCCGATCATCGCCCGGCGAGCCTGGGCAGCTGTCGGCGCTGCGGGCAGCGGTCCGGTCCGATCGGCCGCGAATGCCTCCAGCAGATAGGCGACCAAACGGCGCCATGCGTGCGGCGCAGCGTCCCGGGTCGCGTGGACCACGCCGGCATTGGCCATCAGGACCAGGAGCAGGTCTTCCGGAACGAAGTCCGCACGCAGCCGTCCGACCTCCTGGGCCCGGCGGATGAGCTCCGTGACAGCCTGATGGGCCTGCTCGCGCAGCCGTTCTGCCTGCTCCGAGGTCGACAGTGCCATGGTGACGACGTCGGTGAAGCCCCGGTCTGCCGCCTGCATGGCGCAGATACGCTCGACGTAGCCGGAGAAGCCCGCCCATGGGTCCGCCGCTTGCAGTGCCTCCTCGGCGACGGCCACGTATTCGGCGAGCTTGGCCTCGAAGGCCGCCATCACCAGTTCCTCGCGGGTGGGGAAGCGGCGGTACAACGTGGCGATGCCCACCCCGGCACGGTCGGCGATCTCCTCCAGCGGCACGTCCAGGCCCTGCTCCGCGAAGACCGCGCGAGCCGCCTCGGCGACCCGCTGGCGGTTCCTCATAGCGTCCGCCCGCAGTGCCCGGCCGGGTGCATGGGTTTCCTGAGCTGCTTCCATGGCCCCAGCCTAACAAATTGGAGGCGGATCTCCGCTTAGATCACCGGCTCGATCTCCGGCCGGATCCGGCTCCCCATTCCCAGAAGGATGAGGTGATCGCACGAACACAGTTGTCGATTCTCAACTATATGTGCGCGCTCACACAGGGCCGTGTCGGCAACCTTGACGACACTTCGGGCCGGAGCCATAGTGATGGCCATTGCGCCGCTCAAGTGCCGCAACCACCCGTATGCCTTCACGGCCACTTGTTCGCCGCAATTGTTAGCGCTCACATTCATTCGCCATCGGACAACGACGCAGCTCGTTGACGCCTCATTGGGACGAAAGAGGTTCACGGTGATCGTTCGGTCAGAACTTCGGCTCTTGAGAAAGGCATTCCTGTCCTTGGGCGCGGTAGTCGCGCTCATCGCAGGCTTGATGGTCGGCATGGGTACGTCTGCGGCCGCAGGGTCGCTCCCGTGCGACATCTACGGCGCAGCCGGCACGCCCTGCGTCGCCGCGCACAGCACCACGCGAGCGCTCTTCGCGGCCTACAACGGCCCGCTCTACCAGGTCAAGCGCGCGTCGGACTCCACCACGACCGACATCGGAGTGCTCGCCGCGGGCGGCTACGCCAACGCCGCCGCCCAGGACGCCTTCTGCGCGGGCACGACCTGCATCATCACCGAGATCTACGACCAGTCCGCGCAGCACAACAACCTCACCATCGAGGGGCCCGGCGGGAACGGCGGACAGGATGTCGGCGCGAACGCGAACGCGCTGCCGGTGACGGTCGGCGGACACTCGGTCTACGGGGTCTACGTGTCGGCCGGGGTCGGTTACCGGAACGACCACACCACCGGCGTCGCCACCGGCGGCCAGCCACAGGGTGAGTACATGGTGGCCAGCGGTACGCATGTGAACAACCAGTGCTGCTTTGACTACGGGAATGTCGAGACGTCCAACAATGACACCGGCAACGGACATATGGACGCGATCAACTTTGGCACGGAGTGCTGGTTCTCCCCCTGTTCGGGATCCGGTCCATGGGTTCAGGCGGACCTCGAGAACGGGCTCTTCGCCGGAGCGAACGGCTCCGACACAAACAACAAGGGCAACTCCAGCGCCTACGTCACGGCCCTGCTCAAGAACAACGGGCAGACGACATATGCGATCAAGGGCGGCAATGCGCAATCGGGCGGCCTGACCACCTCGTACAACGGAGCGCTTCCCAACCTCGGCGGCTATGCCCCCATGCACCAGGAAGGGGCCATCGTCCTGGGAACCGGGGGCGACAACAGCAACGGATCCGTCGGATCCTTCTTCGAAGGGGTCATGACCTCCGGTTATCCGACGGATGCGGCCGACGATGCGGTCCAGGCCAATATCGTCGCGGCCGGCTACGCGAACGGGGCCAGCGGCGGCGGGACCGGCGAGGTGCACGCAGTCGGCGCCGGCAAGTGCCTGGACGTGCCGAACTCGACCACCACCCCGGGAACGCAGCTGCAGATCTACACCTGCAACGGCGGGACCAACCAGATCTGGACGCACACCTCGTCGAACCAGCTGACCGTCTACAGCGGCAGTACTCAGATGTGCCTGGACGCCTACAACAACCAGACCACCGCCGGCGCCAAGGTTGTCGTCTGGACCTGCAACGGCCAGACGAACCAGCAGTGGCTGCTCAACTCCAACGGCACCATCACCGGCGCGCAGTCAGGGCTCTGCCTGGACGTGACCGGAGCCCGCACCGCCAACGGCTCCCTGGTCGAACTCTGGACCTGCAACGGCGGCAGCAACCAGCAATGGACACTCGGATAGCCGGGCCGGCCGCATAAGACCTACCGGTCTGAGGGCCCCGGCACCGACTCGGGCAACCGCCCGTATCGGTGCCGGGGCCCCTGTTTGGCACGCCCCGGTGGTCGGATACTGGCGCAGGCTCAGCCGGTGACAGGCGCCAGGTCGATGCGGTCGATGTTGGGCGCGTAGGCGGAGGAGTTGGCGAAACCGACCGTGTTGGCGCCCGCGTTGAGCGTCACCGGGACGGGCAGTCCCCAGTAGTCCGACCAGCTGTAGGTGTTGCGGAACATGACGGTCTGCCCGGTACCGCCGTTGAGGGAGATCTGGGCCGCCCGGGAGACCACGTTGGTGTTGTAGTTGCCGGTGCCGGAGACCTGGTCGTTGGAGTAGTGGACGACCATGACGTAGCGGCCAGCGCTGGGCGCGGTCACGTGGAAGGTGAGGGTGTTGGCGGCTCCGTTGCCGATGTAGCCGACGTACTTGCCACCGGAGGCGTTGGTGTCGGCGGTGACGACGGCGGTGCCGGCCAGGGTGGCGTTCTCCGCCTCGTAGGCGGTCACGCCGGTGGTGTCGCCCGAGCCGTCGACGCGCAGGTCGCGCAGGGAGGTGACGGCGTTGCCGGTGGGGGCGAGGGTGATCCGGTTGTTGCCGGCGCCGAGGTAGAGCCGGGTGGCGGTGTCGGTGAGCACGCCGCCGGTGGAGCCGAGCGTTGCCGCGGTGACACCGTCCAGGCTGACGGCGGTACTGCCGCCGGCCGAGGAGTAGTCGGTGTGGACGGTGTAGTAGCCGTCCTTGGGGGCGTAGACGTCGAAGGTCGTGGTGCCGCCCGGGGAGAGGACCACGGCTCCCGTGCCGGTGGTGCCGGAGGCGGTGTAGTTGTAGCCGGCGCTGCCGGTGGTGTCCGCGTAGGCGGCCTCGTAGACGGTCTCCGGGGCGGCGCCGGCGGCGGTCAGGTCGATCTTGTCGAGGGTGATCTCGTTGGTGGCCTTGGCCAGGGTCAGGGTGTGCGTGCCGGCGCTCAGGCTGAGGGTGACCGGGACCTTGCTGCGGTAGGTCCAGTTGAGCGTGGACGGGAAGGGGACCGTCTGCGCGGAGCCGCCGTCGACCGTGAGCGACTGGGTGGCCGGGCCACCGGACTGGTTGCCGTAGAAGACGTCGAGGTTGTAGCTGCCGGTGGTCGGGACAGTGACCGTGAAGGCGACCTTGCTGGTGGACTTGTTGAGCGAGCCGACGTCTTTGCCACCGGAGCTGGTGTAGCCGTTGGCGTTGGACTGGGTGGCCTGGGTGTAGACGGTGCCGTCGGTGATGGCGGCGTTCTCCGCCTCGTAGGAGGCGGACCAGGGCACCACGGGCGCGGTCGGGCTGCCGGCGCCCGCCGGGTTGACCGTGATCCGGTAGGCGGCAAGGGAGTTGAGACCGGTCAGCGGGACGGTCACGCTGCCGTCGGCAGCGACGGTGTAGGTGCTGCGGGCCAGGGTGAGGGGCGCGGCGGAGGCGCCCTCGTAACCGCTCCAGGCGGTCTGCTGCACGCTCACGTCGACCTGGCTGCCGAAGGTCGCGGTGGGGATGTGGGCAATGACGGCGTTGACCGATCCGGAGGCGCCGCCGAGCAGGACCTGGGCCTGCTTCTTGGAGGTGTCCAGGGAGGCGGTGCCCTGCAGGGCGTCGACGGTGTCGAGCTGAGGGGGCGTCACCGCGACGTTCTGCCCGCTCAGCCCGGCGTACCAGCGCATCAGCCACCAGTCGCCGTTGGGGATGTTCGTCTGCCCGGCATTGTCGTCCAGGTTTCCGGCGATGTCCCAGTACGCCTGGTCGGCGTAGACCTTGTTCCGTTCGAACATGGAGATCCACTGGATCATCTGGCCGGGCACCGACAGATCGCGCCGGTTGCCGTACTCGTCGATGTCGATGGGCAGCGCCGCGATGCCGTTGGCCCGCTCCAGGGTGCGGTATGCGGCGTAGTGGGCGTCGAAGCCGCTGAGCGATCCGGGGTTGAGCTCGTGCCAGGTGGTCATGTTCGGCAGTACGTTGTTGGCCTTGGCCCAGGGGTAGAAGTCACCCATGAAGCGGGCGTCCCAGTTGGCCTCGTTGGGGCCGGCGATCCGGGCGGTGGGGATGATCGAGCGGATCCTGTTGTAGACCGCGGTCCAGTCGGCGTAGAACGACGCCCGGTTGGTCGCGTAGGTCGTGGCGTCGGCGACGCCCAGGTCGTACCAGATCCAGTCGGGCTCGTTGAAGGGCACGAACACGAACTTCGCCGCGTCCGGGCTGGCTGCGATCTTGCGGACCATGGTGTCGACCTTGGCCAGATAGTCGCTGATGCCCGGCTGCTCGTAGGGCCACTGGGCGTAGATGTCCTGCATGTAGATCAGGACGTCGCCGCCGCCGTCGGTCTTGAAGGCGGGTTCGACGGCGAGGGCGTCGCCGTTGGGGTGCTGCAGGCCGTCGGGGGCCTTCTGCGCCACGGTCGTGATGTGCAGCGGCGCGACCAGGTTGTCGCCGGGCACCCCGGTGTCGCTGAGCCCGTACAGGGAGCCGTTGGCGCCGTGCAGGACCGTGCCGGTGGCGCTGCCGAGGTCGACGGTGAGCTGCGGGGTGGCCGCGCGCGCGGCAGGCCCGGAGAGGGTGGTGGACGCGAGGGCGGCGGTGAGCAGGGTGGTGCCGAGCAGCCTACGAGAGGTTCTGCGCATGGGTGTCCTCCTCCTCCCGCGCCGTCGCGGGAGGTCACGGGTACCACTGGGTGGGTGGGGAGAGCAGTGCTACTTGACTGCGCCGCTGGTGATGCCGGAGACGATGCGGCGCTGGGCGACCAGGAACACGGCGACCATGGGCAGGCTCATCACCACGACGTAGGCGAAGATCAGGTGCCAGTTGTCGAGGTACAGCTGCGCGCTGGCGACCTGGTAGAGGTTCAGCGGCAGGGTGGCCTTGTCGCCGCCTCCGAGCACGAAGAAGGCGTAGAAGATGTCGCTCCAGGCGAAGAGCATCACCATGATGGTGGCGGTGGCGATGACCGGCCGGAGCAGCGGCAGGATGATCTGGAGGAAGATCCTCAGCGGGCCCGCACCGTCGACCCGTGCGGCCTCCTCCAGTTCCTCCGGCAGGGTGCGGATGAAGCCGGTCATGAAGAAGATCGAGGTGGACAGGTACATCCCGGTATAGACCGCGATCATGCCGGGTCGGGTTCCGGCGAGGCCGAGCTGGCGCAGTTCCATCACGATCGTGATCACAGCCGGTGGCAGCAGCAGCCCGCTGATGCAGAGCGCGTACATCGCGTTCACCAGGCGGCCCTTGCGCCGGGCGAAGACCCATGCGGCCGCTGCCCCCAGGACCAGCACCAGGACCACCGAGGGGGTGACGACCAGCAGGCTGTTGAAGAAGCCCTGGAAGACCTTGCCCTCGTCGATGGTCTGCCGGTAGTTCGCCGCCGCCTGGAAGTGGTGCGGCAGAGCGAGGTTGGGCTTGACCGCCTCGGCCTGCGGTTTGGCGGAGGTGACGGCGACCAGCCAGAGCGGGATGCCGATGGTGACGGTGGCCAGCAGCAGGACCACAGCGGGACGGAGCGCGCCCCAGGGGCTGCGGTGCGGGGCGTGGGCCATGGTTGCCGTGCTCACAGTGTCTGCTCCCTTCGGCGCAGCCCGATGATGACCGGGACAGCGAGCACCACGACGATCCCGAAGAGCACCAGACTCATCGCGGACGCCTGCGCGTACAGGCCCTCGCCGAAGATGCGGAACATGTAGATGTTGAAGACCTCCGTCTCGCTTCCTGGTCCGCCGCCGGTGGTGGCCTGCACGATGTCGAAGGTGTTCATCGAGCCGATCAGGGCGGTGGTGACGTTGAAGGTGACGGCGGGGGCCAGCAGCGGGAAGCGGATGGACCAGAAGCTGCGCCAGGCTCCGGCTCCGTCGATGCGGGCTGCCTCCAGGACGTCGCCGGGGACGCTCTTGAGGCCGGCCAGGTAGATCAGCATGGCCAGGCCCATCCACTTCCAGCCGTGGATGAGCGTGGTGACGACCAGGGTCCAGGTGGTGGAACCGAGCCACGGCGTGTTGACGTGGTGTCCGGCCAGGCTGGAGAGGACGTTGTTGAGTGCGCCGTCCTGGGCGAGCAGCGCGCGGAAGACGTAGCCGACCGCGAGCGCCGAGATCAGGACGGGCAGGAAGAACGCGGCCCGGAAGAAGCGGTTGAAGCGGGTGTCGCGCTCCAGCAGCAGGGCGAGTGCCAGGCCGAAACCGTTCTGGAACAGGGCGACCAGGACGGCGTATTCCAGCGTGATCCTGATGTCGCGGAGCATCGAGCCGTCGTGCAGGATGCTCTGGAAGTTGGAGAGTCCGGCGAAGCTGATTCCGGTGTGGAAGGCCGACCAGTTGGTGAACGGGTAGACGAAGTTGAGCAGGTTCGGCAGCAGGAAGAAGGCGCCGAACACCGCGATCGCCGGAACAGCGAACCACCAGGGCTGGTTGGCGCGCCGGGCCGGGTGACGCTGTCGGCTGGGAGCGCGGGACGGCTTCGATCCGTCCGGTGCGGCCGCGGCGTCGGGGACGCCGTCGGCGGTGGCTGTGTGCGCCACGACTGGTACCTCCGCGAGTGGGCTCCCGGGGCCGGGCGGTGCCGAACGGCCCCGGGGGCGGTGGTGCAGATCCGGTCGGTCCTAGAAGCCGGCGACGGCACGGGCCTTGAGGACCTGGGTGAACTGGTCCTCGACCGCCTGGGCGACCTGCAGCGGGGTCTTCTTGCCGAAGATCATGTCGGCGAGTGCCAGGTGCATGTCCGGGGCGGTCAGCGCCTTGACCTGGAACACCCCGACCGCGGTGTCCAGGGCCTTCGCCTGGTCGACGGCGGTCTGCGGCAGGCCGGCCGGGTTGGGCACGGCAGGCTCGACCGAGACGACCTTGTTCGCGGCGATGTAGTCCGCGTAGTCGGGGCCGAGCCAGTACGCCATGAACTGGCGGGCGGCGTTCTCGCGAGCGCTGTCACCGGACTTGAAGGCGACCACTCCGTTGGTCTGGTCCGGGGAGTACTCGGCGGTCGCGGAGCTGTTGGCGAGGGGGAACCAGCCGAGCTTGGCGTCCATCTCGGCGGTGCTGGAGGTGGCCTGGATCTCGGCCTGGAGCGAGGTCACGTTCACGGCCATCCCGGCGGTGCCGTCCAGAATCGCCTTGCCCTGGTCGACGAAGGTGCCGGTCCTGTAGTCGGACTGGGCCAGGCCCGCGTCCAGCACCTTGGTCTTGTACTTGGTGATCGCGCCCACGATCGCCGGGTTGGTCCACTTGTCCTGGTTCTTGTTGAGGCTGTCCCAGAAGGACTGCTGAAGGTCCGTCATCTGCAGCTGGACCTGCCACTGCAGTGGCCACTTGTCGCCGCCGACCTCGAAGAACGGGGCGACTCCCGGCGCCTTGGCCTTGATCTGAGCGGCGTCGGCGAGCAGCTCGTCGTAGCTCTTCGGCATCGTGGTGATGCCGGCCTTGGCGAAGACGGCCTTGTTGTAGTAGACGCCGAGGACGGCGGGGCTGGTGACGATGGCGGCGTAGCGGTGGCCGTCGACCTGGCCCAGGGTCTGCTCGGTCTTGCCGAGCTTGGAGACCCAGGCCTCGTTGTCCAGTGCCAGCAGGTTGGTCTGCGGCTGAATGAACGGCAGTGTGCTGACGGTGGGCTGCCAGAACATCAGGTCGGGCTTGACGCCCGAGGCGAGCTTGGTCGGGACGTTGGACTCGTACGGGTCGGGTATGACCTCGGTGGTGATGACCGCGCCGGTGGCCCTGTCGAAGGCGTCGATGGCCTGCTTGGGTTCGTTGACGCTGTTCTGCGCCACCCACATGGTCAGGTGCACGCCCTTGAGGCTCGCGCTGGGGTTCACCGAGGTGGTCGGCGCGGTGGAGGAACCGGCCGAAGTGCCGTCGCTGCAGGCAGCAGTGGTGAGTGCGAGGGCACAGCCGATGGCCAGGGCGGGGAGAACTCTCTTCATGATGGCTTCCTTGCCGTTGTCTTCGGAGGAGTCGGAGGAGCGGGTGCGGTGGCGCGAACCGTGTGAGCGCTAACATGAACTGCGATCAGATGGTTGGTCAGATGCCGTGCAGCAGTGGCTGGGTGATCGAAAGTCAGTTGCCCGACGGTCGGTCGCCCGGAGGTCCGGAGCTCTCGCGGAGGACAAGTTCCGGTCGGGCGACCGGAGGTGGGGTCTCCCCCGAGCCGGGGTCGACGAGTTGCCGCAGCAGGGCGAAGGCGGCCCGGCCGAGGCCGGTGAAGTCCATACGCACGCTGCTGAGCGAGGGGGTGAGGTAGGCGGAGGGCGGTGCGTCGTCGAAGCCGATGACGCTGACGTCGCCGGGGACGGAGCGGCCTGCCTCGTGCAGGGCCCGCAGCACGCCGAGCGCCAGGTCGTCGTTGCCGCACAGGACGGCGGTCACCGCAGGATCCTTGGCCAGCTTCACTCCGGCCTCGTAGCCCGCCCGCGAGTCCCACCCCTTCCCGCAGGGCTTCGGCCTGGGGACGCCTGCGTCGCGCAGTGCCTCCTGCCACCCCGCCGCTCGCGGGGTCGGCCGGCGCGAGCCGGGCGACGAGGAGGGGATCGCCACGTAGTGGACGGTGGCATGCCCCAGACCGAGCAGATGGGCGGTGGCCTCTCTGGCGGCGATATGATCGTCCGTCCACACCGCGGGGCGGCGCGGCGGGCGGCTGCCGAAGGGGTTCTCGGCCGCCACCGCGCACGGCACGTCCAGGGGGATCCGGTCCAGCGCCGCCGCGCCGATCCGGTCGTAGCCGATCACCAGCAGGCCGCCGCCGCCGTCGACGGCGGCGGCCACGGCGCGGTCGATGCCGCTGTCGGTGTCGTTGTCGAGCACGCCGACCCGCACCGAGAAGCCCGCCGCCCGAGCCTCCTCCTCCACGCCCTGCAGGGTCGCCGCGTAGCCGTAGAGAGTGGTGTTGGAGGTCAGCACGGTCACCGCACGGACCTGGCCGCTGGCCAGCGCCACCGCGGTGGCGCTGCGCCGGAAGCCGAGTTCGGCGATGGCCGCGTGGACGCGGTCCCGGGTCTCCGGACGGACGCTCGGATGATCGTTGATCACCCGAGAGACCGTCTGGTAGGAGACTCCGGCAACGCGCGCCACGTCGCGGATACTGGCGGCCCTGCGCTGCCCTGTGTCGGGTGGGGCGGAGGCGCCGGCTCTTGTGTGACCGGTCACATGCATGCCAGGATTGTGAACGGTCACATGGATCGGCGTCAAGAGACGGTAACCAGAGATTTACCTCCCCGTCGCACGGCCGGGCCCCCAGGGGCAGCCCGCGGCACCGGGATCGCACAGCTCAGGACCAGTCGGTTGATCACGAACCGCCGTACACACGCAAGGGGAACACGCGTTGACAACTGTTGCTCGCACGGGTGAGACGTCCGTGCTCTGGGCGCACCGGGAGCTCGGCATCCAGGTACTACTGGGCCAGGACGGCAGCATCCGGCTCGGCTCGCCGGACCAGCCCTGGGCCTCCCTCGTCCCTCTGGTCGAGGTCACCGCCACCGGGCACGGGCGCGACTGGTCGGGTGAACGGTTCATCGACACCGCCATCGGCGCCCGGATGTGCCACGAGGGCCATCTGACGGACCACCAGGACGGCTGGGACCGCCTCCGGGTGCAGCTTCGCGACCCGCGCAGCGGCCTGTCCGCCGTCGTCGAACTACGCACCCGCGACAAGCTGCCCGTGCTCCGCGCCCAGGTGTGCCTGCGCAACGACGGCCGGTCCCCGCTGCGGGTGGAGTCGGTCAGCACGCTCACCCTCGGCGGGCTGGCCGACGCGGCCGGACAGCTGGACGGACTGGACCTGCACTGGGCCGACAACGACTGGCTCGCCGAGCTCCGCTGGCAGCAGGCCCCGCTACGGCAGCAGGTCGTCGACCTCTCCCGATCCGCGCACGGCCACGAAGGTCGCGGGTGCTTCGAGCGCTCCTCCCAGGGCAGTTGGTCCACCGGGCGCAGCCTGCCGATCGGAGTCCTGGCGGACCGCCGCAGCGGTCGCGCCTGGGCCTGGCAGGTCGAGTCCAGCGCGGGCTGGCGCTACGAGGTCGGCGAGCGCGAACATGCCGCCTACCTCGCGCTGTTCGGTCCCGACGAGGCCCACCACCAGTGGAACCAGACCCTCGCGCCCGGCGAGGAGTTCAGCACCGTCCCGGTCGCCGTCGCTGCCGTGCCCACCGGCGGCCCGGACGCCGCCTTCGGCGCCATGACCGCCTACCGCCGCCTGATCCGCCGCCCGCACCCCGACCAGCGCCGGCTGCCGGTGGTCTACAACGACTACATGAACACCGTGATGGGCGACCCCAGCACCGACAAGCTGCTGCCGCTCATCGAGGCGGCGGCCCGCGTCGGCTCCGAGTACTTCGTCATCGACGCCGGCTGGTACGACGACGACGCGCAGGGCTGGTGGGACTCGGTCGGAGCGTGGGAGGCCGCCACCACCCGCTTCCCCAACGGTCTGCAGCACGTCCTCGACGCGATCCGCGACCACGGCATGGTGCCGGGACTGTGGTTGGAGCCCGAGGTCGTCGGGGTGCGCAGCCCCATCGCCCAAACCCTGCCCGACGAGGCGTTCTTCCAGCGCGGCGGCATCCGCGTCACCGAGCACGGCCGACACCACCTCGACCTGCGCCACCCCGCCGCCCGCGCCCATCTTGACGCCGTGGTCGACCGCATCGTGGGCAAGTGGGGCGTCGGCTACCTCAAACTCGACTACAACATCAACGCCGGCCCCGGCACCGACCTGGGCGGCACCGCCGCCGGCGCAGGACTCCTCGGGCACCACCGCGCCCACCTCGCCTGGCTCGACTCCCTGCTCGAACGCCACCCCGACCTGGTACTGGAGAACTGCGGTTCCGGCGGCCTGCGTATGGACTACGCCCAACTCGCCCACACCCAGATCCAGTCCACCAGCGACCAGCAGGACTTTCTGCGCTACCCGCCGATCGCCGCCGCCGCCCCCACCGCCGTCGCCCCGGAGCAGGGCGCCGTCTGGGCCTACCCCCAGCCCGAGTTCAGCGACGGCGAGGTCGCCTTCGCGCTGGCCGGCGCGATGCTCGGCCGCATTCACCTCTCCGGTTTCCTGGACCGCATGAGCGCCGCACAGTTGGCCCTGGTCGCGGAGGGCATCAACGCATACAAGGGCATCCGGGACGAGCTGCCCGGCCTGCTCCCGTTCTGGCCCCTGGGCCTGCCCGGCTGGGAGGACCCCTGGATCGCCCTCGGGTTGCGCGGCGACACCACGAGCTGCCTGACGGTGTGGCACCGGCCCGCACCGGACAGCGAGCCGATCGTCCCCACGCGGTCCCGTCGGACGATGTCCCTCCCCCACCTGCGTGGACGAGGCGTCCACGCCGAAGTGCTCTACCCCGCCTCCGCGGCAACTGCCGTCCGGTGGCACGACGACCTCGGCGAGCTGACGGTCGAGCTGCCGAGCCTGCCCGGAGCGGTGGTGGTCCGCCTCACCGTGAGCCCGAACTCCTGACATGCAGCCGATCGGTTGCAGCGGCGCGCTGACGGCGACCCGGCAGGCCTCGACCGCTGGAAAACCCAGCTGCCGCTACGCGTCCTGACGGATAGCGCGCAGTGCCCCCGCCCCATAGCCTCGGGTGTATGTCCACTCATGACGTGCAACAGATTGAGAACGCCAACGCGACAGGCAGGACCCCGGTGGTTTTCGTCCACGGTCTCTGGCTGCTGCCGAGCAGCTGGGACCGCTGGGCCGCCCACTTCGAGAAGGCCGGCTACGCACCGGTCTCGCTCTCGTGGCCGGATGACCCCGACACGGTCGAACAGGCCAACACCCACCCCGAGACGTTCGCCGGCAAGACGGTCGGGCAGGTCGCCGACCATCTGGAGGGCCTGATCGGCAAGCTCGACAAGAAGCCCGCCGTGATCGGACACTCCTTCGGCGGACTGCTCGCCCAGATCCTCGCCGGGCGCGGCCTCGCCTCGGCGTCGGTAGCCATCGACCCGGCTCCATTCCGGGGCGTGCTCCCGCTGCCGATCTCCGCGCTGCGCTCCGCGCAGCCGGTGCTGAGCAACCCGGCCAACCGGCACCGTGCCGTACCGCTGACCTACGAGCAGTTCCGGTACGCCTTCGCCAACGCCGTCAGCGAGGACGAGGCGAAGGAGCTGTACGAGACGTTCGCCGTCCCGGCACCGGGCGCACCGATCTTCCAGGCGGCCGCTGCCAACCTCAACCCCTGGACCGAGGCCAAGGTCGACAGCGAGAACCCGGACCGGGGTCCGCTGCTGATCATCTCCGGCGAGAAGGACCACACCGTGCCGTGGGCCATCGCCAACGCCTCCTTCAAAAAGCAGCATCGCAACCCAGGAGTCACCGAGATCACCGAGATCCCGAACCGGGGACACGCCCTCACCATCGACAACGGCTGGCAGGAAGTGGCCGACACCGCCTTGGCCTTCGTCCGCCGCTTCGTCTGACCGACAGCGAATCTGACCGACAGCGAAGCCGCAGCGCCCGCCGGATTCGCTGTCGTCGATCACCTAGCCCGTACCATCCCCGCTGGACTACGATCGGCGAACTGATCTTGGGGGTGCGATGGGGCTTGTGGGCAGCGTACTGAGCGGGCAGTACGTGGCGCTGACCTATCCGCTCACGTCCGTCGCTATCGGCCTCGTCGCGACACGGGCGGCACCGCCGGGCGCGAGCCTGCGAAGCAAGGCCGTCGCCGCGGCGGTGGTCAGTGGAACGCTGATCCTTGTGCCGATTATGGCCTTCGGCCCGGCGTTCCTGCAGTGAGCGCCGGGGCGGCCTGGCAGCGATGCGGTGCGCGGACCTCAGGACTCGCCGGGATGCCTGAGGCGCTCCGTCTCCCCGCCGAAGGGCAGGTGCGTGGACCGGGCAGCGAGGAGCCAGGTGCCCTCGACCTTGCGGAACGTGTCCTCGTAGTGGCCCACGTTCGCAGGGAGTCGCGGTTGCACCATGCCGCCGGTGTAGCCGTCGACCCGGTACGTCGCAAGATAGGAGGTCGCGGTGGCAGCGGAGGCAGAGCTCACGGTGACCAGGATGTTCGTAGAGATGCGGCGTGACAGTCGGTCCTTGGGCCGCGAGCCGAAGTAGCCGCGAAGTGCGTCACGCCCTTCCACTCGGCGGTCGCCATGGGGCCACAGCCACACCCCGTCCGGGGTGAAGAGGTCCGCGACGCTGCTCGGATCTCCCAGGTCAAGTCGGTGGACGAACTCGACGATCAGACGCTCGCACGCTCGCTCGGCCAGGAGGCGTTCCATCGGGTCAAGGTCTTGTGTCGACATCGCCAATTCCTATCAGCAGCGGGCGACGCATCGCGAGCGCTTTTCGACCGCCGCCTGGGCGATCGCCGACTGGGGCCGGCACTGTAGCCCTCAGCGATCAACCGCTCTGCGGTTGCGTGGTCCTGAGCGATGCAGCTGTCCGGGCAGGCGCGGACGACGTCGACGTTCGACATGGCTGTGACTCCCTGACTATGGAACGGGGCACAGGCGCTAGCCGACCTGTGGCAGCAGGCGGTCCAACCAGCGCGGGAGCCACCAGTTCACGCTGCCGAGCAGTTCCATGATCGCGGGGACCAGGACCATACGGACCACGGTGGCGTCGAGGAAGACCGCGACCGCCAGGCCCAGACCGAACTCCTTGACCGCGATGTCGGGCGTGGCGAGCACGGAGAGGAAGACGGTCACCATGATCGCCGCGGCGGCGGTGATGACCCGAGCGGTCCGGCCGAGGCCCTGCGCGACCGCCTCTGGGGTGTCGGCGCCCGCGTCGTACTCCTCGCGGATCCGCGAGACCAGGAAGACCTCGTAGTCGGTCGAAAGCCCGAACAGGATCGGGAAGATGAACAGCGGCACCCAGGCGGTGACCGGCGCGGTGGTCGGGAAGCCGAGCGCGGAGCCGCCCCAACCCCACTGGACGATCGCCGTCAGCACCCCGAACGCTGCGCCGACCGACAGCAGCGTCATCAGGGCCGCTTTCAGCGCGATGGCCACCGACCGCACCAGGACAAGCAGCAGCACCAGCGCCAGCCCGATGACGGTCCCGATCAGCCACGGCAGGCGCGCGGTGACCTCAGCGGCGAAGTCGGCGTCCCCCGCGGTCGGACCGCCGACGTGCACCCGCGCACCGGTGCCCTGGACGGCGACCGGGATCACCTCGTCCCGCAGCCGGCTCAGCAGCCGTGGCGTGGCGGCGTCCTGGTGGGCAGTGGTCGGATAGGCGACGAAGAGGGCGGCCCGGCCGTCCCGGCTGGTCTGCGCGGGTGTGACCCCGGCGACGCCGGGGGTGTGCCCCACCGCGGCGATGAGCGGAGCCAGTTGCGCGCCCGAGCCGCCCGGCGGCAGTTCGGCGACCACGACGAACGGCGCGTCGAAGCCGGGGCCGAAACCCTGGCTGAGGATCTGGTGCGCGGCGTAGCCGCTGGTGTCGCGCGGCTCGGTGCTGTTGTCCTCGAAGCTCAGCCGCATCGAGAAGGCCGGGATGGCGAGCACGATCATGACAGTGGCCCCGGCGACCAGCCCGGTGACCGGGCGCCGCTGGATCACGCGGGCCCACCGCTCGGCCATCGGGCTGCGCGAGCCCGTGCGGCCCAGGTAGGGGAGCTTGAAGCGGTCGATCCCCCGCCCCGCGTAGCCGAGCAGCGCGGGCAGCAGGGTGATGGCGGCGATCATCGTCATCAGCACCGTCACCGAGGCCGCCACGGCGGTGGCGTTGAGCAGCCGCTGCTGCACGACGAACAGGCCGAGCATCGCGATCACCACCGTCGCCCCGGCGAACAGCACCGACCGCCCGGCCCGCGCGATCGAGATCACCACGGCGTTCTCGGGCTCCTCCCCGTCGGCGAGGGCCTCGCGGTAGCGGGTGACGATGAACAGGGCGTAGTCGATGCCGACCCCCAGGCCGAGCAGGGTGGCAACGATCGGGCTGAAGGAGGGCGCCGGAAAGACGTACCCGAGCAGGAAGGTCAGGGCCAGTCCGCTGCCGATGCCGACCAGCGCCGCGAGCATCGTCAGGCCCATCGCCAGCAGCGAGCCGAAGGCGATCAGGATGACGAGCATCGCCGCCAGCGCGCCGATGCCGTCCGAGATGCCCCCGTACGGGGTCTCCGCGCCCACGACATCGGCGCCGCCCAGAGCGAAGGTGACACCTCCCCCGCTGGCGCTGCGGGTCTGCTGGATCAGGTGCTTGACCTCGGACGCGGGGAGCGGGTTCGTGTCGGACTGGATGGCCGCGAACGCGGCTGTGCCGTCCCGGGAGATCTGTCCGGGCACCGTGTACGGCGATCGGACCGCGGTGACGTGCCGGGCAGTGGCCAACTGCGCCATCAGCGCATCCGCCCGATCGTGCACGGCCGGGTCGCCGATCCCGGCGCCCGCCTGGATCGCCAGGATCAGCGAGCTGCCCTTGCGCTCCGGGAAGTGAAGCTTGATCAGGTTCTGGGCCTGCGCTGACTCGGAGCGACCGCCGGTGAAGTCGTTGTCGGCGGGCGCCGCGAACGCGAACCCGACGACCAGCACCGCGACGGTGCCGACCATCCACAGCAGGAGCACCAGCCGGCGCCGGCGGTAGCAGAACCGGCCCAGCCGGCCGAGAGACCCCTGGTATGCCACAGCCGATGTCACCACGCAACGGTAGTCCCGGGCTGCCACTGATTCCAGCGAACGCGCGCGCCAAGCCACCCGATCGGCCGCAGGCCACGTGCACTACGTGGTTGGTCACTCCGTGGCGAGCAGCTGGGTGCGCAATCGGGCGAGGGTTCGGCCGAGCAGTCGGGAGACGTGCATCTGGGACAGTCCCAGACGGGCGCCGATCTGGGACTGGGTGAGCTCCTCACCGAAGCGCAGGGACAGGATCCGCCGCTCGCGCTCCGGCAGCGCCGCGACCAGGGGCTTGAGGGCGTGCAGGTTCTCGACGCCTTCGAAGCCCTTGTCGATGAAGCCGTTCTGAGCGGCGATCGCCCCCTCGCCGTCGTCCGGGTCGCTCTGGGCGTCCGTCGAGGACCACGTGTATCCGTTGGCAGCGATCAGGCCGTCGGTGATCTGCTCCACGGTCAAGTCCAGGTAGGCAGCCAGTTCCCTTGGGCTGGGCGCCCGGCCGAACTCGGCGGACAGCGCGTCAGTTGCCTTGGCGAGATCCAAACGGAGGTCCTTGAGCCTGCGGGGGACGTGCACGGCCCAGCTGGTGTCGCGGAAGAAGCGCTTGATCTCTCCGGTGATGGTGGGCATGGCGAACGTAGTGAATTCCACGCCGTAGGCCAGGTCGAAGCGGTCGATCGCCTTGATCAGCCCGATCGTACCGACCTGGGTGATGTCCTCCATCGGTTCGGAGCGGGCACGAAAGCGGCCGGCTGCGAATTTCACCAGAGTCATGTTCAGCTCGACGAGCGTGTTCCGCACATAGGCGTACTCACGCGTGCCTTCTTCGAGCTCCGCCAATCGACGGAAAAGCGCCTTCGACATCGAGCGGGCGTCCGCCGTGCTGAGTTCCTCCGCATTCAGATCATCCGGCATGCCCGCGTTCGGTGTTTCGCGGCGGAACGACGTCCCGGCCGCCGTGTCGGCGCCGAGAGTCTCGGTGGTGGTCAGCACTGGCATGAAAGGTCCTCTTCATATGTCAGTTGCGGGCGGAGTGACCCCGTGGCCTCAGCACGTCTGCCCCGGTTTCGCCGATCTACACATTGCTAATATTCGCACGTGTCATCGCGGTGAGGCCGGGTAGACGGCGACCGGTTGGCAGCTTGATCGGTGAGCCGTCGACGCGTCGATGTGCGGGAGGTGGTAGCGCGGTGGACGGGGTCGTCACGGCGTCGCCGGACCTTCCTTCCCGGCCCTGCCACCCTGCGGTGTTCTACCGGGGCGAGACGGAGTACGTCGCACAGGTAGGTGGGTTCGTCAGCGGTGCCCTGGAGGCGTCGGCACCCGTGCTGGTCGCCGTGCCGGGCGCCCGGTTGGAGCTGCTCAGGGGCATGATCGGTGACGCGTTCAAGGCCGTGACCGCGGAGGACATGACCGAGATCGGACGCAACCCGGGGCGCATCCTGGCCCGTTTGCGCGCATTCGCCGCCGAGCACGGCGGGCGCGGGGCGCGGATCGTCGGCGAACCGATCTGGCCCGGGCGCAGTCCCGGCGAAGTGGTGGAGGCCACCCGCCACGAGGCGCTGATCAACCTGGCCTTCCGCGATCAGTCGGTGACCGTGCTGTGCCCCTATGACGTGGACGGCCTGCCGGCTCCGGTGGTAGCCGACGCGCGGCGTACCCATCCCGTCGTTGTGGAGGGCGGCCGGACCCGCGCCAGCCAGGACTACCTCGACCCCGTCACCATGTCGGCGCGCTGCGACCTGCCGCTGAGCGAACCGGTCCGCGCCTGGTCGATGGACTACCGGCGAGGAGAGCTCGGCGAGGTCCGCGAGCAGGCGCACCGCTGGGCCACAACGTCGCTGCTGCCACCGTCGCGCATCGCCGACCTGGTGCTGGCGATCGGCGAGGCGGTGGCGAACTCCGTCGCGCACGGGGGTGGCAGGGGCACGCTGCGCCTGTGGCGCGCGGGCGGCGCGGTCGTGGCCGAGATCCACGACGCAGGAAGGCTGGCCGACCCCCTGGCCGGCCGTGGCCGACCGAGCACCGCCTCCGCCAACGGCGGCCGCGGCTTGTGGATCATTCATCAGCTGTGCGACCTGGTCGAAGTCCGCGCCCGGGACTCGGGGCTGACCCTGCGCCTGCACATGGCCGAAGGCCACTGAGGCGGATCCGTCCCTACGGCGTCGGCGGTGGAGGTGGACTGACGCATGGTCGGCTGTGGCCGGGGCCCCGGGCAAGTGCGAACGGCCGCCCGGCGGTCGCCGCGACCTGACGCAAGGTCAGGCCGGAGCCGCCAGGTCGTCGTCGAACTCGACCACTACCTGGCCCCCTACGCGGGGTCTGGCCTCACTGCAGGAGTGAGCGGAAGGTGGATGCCGATCAGGCAGGTGTCGTCATCGGTGTCGGACGTGCTGTGCGTCAGGATGTGGTCGAGCTGGTGAGTGAGTGCCGTCTGCTCACGGAAGGCCCTGGTCCGCAAGGTGGCGTGCAGGTCGTCTTCACCGTCGTGGTCCTTGCGTTCGATCAGCCCGTCGGTGAACAGCAGCAGGGTGTCGCCGTCTTGGAGGCGCAGTTCCTCTTCCTGGTAGCCGGCGTCGGGAATCGCGCCCAAGAGAATGCCATGGGCTCCGTCAAGGGAGCGGGTGCCTCCCCCGCTCACAAGGATGGGCGGCAGGTGTCCGGCCCGGGCCCAGCGCAGTACGCGCTCGCGGGGATCATAGATACCGCAGACTGCGGTCGCGGTCACGTGGTCCGTCAGATGGAAAGCGACGGCGTTGAGCCAGACCAGGAGTTGGGCGGGCCCCGCCCCGGTCGTGGCCAGGCCGCGTAGAGCGTTGCGGAGCACGACCATGCCGGTCGCGGCGTTGATGCCGTGTCCGGCGACGTCTCCGACCGCGAGCAGGACCGTGCCCCCGGGCAGGGGAACGGCGTCGTACCAGTCGCCGCCCACCGCGTGGTCCTGGTGGGCGGGGCGGTAGCGGACGGCGATGCGCAGGCCCCCGGCTTCGATGGCCTGGGGGGTGGGCGGCATGATGGCGTGCTGAAGTCGGCGGGTCAGCTGGGCGTTTTCGGCGGCTTGGGCCTCGGTATGCGCGAGTTGGTCGCGGGTGGCGGTCAGGGCGATTTCGGTCCAGTGGTGGGCGGAGACGTCCTGGCACGCGCCGCGGATGGCGATGAGGGTGCCGATGTGGTCGGTCACCGGTTCCGCGACGATACGTAGGTGGCGAATGACGTGGTCGCTGTGCTGAAGCCGCACCGCGACGCTGGCCGGGCGCTGGTAGCGCACGAGGGTCGCCAGAAAGGAGTCGAAGGAATCCTGGTCGTCGGGGTGCACGGTGTGGCGCAGTTCGCTCAGCGGGCGCGGTGCAGTCGTTGGGGGGAGGCCGTAGAGGTGGAAGAGTTGGGGGTTCCAGGTCGACTGCAGGGTGATGAGGTCGTCCTCGAAACCGCCGATGCGGCCCAGCCGTTGCGCATGCTGCAGCAGGGTGGCGAGCCGCGAGTCCCGGTCCTGCAGTCGCCAGGTGAGCAGGACCGCGTCGTGGACGCGGCTCATGCCGACCGCTGCCATGGCGGTCACCGGGACCTGGTCCACCAAGGTGGTGAGGGCCATGTGCTCGGCGCGGAAGGGTTCGCCGGTGGCATAGGTGTGCTCCACCTTGTCGAACAGGCCGCCAGGCTGGGCTGCCAGTGGGTAGGCCTGCAGCAGGGGTAGTCCTGCGACCACGGTGGTGGGGCGTCCGGCGGGGTCGACGAAATGGTCGTTGGTGTGGGCGATGCGGAAGTCGAGGAGGCCCCCTCGCTGGTCCACCATGGGACTGAGGATGATCGCCGGATCGTGGAGGCTGTCCGCGAGATATGCCAGGGCGAGTTCCGGAGCTGAGCCGTTGGTCGCGCGGGCACCCGGGGCGGGCTCGCCGGGCTCGCTCAGGGTGTAGGCGCTGAGGTCGGCGAGCGCGGACAGCTGCTGTTCGGTACGGGCGGTGCGCGCCGGTCCTTGGCCGGGCCAGCACACCTCCAGGGTGCCAAGGACTTGCCCGGCCTTGACCGCCGCCACAGCCGCCCGGACGTGACCGGCATGGGGACCGCCAGGGAACGGTGTCGCCGTGACGCCGGACTCGTGCCAGACCGGCGTGCGGGTGCGAATCGACCGGCGGGCGAGGGTGGGTACCCCAGGTGGTACGTGATGCCAGCCGTGGGTGTCCGCGGGATGGAAGCCGGCGTGGCCGGAGAGCACCAGGGATCCGTCGCCGACGAGGGTCCACAGGGCTACCGCGTGGGCGCCGAGCGGCGTCAGTGCGTGCTCGAGCAGGGCCTCGGCCGCGCGCTGCGGGTCGCTGCTGTCCCGAACCCCTGCTTCGGTGGTACGCAGTGCTGCGGCGCTGGGCTGGGAGACGGCGCCGGACTGGGAGAGGGTGCCGGTCTGGGAGGCGGTGCCGGCCGAGGGTTGGGCACGGGCGCGTGTCATCTGGGCGATCGGGTCATCGGCGACCTGGGTGACCACGTCTGCAGCGATCTCCAGCAAGTCCTGCCCGCTGGCCGCCGCCATGTGGTCGAGCTGGCGGCGGGCCTGCAGGGAGTCGCAGTGCATGCGCTCCATGAGGATGCCCGTGGCGCACTCCACCACGGCCCGCACGTCGGCTGACCCGCCGGCTGCGGCCAGCGCTTCGCGCAGCCGGTCGACGGTGGCGGCCAGGCGGCCGACCCCGGTGGGCGCGCTCGCGCTGCGGGCCGGTGGTGGACCGGGGCTGGCGGCGGGAGGCTGACGATGGTTCACAGGCCGAGAACGTTCTGCACGCAGGTGAACAGTTCGGCCGCGTCGACCGGTTTGGTGACGTAGGCGTTGGCGCCGGCGGCGATGCTCTTCTCCCGGTCCCCAGGCATCGCCTTCGCGGTCACGGCGATGACCGGCAGGTCGGTGTACTGCGGCATGCCACGGATCACGGCGGTGGCCGCGTATCCGTCCATCTCCGGCATCATCACGTCCATCAGGACCAGGCGGATGTCGGGGTTGGCGGTCAGTGTCTCGATCCCTCGGCGCCCGTTGTCGGCGTGCAGCACCCGCATGCCCTGCAGTTCCAGGATCTGGGTGATGGCGAAGACGTTGCGGACGTCGTCGTCGACCACCAGGGCCACGGTGCCGGACAGGCGGTCGTCGATGTGGATCTGCGCTGCGGGCTTGCGGGCGGAGGGGAGCAGCGGGACCGGTGCCTGGGCGCTGAGGTGGGTCGTGATGCGTTCGCGTAGTTCGTCCAGGCTCGAGGTGACCTCCATCGGCCGGCGCCCGATCTGCTCGCGCAGGACCTGCTGCTCGGCCGACCCCAGGGCCCGGGTGTGCACGAGCAACGGGATCTCACGCAGTGCGTGGTCCTCGTCGAGGGCCTGCAGAAAGCGGCGCATCTCTCCGTCGACCCAGTCCAGTTCCAGGACGACGCAGTGCTGCTGATCCAGCGCCAGGACAGCCGCAGCCTCGGTGACCCCCGAGACACTGCTGAGGCGAACCGCGGCCTGTCCGGCCGGCACGGCGGCGGCCAGTGCCGCTACCGCGCTCTCGGCGACCAGGGTGAGCAGACCACGCTGCTGCTTCTCGAACACGAGCAGGCGCCGCTCCCCCGGCACGACCGGTGCGGCACCGCCAGCCTGCGTCTGGGTCGGGGCGGCGTCCTGATTCTGAAGGAGTTCCGCGCTGTCCGGGTGCTCACCGGGAAGGAACAGGGTGAAGCTGCTGCCCTGTGCCAGCCTGCTGCGCGCGGTGATGGCCCCGCCCAGCAACTGGGCCATCTCCCGGCTGATGGACAGTCCCAGGCCGGTGCCGCCGTACCTGCGACTGGTCGTGCCGTCCGCCTGCTGGAACGCTTCGAAGATGGTCTCCAGTTGCTCGTCGGAGATGCCTATTCCGGTGTCGACCACCTCGAACGCCACCACGGTGCCGCCGTCGCGCAGTACGGGCGGCACGCTCGCCGCAGCCGGGCAGAAGATGCGCAGCTCGACCCGGCCGGTCTCGGTGAACTTCACCGCGTTCGACAGCAGGTTGCGCAACACCTGGCGCAGCCTGGACTCGTCGGTCACCAGGGTCGCGGGAACGCCGGGCGCGACGGTCACCCGGAACTCCAGTGACCTCTGGCCGGTGAGGGGCCTGAACGTGGCATCGACGTAGTCGAGGAGGCCGCGCAGGGCGATGGCCTCCAGACTGAGGTCCATCTTTCCGGCCTCCACCTTGGACAGGTCGAGGATGTCGTTGATGAGCTGGAGCAGGTCGGAGCCGGCCGAGTGGATCACTCCGGCGTATTCGACCTGCTTGGACGTCAGGTTGCGACCCGGATTCTGGGCCAGGAGCTGGGCCAGGATCAGCAGGCTGTTCAGCGGGGTGCGCAGTTCATGGCTCATGTTCGCCAGGAACTCCGACTTGTACTTGGATGCCAGCGACAGCTGTTGGGCACGGATCTCCAGCTCCTGCCGGGCCTTCTCGATCTCCAGGTTCTTCGTCTCGATGTCCCGGTTCTGGGCGGCGAGCAGCGCCGCTTTCTCCTCCAGCTCGGCGTTGGAGCTCTGCAGTTCCTCCTGCTGACTCTGCAGCTCACCCGAGCGCGTCTGCAGCTCGGCGGCCAGCCGCTGCGACTCGCCCAGGAGTTCGTCGGTGCGGGCGTTGGCGACGATCGTGTTGACGTTGACGCCGATCGTCTCCATGAGCTGGTTGAGGAAGTCCCGGTGGACCGCGGTGAACGGCTGGACCGAGCCGAGTTCGATGACTCCCAGAACCTGGTCCTCCACGACGATCGGCAGCACGATCAATGCCACCGGTGCGGTGCTGCCCATCCCGGAGGCGATCGTGGCGTAGCCCTTGGGCAGCCTGTCCACGGCGATGGTGCGCCTGCTGCGCGCGGCCTGGCCGACCAGGGAGTCACCGAGGCCAAAGACCCGGTTGGACTCGCTGGACGTGCGTCCGTAGGAGCCGATCAGCACGAGCCGGGTTCCGGCCTCGGCCTCTTCGGCGAGGTAGAACGCACCGAACTGCGCTGAGACCAGCGGCGTCAACTCGTCCATGATCAGGTCGGCGACCACCGCGAGGTCGCGACGGCCCTGCATCAGCCCGGAGATGCGAGCGAGGTTGGTCTTGAGCCAGTCCTGGTCGTGGTTGGCCCGAGTGGTCTCGCGCAGCGAGTGGACCATGGCGTTGATGTTGTTCTTCAGATCGGCGACCTCGCCCGAGGCGTCGACGGAGATGGAGCGGGTCAGGTCACCCTCGGCCACTGCGCTGGTGACCTCCGCGATCGCACGCACCTGGCGGGTGAGGTTCCCGGCGAGCTCGTTGACGTTCTCGGTGAGCCGCTTCCAGGTGCCGGAGACGCCCTCGACCTCGGCCTGCCCACCCAGTCGGCCCTCGCTGCCGACCTCGCGCGCGACGCGGGTGACCTCGGCTGCGAACGAGGACAGCTGATCGACCATGGTGTTGATGGTGGTCTTCAACTCCAGGATCTCGCCCCGCGCGTCCACGTCGATCTTGCGGGTCAGATCGCCCTGCGCCACGGCCGTGGTGACCTGGGCGATGTTGCGGACCTGGTTGGTCAGGTTGTTCGCCATCGAGTTGACGTTGTCGGTCAGGTCCTTCCAGGTCCCGGCCACGTTCGGGACCCGCGCCTGGCCGCCGAGGATCCCCTCGGTACCCACCTCGCGGGCCACGCGCGTCACTTCGTCGGCGAACGCGGACAGCGTGTCGACCATCAGGTTGATGACGCCGGCGAGCGCGGCGACCTCGCCCTTGGCCTCCACCGTGATCTTCTGCGACAGGTCGCCCTTGGCAACCCCGTTGGCAACCTGGGCGATCGAGCGCACCTGGCCGGTGAGATTGGAGGCCATGACGTTGACGTTGTCGGTCAGGTCCTTCCAGGTCCCCGAGACGCCGCGGACGGTCGCCTGGCCGCCGAGGTTGCCCTCGGTGCCGACCTCACGGGCCACGCGGGTGACCTCGTCGGCGAAGGCGGAGAGCTGGTCGACCATCGTGTTGATGGTCTCCTTCAGCTCCATGATCTCCCCACGGGCGTCGACCCGGATCTTCTGCGACAGGTCGCCACGCGCCACAGCGGTGGTGACCTGCGCGATCGACCGGACCTGGGCGGTGAGATTGTCCGCCATGACGTTGACGGACTCGGTCAGGTCCTTCCACGTCCCGGAGACCCCGACGACGTCGGCCTGGCCCCCGAGCCGCCCCTCGGTACCCACCTCGAGCGCGACCCGGGTGACCTCCGCGGCGAAGGAGGACAGCTGGTCGACCATCGTGTTGATCGTGGTCTTGAGCTCGAGGATCTCGCCGCGCGCATCGACGTCGATCTTGCGAGTGAGGTCGCCCCTGGCGACCGCGGTCGCCACGCCGGCGATGGAGCGAACCTGGTCGGTGAGGTTGCCGGCCATGGAGTTCACAGAGTCGGTCAGGTCACGCCAGGTACCGGCCACACCGGATACCTGGGCCTGACCGCCGAGCCGTCCCTCGGTGCCCACTTCCCGGGCCATGCGGGTGACTTCGTCGGCGAAGGAGGAGAGCTGGTCGACCATCGTGTTGATGGTGTTCTTCAGCTCAAGGATCTCGCCGCGCGCGTCGACCTGGATCTTCTGGGACAGGTCGCCCTTGGCAACCGCGGTGGTGACCTGCGCGATGTTGCGGACCTGGTCGGTCAGGTTGCCGGCCATGAAGTTCACCGAGTCGGTCAGTTCGCGCCACACGCCCGCGACCCCGGTCACCTCCGCCTGGCCACCCAGCCGTCCCTCGGTGCCCACCTCCAGCGCGACCCGGGTGACCTCGTCGGCGAATGACGACAGTTGGTCGACCATCGTGTTGACGGTGTTCTTCAGCTGCAGGATCTCGCCCCTGGCGGCAACGTCGATCTTCTGCGACAGATCGCCCCTGGCCACGGCGGTGGCCACCTGAGCGATGTCGCGCACCTGGGTGGTGAGGTTCCCGGCCATGGCGTTGACCGAGTCGGTGAGGTCCTTCCACGTCCCGGAGACGCCCGGCACCTCGGCCTGGCCGCCGAGTTGACCCTCGGTTCCCACCTCCCGCGCCACCCGGGTGACCTCGGAGGTGAACAGCGACAACTGGTCCACCATCCCGTTGAAGACCGCGGCGATATCGCCGAGCAGCCCCTCCGCACCCTCCGGCAGCCGGGTGCTGAAGTCCCCGTCCCGCACGGCGGTCAACCCAGCCAGCAACCGACCCAGTCCCGGCTCACTCGACGAGCCGTCCCCATCTCTGACCGTCCGTGCTTGCCCGCCCGCAACCGCAGCCATCGACTCTCCTCAGAAACCCGCACCGTGCGTGCCGCCAGGCACCCGGACGAGGCAGACCCCCGCCGCGACACGACGCCGCAATTCTAGAGGTGTAGGCCGGATGGGCGCCGTAGACGGTGATCGGCAGGCGCTACCGGACCTCGCCTTCAGCCGAGCTCTCGCATCGCGGCGCACGTCGAGACGCTAGATGGCGCCGCTGGGGCCGTTACCGCGCGGGTCATTCTCCTCGTACCAACGCTCCTCTTCTTCTCGACCTTCCTCGCTCACGGAGTGCTTGAACATGCCCCCGATCATGGCCAGCGCGAAGGCGCCGATGCCGAGCAGGAGGAGCAGGGAGAGGATCGCGCTGACGATCTCCGTGATAGCGCCCCAGAAGGCATAGGCGAAGGCAGCGACCGTGGCCAGTTTGGCGATGAAGTGCCAGGGCTGCGGAATGCGCCGGTACGGCTTGGGAAGCCGGTTCACGAACGCCATGTGAGCCTTCAGCACCCTCATTTCGGTGCTGCCCAGGTACGGCGGCGGTTGCGGCTGGGTGCGGCCCTGCGTCCGGGCCGCCCTGGGGCCGGACTGTGAGTTACGCGGGCGCGAGGTCATGAATTGCCTTTCCCGGACATCGCCGGAGACGTCGGCAGTGCCGTAGACCTCCGCAGGGTCGGAGACCACGTCACGGGCCGTAATTCACGAGGCGCACCATCCGGCCCTGTACTCATCCCAGCTCCTGTAACCAAGCAGTGACGCGGCACCGCGACCGTAGCGAAGGTACGGCGACAGTGCCTCAGAAAGACCGGGACATCGCACTACTTGCCCGAGAAGGACTGATACGCAGCCGCCGATGCCTTGGACCGACTGAGACTGTCCGGGGTCCGCTGAGGAGTGTGCGGGCTTCGCCCGGATGCGCCATGCGGGTGGCGGTAGCGCATGGAGCCATCACGCTGGGAGGTGGAGCCCGACAATAGCGGCCTCCCGGAGAAGCATTCTGCTTGTTCGAAGTGCCGGGTCCCTGGCAGCCCGTCGCTTGATGTGTGGTCGCCAGCACCAGGAGGCATCCGATGGCTCGCGCCATGTCCACAAGCGACACAATCACTCCGAGGGACCAGGAGACCAAGGCAGGGCCTGTGGACGGGCGTCACCCCGACTGCACCGGGCCCCTGCTGCACGCCGTGGCCGGCAAGCGGCCGACGTCCGAACTGCTCCAGCTGGTGACGATCCTCAACGGAAGAGACCAGTCCTCCTATGCGCAGCAGATCCTGAACACGGCAGCGACCGTGCGACCGGTCGAAGACGTCGCCGCGATGGTCCCCCTGCTTTCGGACGACCAGGCCGCGGATGCCCTCCACGCCGCAGCGACCCAGCGCGGCGTCGAAGAACTCGCCCGGTTGGTGACGATCCTGAACGACCATGACCAGCTCTTCTACGCTCAGGAAGTCCTCAACACGGCAGCGACCATGCGCCCGGTCGAGGACGTCGCCGCAATGGTCCCCCTGCTCGGCGACTCCCCACCCGCGCACGCCCTGCACGCCGCGGCCGCCCAGCGCCCCATCGACGAACTGGTCCAGCTAGTCGAACGATTGAGCGGCTCGCCAGACGCGACGCCCGCCGCGCAACAAGCCCGTCGGCGGCTACGCCTCTGATAACCCGCCCAGTCGTCGCGTGCGACCGGTGTCACTCGCCTGCCGCCTCGGCGCGCGACTGCGGGAGCGGGCGCTTAGCGTCGTCAGGGACGGAGCGTCGTCGGAACGTCCACCGCGGGGCGTCCGCATGACCATTGGTGGGAGATCCGCTGTGTATGAGCTGCTCGCTGAACATGACCCGGCCGCCGACATCCCGGTGCTGCTGTGGCACGTGAAGGCCAAGGACGCGGCCGCCACTCTGTGCGGGCGCGTGTCCCCGCCCCCGTCGCCCGGCGGAAGCGGCGCGGCCAGGGACCGCTACTGCCCACCCTGCATGGCCGCTGTCGGCCAGGCCGTGGCGGCCACACGCGGGGAGCCGTGGGTCGAGCCCACCGGGACCGCGCACGACTGGCAGTGATGACGTAGGCCGGCGGCGGCCCGCGACCACGTGGGCGGTCGATCGGTCGGCTGAGCGCTTCCCCTGCCCCGAGGGCACGTCCTACCCGGGGCCGGGCGCATGCTGGGCATCGGAGCCGAGGGTGGAGCCGCTGGTGGCAGCGGGTCCGAGGTGCGGACTGCAACCTCACGCGCCGGCCAGGTTGCGCTCCAATGCGTCCCTCAGCGCATACAGTGCGGCCATGTCCGCGCAGTCGGCCATGGCCCGCAGCAGGACACCGGCCCTTGCGTCGTCCCCAGCATGGACCGCTTCGACCAGCGCGGCGATGATGTCAGCGGTCCGGGCCTCTGCGGGATCGCCGGCGGTCGAGGCCGCCTCGGCCCGGGCACCCGTCGCTGACGAGGGCACTGGCGCCGGGTTCCTGGCGTCGCTGATCGACATGGGGGCAATTGTGCGACGTCGTCTGACCACGCCCGCGCCTTGCGTCACTCGAACGGGTGATATCTGGGCGTTGCGGCCCCGAACGGGCTTGGACGGCTAGTCGGGCCCTCCGCCACCCGCGACCCCACCCGGCGCGCGCATCCGCAGACCGGGCAGGCGGATGCGGTGGGGGTCCGCCGCATACGCCTGGGCCCAAGGCACCCGTTGGTCAGCGGCGGAACCGCTGGACGAGGTGGTGTGTAACCGCCGTGTGGAGTGTCGGCCCCGTCGTCCGAGCTGCCGAACCGCGCAGGGTGGTGGGCTGGAAGGTGCCGGTGAAGACGTCGGTGGAGTTCAGGGGGTCGGCATTGTTGGTCTCCACCAGAACCGGGCGCACCGCGTGGCCGTCAGTGATCAGGGCCTCGTAGTCGCCGAGGAAATGCCCTCCCGCATCCGGGGCTTGGAGCCAGTCGAAGACCGGGGTGATCTGGCGCTCGACGGGGCTGTCCTGGCCGCCGCGCGGGAAGCTGAGCAGCCAGGCGGCGGTGGGCAGGGTGGTGGTGTTGTCTGCGGTGAGGTAGCGCAGGTCGTAGTAGCTGACGGCGACGGTGCCGTGGGCGTCGACGGTGATCGAGGGTGTGAAGGCGGGGGCTGCGGGTGCCTGGTTGATGCGGGTGGGTCCGCTCCAGGTCCGCCCGCCGTCGGTGGAGTGCACCAGCTGGATGGCGTCGTACCCGCCCGCGGTGAAGTCGGAGCCCTCGTAGGCGAGGTAGAGCTCGCCGGTCTGCGGGTCGACGGCGACGTTGGGCAGGCCGCCGCCGGCTCGCAGGGCCTTGGTCGGGTCGGTGGGAGCATTGGGGTCGACCTCGGCCACGGAGGTGTCGGTGACCACACGGACGGGCTTGCTCCAGGTCCGGCCCTGGTCGGTGGAGCGGACCATGGCGTAGTGCACGTCGCTGACTGTGCTGGTGGTCGCGTCGGTATAGGTAATCGAGTTGAAGAAGTCGTACAGGGTGCCGGTGTGGCGGTCGACGACGATGACGTTGCCGATGGTCTGCGAGTTCGGCACGGTGGTGGTGTCGACGAAGGGGC
This sequence comes from Streptacidiphilus sp. MAP12-16, assembly GCF_041262165.1. Lineage (NCBI taxonomy): Bacteria > Bacillati > Actinomycetota > Actinomycetes > Kitasatosporales > Streptomycetaceae > Streptacidiphilus > Streptacidiphilus sp. MAP12-16. The sequence goes on from NZ_JBGCBY010000009.1 coordinate 97,399, forward strand.
GGGCAGCGGACCAGGTGCGGCCGCCGTCCCGGGTGACGGAGATGTAGGCGGGGCCGGTGAACGAGGTGCTGGTCTGGTCGAGGCGGTCCCACACCTGGTACGCGACCCCGGCGTGCAGCGGGTCGGCGGTGACGGAGTTCTTGTCGTCCCCGATCGCCGGATCGTTGTCGCTGATCAGCGGGGTGACATGCTGCCAGGTGCGCCCGCCGTCGGTGGAGGTCGCGGCAGCGACCCCGTTGCGCGCGGTGGTGGCGTCGAAGACCAGCGCGCTCACATACGCCTTGCCGTCGGGCCCGAAGCTGACCCAGCCGTCGGAGGCGCGCTGGTAGGCGAGGCCGCCCGGGGCGCAGTGGGTGAACGGCAGCGGGATCTGGGTGAAGTGCTTGCCGTCGGTGCTGTAGCTGGCGCTCAGGCCACGGGCGCCGCCGTTGGACCAGCGGTCCTGCTGGTAGATCCCGATCACGTTCCTCGGGTCGCGCGGATTGGCGGCGGCATACGGCTCGGCCTCGGCTGCGGGGGCATTGGTGCCGGGTCCGTCGGAGCTGAGGTCGCATGCGGCGTAGGGGTCGCCGGGTGAGATCAGCCTCAGCCCGCTGCCGGCTGCGGGGTTGGCGGCGTGTGCGGCGCCCGCCGCGGCGGAGAGAGCGAGCAGGGCAGCCGCGGTGGCGACGGATGCTCTGGTTCGGAGCTGCATGGGAGTCCCCCGTGATCGTCGGCGGTGGTGGTGCCGGTGGTCGTCCTGGGCCGTGCTGTCCGTGGGCCATAACAGAGTTGATGTTCCGACAGCCCGGCGTAGAGCTTATCTGCGCATGACAGATTTGGGGGGTGGATCGTCCTCCCTCACCGTCGCGGGATGCACCGGGTCAGGCGCGGGGTCGAGGGCTTCGGCTGCTGCCGTGGCGATGGACTGGACCAGTGCGATTCCTTGGGACTGGGTGCGGTTGCCTTCGGAGAGCACCACGATCAAGAGGGTGCGTCCGCCGCGCCAGACCTGGCCTTCGCTGTTGATCACCCATTGCTGGTTGCCGGGGCGCGGGAGCCAGCCGTTCTTGAGCGCGAACCGGTTGCGGTCGGCTGCGGAGCTGACTCCCCAGCTCTGGTCGCCTTCCACACGGCTCATGAGCGACTGAAGGTAGTCGCGCGACGCTCTGGAGAGCTCCGACCGGCCGGTGAACACCTGGCGCAGCAACCGCAGTTGGTCGGTGGCGGTGGTCGTGGTGAGCCCCCAGTGCGAATCGTGGGCAGTGGTGCCGGAGAGACCCAGGCGGCGGTTCTCGGCGTTCACGCCGACGGATCCTCCCGCCGCGCGGTAGAGCGCGTCGGCGGCAGCGTTGTCGCTGCTCTCGATCATCTCCGCGGCGAGGGCGCGCTCCGCCGGGCCAGGGCGGGTGCGTCGGTCCTGGTGCTCCAGCAGCAGCGCGGTCAGGATGTCCACCTTCGCCAGGCTGGCAGTGACGAACTTCTGCCGGATACCGCCCCTGACCACGGTCGCGCCGGAGGTCAGGTCCACGGCCGCCAGAGCAACCCTGCCGTGGGCCCGCGCGAGTACCCGGTTCAGATCCCTGACCGCCAGGTCCTGGGAGACGGCCGGCCGGCGGGGCACGGTACCGCGCGGCGGCGGGGCCGCTGCGGAGTCTCCCCCGACGAGGTGCCCGGGCGGGCGAGACGAGGGACGTGCCGTGCCGCCGACGGGGGGCCGCTTGGGGGATCCGCCGTGGGCCCAGAGCGCGACGCACAAGCAGAGCACCGCAAGCGTCGCGGAGGCAGTCAACGCGCTGGCTCTGAGGCCTCTGCTCGGCATGACTCGGGACGCTACGGCTGTGCCCGCGTCACTGTGGGGAGCCCAGGGGCCAACTCTCCGAGTTTCCCTCGATCGGGCGCACCGGGCGGAAGGCGGCCGACCGGTTCCCCTCGGTCTGCGTCGCCGACATCCGCCCCGAATCGCAGGGTCATCCGATCGTGTGAACCGACACCGGCACGCGACGTCCTGGCCTCGGGATGGGAACAACTGACGGCAGCTCACCTGGGGTGCCGTGCTCTTCGCCGCCCCGTCAACGATGGAGGAATACATGAAGTTGCTGCGCAAGGCCCTGGTCGCGGCTGTAGCCGCTACGGCCCTGGCGGGCGTCGTCGCCCCGGCCACCGCCCAGGCGGCCGCCCCGGGCGCCATCGCCATGGTCCACACGGACTACGGCCACCACGGCCACCACGGCTGGTGCGACCGCGACCGCGACCGCGATCGGGACCGCGACCACCGCGACCGCGACCACCGGGACCGCGACCACCGGTGGTGCCACCACCACGGCGTCGACGCGGGCGGTGGCGGCATGGCCGCCGCCGTCGCCGGCTTCACCCGGCACATCGGTGGCTGACAAGCACCTTCGTGGTGGTGGCCGCCTCACCGCGGCCACCACCGCAACCTGCTTCGCGGCCGCCGTGTTGGGCCTCGGCCTGAGCGCCTGCGGGACGAACGCCCCGCACGCCCCCACGACGCAGTCGACTCCCGCTCCGCAAAGCACCACGACCCACCCGGCCCCCACTCCGCTCGGGACGCCGGCACCGATGCCCCCGTCCGCGCCCGTGCGCATCGCCATCGCACGACTGGGCCTGGACGCCCCGTTGATCCCGGTGGGGCGTGCGCAGGACGGAACCGTAGCCACCCCGCCGTTCGCTCTGCCGCACACCGCCGGCTGGTACACCGGTGCGGTCACTCCCGGTCAGAGCGGCACGGCCGTCATCGTCGGCCACGTCGACACCCGCACCGGACCGGCCGTGTTCTACCCGCTCAGCCTCGCCCGGCCCGGCGACCAGGTCGCTGTCCGACGCGCCGACCACAGCACCGCCGACTTCACCATCGACACCGTCCGGGTCATCCCACGTGACGACTTCGACGACACCACCATCTACGCCGCTACCGGACGACCCGAACTGCGCCTGATCACCTGCGGTGGCACCTTCGACCGCACCACCCAGGAGTACTCCAGCAACGTCGTCGTCTTCGCCCATCTCACCGCCCGGCCGACCGCGACGACGACCACGCCGTCGCCGGACCACCACAAGAAGTCAGCCACCGCGTGAGGCATCGGCGCCGTCGCCGTTCGGACTCTCCGCGGTGCGGGCGGGCACGAGGAGTGCGCGGCGGATCCGAGCGAGCAGGTCCTCGGCGTCCACGGGCTTGGTGACATAGTCGTTCGCGCCTGCCGCGAGGCTCTTGGCCTCGTCACCCGGCATGGCCTTGGCAGTGACCGCGATGACCGGAATCCGGGCGAACTGCGGCATCTCACGGATCGCCGCAGTGGCAGCGTAACCGTCCATCTCGGGCATCATCACGTCCATCAGCACGACGTCGACGTCCTCACGGGACTTGAGCAGGTCGATGCCGGACCTGCCGTTGTCCGCGTGCAGCACCAGCATCCCCTGCAGCTCCAGCGCCCCGGTGAGCGCGAAGACGTTGCGAGCGTCGTCGTCGACGACCAGAACGACGCGCCCGGCAAGGGAGTCGTCAACCTGTGTGAAGGACTGCGCGGCGATGGGAGCGCCCTGCCGTGGCAGTGGATCGTGGGCAGGGACTGCGCCGTGCGGCAGATACAGCGTGAAGCAGCTGCCCTCCCCCAGCGTGCTGCGCACCACGATCACGCCGCCGAGCAACTCTGCCAGTTCCCGGCTGATGGGCAGTCCGAGTCCGGTTCCTCCGTAGCGGCGGCTGGTGGTGCCGTCCGCCTGCTGGAAGGCGCCGAAGATGCTCTCCAGATGCTCGGCGGCGATGCCGATGCCGGTGTCCTGGATCCGGAACGCGACGGCTGGCGGACCAAACCGCAAGGAGTCGGGCAGTTCCTCAGTTGCGGCCGGCTCGACCACCAGGTCCACCCGGCCCGATTCGGTGAACTTCACCGCGTTCGAGATCAGGTTGCGCAGCACCTGCCGAAGCCGCGGTTCGTCGGTGACCAGTTCGGTGGGCACTCCGGGACCGGTGCTGACGCGGAACTGCAGTGCCTTCTGCCCGGTCAGCGGGCGGAAGGTGGCCTCGACGTAGTCGAGGAGCTGGCTCATCGGGAAGCGCTCCACGCTGACGTCCATCTTCCCGGCCTCGACCTTAGAGAGGTCGAGAATGTTGTCGATCAACTGCAGCAGGTCGGAGCCGGCCGAGTGGATCACACCGGCGTACTCGACCTGTTTGGCCGTCAGATTGCGTCCCGGGTTCTGCGCCAGCAACTGGGCCAGGATCAGCAGGCTGTTGAGCGGCGTGCGCAGCTCGTGGCTCATGTTGGCGAGGAACTCGGACTTGTACAGCGAGGCCAGGGACAGCTGCTGCGCGCGGGCCTCCAGCTCCTGGCGGGCCTGCTCGATCTCCAGGTTCGCCGCCTCGATGTCCTGGTTACGGTCCGCCAGCAGCGCCGCCTTCTCCTCCAGTTCGGCGTTGGAGTTCTGCAGCTCCTCCTGCCGGACCTGGAGCTCCTGGGAGCGGGCGCGCAGCTCGGCGGTCAGCCGCTGCGACTCCTCCAGCAGCTCGCGGGTGCGGGCGTTGGCGACCAGCGAGCTGACGTTGACGCCGACGGTCTCGACGAACTGGTCGAGGAAGTCTCGATGGACACCGCTGAACGGCCGTAGCGCGGCGAGTTCTATCACGCCGAGAACCTGGTCCTCGACCACGATCGGCAGCACGATCAGTACGGCCGGATCGCTGGAGCCGACCCCGGAGGAGATGGTGGCGTACCCGGGCGGCAGGTCCTCGACCAGGATGGTGCGGCGGCTGCGGGCGGCCTGGCCGACCAGGGACTGGCCGAGCCGGTAGCGCCGGGGTGCCCCGTTCGGCGCGTCCGGGCTGCCGTACGAGCCGATCATGACGAGTTCGGCACCGTCCACGGTTTCCTCGGCCAGGTAGAAGGCGCCGTACTGGGCGGAGACCAGCGGAGTCAGTTCATCCATGATCAGCTCGGCGACAGCGGTGAGGCCGCGCCGGCCCTGCATCAGGCCGGAGATCCGGGCGAGGCTGGTCTTGAGCCAGTCCTGCTCCTGGTTGGCGCGGGTGGTCTCGCGCAGCGACCCGACCATGGAGTTGATGTTGTCCTTGAGGTCGCCGACCTCGCCGGGAGCCTCGACGGTGATCGAGCGGGTCAGGTCCCCCTCCGCGACCGCGCTGGTGACCTCCGCGATGGCGCGCACCTGGCGGGTGAGGTTCCCGGCCAGCTCGTTCACGTTCTCGGTGAGCCGCTTCCAGGTGCCCGACACGCCCTCGACCTCGGCCTGGCCGCCCAGCCGCCCCTCGCTTCCGACCTCGCGGGCGACGCGGGTGACCTCGGCGGCGAACGAGGACAGCTGGTCGACCATGGTGTTGATGGTGGTCTTCAGCTCCAGGATCTCGCCCCGCGCATCCACGTCGATCTTGCGGGTCAGGTCGCCCTTGGCCACGGCCGTGGTGACCTGGGCGATGTTGCGGACCTGGTTGGTCAGGTTGTTCGCCATCGAGTTGACGTTGTCGGTCAGGTCCTTCCAGGTCCCGGCCACGTTCGGGACCCGCGCCTGGCCGCCGAGGGTGCCTTCGGTGCCCACCTCCCGCGCCACCCGGGTCACCTCACCGGCGAACGCGGAGAGCGTGTCGACCATCGTGTTGATCACCCCCGCGAGGGCGGCGACTTCGCCCTTGGCCTCGACGGTGATCTTCTGGGAGAGGTCGCCCTTGGCCACCGCGGTCGCCACCTGGGCGATGGAGCGCACCTGACCGGTGAGGTTGGACGCCATCACATTAACGTTGTCGGTCAGGTCCTTCCAGGTGCCCGACACGCCGCTCACGGTGGCCTGACCACCGAGATTGCCCTCCGTACCCACCTCGCGCGCCACCCGGGTCACCTCACCGGCGAACGCCGACAGCTGGTCGACCATCGTGTTGATGGTCTCCTTCAGCTCCAGGATCTCCCCGCGCGCGTCGACCCGGATCTTCTGCGACAGGTCGCCCTTGGCCACCGCGGTGGTCACCTCGGCGATCGACCTGACCTGGGCGGTGAGATTGTCCGCCATGACATTGACGGACTCGGTCAGGTCCTTCCAGGTGCCCGAGACTCCGCTCACGGTGGCCTGGCCACCGAGATTGCCCTCCGTACCCACCTCGCGCGCCACCCGCGTCACCTCACCGGCGAACGCCGACAGCTGATCGACCATCGTGTTGATCACCTCGGCCAGGGCGGCGACTTCGCCCTTGGCCTCGACGGTGATCTTCTGGGAGAGGTCGCCCTTGGCCACCGCGGTCGCCACCTGGGCGATGGAGCGCACCTGACCGGTGAGGTTGGACGCCATCACATTGACGTTGTCGGTCAGGTCCTTCCAGGTGCCCGACACGCCGCTCACGGTGGCCTGACCACCGAGATTGCCCTCCGTACCCACCTCGCGCGCCACCCGGGTCACCTCACCGGCGAACGCCGACAGCTGGTCGACCATGGTGTTGATGGTCTCCTTCAGCTCCAGGATCTCCCCGCGCGCGTCGACGGTGATCTTCTGCGACAGATCTCCCCCCGCGACTGCCGTGGTGACCTGGGCGATGTTGCGGACCTGGTCGGTCAGATTGCCCGCCATGGTGTCGACACTGGTGGTGAGCTCCTGCCAGACTCCGCCCACCCCGGGTACCCGGGCCTGGCCGCCCAACCGCCCCTGGCCGCCGACCTCCCGGGCCACCCGTGTCACCTCGGCGGTGACCAGCGACAGCTGGTCGACCATGCCGTTGAAGACACCGGCGATCTCGCCGAGCAGACCGTCTGCCTCGGCGGGCACGCGGGTGGAGAGGTCCCCGTCACGCACCGCGGTGAGCCCGGCGAGCAACCGGCGAAGCCCTTCCTCTCCCAACTCGGCGGACTGGCCTTCGGGCGGAAGTGACCGGCGCGTGTCTTCGGACGTCTGAGCCATCGCGGACCTCGCAGGTGGGTGGACACCATGGACGGGACGGTCGGGCGCCCTGCCCAGGACCGTCCAGCGCCCACTGTTGCACGCGGGTCGCGGGCCCGGCGAACGACGTCGCACGATCCGGGCCATGCATAACGATCCGGTAACGAGATCCAGGTATCGGCCCGCCGGACCAGGGAACCGAGTCCGGAGACCGTCGAGGCGCACCAGCCGGATATACCTGTGCCCCTATGGTCTGGATGGCCCAGGACCCCGGGTGTGGCTCTCTCCCGCTCGACGGCGTCATCGACGGCAAGGGCCACCCGTACAACCGCCTTGACCTTGCGGGCCGTCGCATCGACAGGCTGCGAAGATCTCGCCGACGACGTCACCGATGTCGGTCACTGTTCATCTGCCTTGTCCGTCAAGCCGAGTAGGGGCAGACAGGCTGCCAGACCGTCGATGGAGACGTTCGCTTGCCGGCGCTTCTCCCACCGCGCCCGGGAGAGCCGCAGTCGGCGCATGACGGTGACCTGGCCGCGTACGGTGATGCGCTCGATGCCGTCCGGCTCGTAGCCGAGCTTTCTGGACACCCGAAACGACGACGGGTTGTCCACGAAGGCGCCGGAGGTCGCCTCGGCTGCCTCCAACCCTGCGAATGCCAGATGGAGGACGGCCGCGCGCATCTCGGTACCGATTCCCTGTCCCTGGTGCCGAAGGCCGATCCAGGAGCCGGTGTTGACCTCACGCACGGACGCGTAGTCGCGGGCAGCGATCGTCTGCTGACCGACGATTTGGCCGTGCTCGAAGACGGCGAGGTTCAGCGCCCAGTTGTCCGGGGTCCAGTTGCCGAGTCGGAGCCAGTGGTGCTGAACCACCGAGCGTGCCCGTTCCCGGGGAGGCAGATCTGTCCAGGGGACGGAGAAGGGCATGCGGTCCGGCTCATGGACGCCTTCTGCCGCAAGGTCGGCCAGTTCCGAGAGTTCTTCGCCCGATGGCAGGCGGAGCTCCAGACGCGGCGTGATCAGCCGCAGTCCGAGCAGAGGCCAGTGGTCGATGAGCATGAGTCATTGTGCGAGTCCGTTGCGACTCCGATCACCTGGTTTTCGGTGCCGGGGATGAGCGCGGGTGCTCTCCGCTCTGCCCGCACCAGCGGCGAGCAGCGCCGGCGCTACCTCCGCACGCGTCACTGGCTGTCGTACTCGTCGTGGCGGCGCCACCAGAAACCGCTCTCGTTGCGACCGAGTGGCGCGCGGTCGAGCCACGGGTACATGCCCCAGATGCCGTCCACCCCGCGCTCGTACGCCGAGTAGGTGTGGTAGACGACGCCGTCCTCGAGCGCGAACGCGCTCACACCGGGCCCTTCTCGTCGGTACGTCGGCCAGTCCGTTCCCACGCTGGACGCGATTTCGGCGAGCATGGGATTCTCCTCGCCGGCTTCCGGCGGCCGCACGTCCATCGCGCGGAAGTTGTACTCGACGACTCCCGACTGCCACTCCTCCTTGGTGTGCGCCACCCCGAAGTCGTAGTTGAAGTCGCTGTCGAACGAAGACGCCCAGGGGAAGCTCCAGCCCATCCGCCCCTTGTACGCCTGCAGTTTCGCGAGCGGAGCCCGCGACACCGCGCAGAGCGTGACGTCGTGATTCGCGAGGTGGACGACGGAGCCGTTGAAGCCGTCCGCGATCGCCGAGCAGGACGGACATCCTGCCGCGTAGTCGGGACCGAACATGAAGTGGTAAATGAGGAGCTGCGAGCGTCCTCGGAAGAGATCGGCGAGGGACGCTGCGCCGTCATCGGTCTCGAAGCGGTACTCCTTGTCGATGGGAACCCAGGGCAACTCCTGCCGCCTCCGCGTCAGTTCGTCGCCACGCCGGGTCAGCTCCTTCTCGGCGTCGAGCAGTTCCAGCCGGGCCGCAAGCCAATCCTCACGCGTTCCGGTCTTGTGAGCGGTCATTGTCTTCTCCTTTGTGTCGTTGCAACAGTTGGGCGTGGCCGCCCCCACCACTGATGACGTCTCACATCGGTGGCGTGAGTCCAGGAACCGCCGAGGGTGCGATGACGATCAGGAATCCAAGTCCGACGATGGCCAGCGCCAGCGGCATATCGACGGCGGCTTTCGCGGGCAGTAGCTTCTGGGCGAGGACGAGGACGGTGATCACCGACATCCAGGTGACGCTCATGACGCTCAGCGCCACCAGGATCAGCATCAGTCCGATGCTCGAGCCGACGCAGTAGAGCCCGAACTCGAATCCGGAGCGGAGGCTCTCGCGGCAGCGCCGGCGGAAGTGCCGCTTGATCGGCGTCAACTCGTAGACACCAGCCGCGATCGCGACCACGCCGGCGGCGAAGGAGCCGTGCGGCCGGTACAACGCGTACACGGCGACGCCCACGAGGGTCCAGACGGCGAGGTACGACCCCACGAACAGCGGCACGGCGCGCACCCGACCGCTTGCGTGAGCGCGGTTCACGACTGCCGGAGCCGCGCCAGGCAGCATCATCGCGGCCATCATCGACACCCACAGGGCGACGAAGAAGGTGAACGAACCGAGCCGGGTCCCGACGCCCATGTCCATCCCGTTCATCTGCCAGACCGCGACGACCCAGGATGCGGCGCCGAGCCCGAGCGTCGCCGTCAGCGCGGCGTACCGAAGCCGAAGTTGCATCGCGTCCTCCTTCTCCTTACGCGGCGATGGGCTCTGCTTCCAGCTAGGAGGGTGCTGAAGATCTAGGCCGGGCTCGCGACGCCCTGCGACTCCGCTTGCCGCGTTGTCGTCGGTCGCCAACCAACCACGGTTGGCTTCCTCCTCCGCCTTGCAATCAAAGCCGCATGACGCCGCTCCCTGATCCGGCCTAGATCTTCAGCACCCTCCTAGTGCTGGTCCCGCTCCGCCGCCTCGGCGACGCGCTTGATGTTCGCCAGCCGCCGATCCCAGTCGGCCGCGAGCCCTGCCATCCAGCGCGCCGTCGCGTCCAGCGCCGCGGGCCGCACCGCGTACCGCACCTCGCGTCCGACCCGGCTGCCGGAAACCAGCCCGGCGGCGTCCAGCACGGCGAGGTGTTTGACCACCGCCTGCCGCGAAACGGGAAGTCGTTCGGCCAGCGTCGTCGCGGTGGCCCCGTCCTGTGCGGCGAGTAGTTCCAGCAGTTGACGTCGCGTCGGGTCCGCCAGCGCGACCAGGACGCTGTCGACCGCCTCGACGGCGCCGCGGCGTTCGTCCGTCACGCGGATGACTGTTCGGCGCGCGTCTTGAGCGCGTCGAGCTCCTGGGGCCAGCCGCCGGTATTGTCCTTCACCGCCTTGCGGCGCAGCTCTTCGGACCCTGCCAGTGCCGCGAACCCGCTCTCGACGACGCGCAGCCGCGTCTTGTCGCCCTCCGGGGTCAAGGTGAACTCCACCAGGGTGCTGTTGTCCGCGCGCAGCTCTTCTCCGGGGAACGCGCTGGCCCAGCGGTACGCCAGGTACGTGGGCGGCTCGACCTTCTCCACGCGCACCGGGAAGTCGCCGTACTCGGGGTTCTTCGCGAGCAGCAACGCGCCTTCTGTGGCCACCGTGCCGGGCAGGCTCGACTTGTCGGCCACCCAGAAACCGGGTTCGGCCACCAGCGACCAGACCCGCTCCAGGGGTGCCTCGATCAGTGTTTCGCGTTCGATCCGGTCCTCGCTCATGAGGGGACTCCTTCACCGCCGCCATTGGATGCAACTCCAGGGTTGCACGTCGGGCGTTTACGCGCAACCCGAGAGTTGCACCACGATCGGGCGCCGCTCCAACCTGCCGACCGGCGCGTCCTCGTGCCCGCGCCAGCGGGGCTGCTGCGCAGCCCGCTTCCGTCACCGACGAGGAATACAACGCCGGCTGATGGGTGACCGTAGCCGGATCACGGCAACGTGATCCGGCTACCCGACCACACGTCGACGGCGGGGTCGGTGAGTAGAGGACACCGGCTCAGCTCGCGTCCCGGCGGAAGTTCGCGGTCACCGTGATGCGGTTGTCCATGGTGGCCACCTTCAGCGGGCTCCACATCATGCCGAAGCGGGACCGGTCCACGTGCACTTCCCCCTCGATGGTCACCTCGTCGGCGGTCGCCTCGGTGACGGTGGCCGTGAGGGGCAGCGCCTCGCTGTGGCCGCGCGCGGTGAGGGTGCCGAGGACGGTGACCTGGTTCCCGTCGAGCGGGGAGATGCCCTCGACGGTGTAGGTGATCGTGGGGAAGTTCGCGACGTCGAAGAAGTCCTTCGAGCGCAGGTGCTCGTCGCGCTTCTTGTTCTTGGTGTCCACGGACGAGGCGTCGATGGTGACCTCGCCGGCGACGGAACCGTCGGGCGCGACCTGGCCGGAGCCGCGGACGGAGGAGAACTCGCCGTTGACCTTGACCATCCCCCACATGCTCTTCGAGTGCAGGCCGATGCGAGTCCGAGCGGGGTCGAGCACCCAGCCACCGGCGGCGGCGGCGCTGGCAGCGAATGAGGCGGCGGAGAAGGCGTTGCCCGTGCTGGTCATGGTTCTTTCCTCTCCAGGTCGGAGTCGGTGACGGCGCCGGCCATGCCCCGGATCCCGGTCTGTGAGTCAGGGAGCATGATTTCCGCGATGGCCGGCAGGACCTTCAGCTTCCAGTGTGGCGTGTCGCGCGGGATGAAGCCGGTGACGATGGAGTGCTGGCCTCTCCCCTTGGCGTCACCGTCATCGGCGCCCTGCTCCACCTTCGAGTGGATGTGTCCAGTTGTATCACCTGCGTCATCGCGCGGTAGCAGATTGTAGTGACACGCGAGGGCGCAGGTGAACGCCCGTGCGGAGGAATCCAGTTGGCGCACGCAGATCCCGGCTCGCGCACGCCTCGTGCCTACTGGGCTCCGCGGGCCGCCTGATTCCCCACTCCGGGCTGCCGCTCGCACTCGTCGAAGATCACCCAGTGCAGGCACTCCACGCGACCGCGCTCCGATCCGGCCAGGAATACGGTCCAGGAGGGGAGCGACTGGGCCAGAAAAGTGATATCACTATGCTAGAACATGAGATGGGGCCGCGAAGAGGTGCCCAGCTCGTTGCGGGAGGCACCGGGTTCTGGTGTCGCTACTCTGCAGTCGAAGGATGAGCCGGATGAGAAGACCAGGCACGGGTCGGCGGTCGACCGCACAACGGACGAACAACACTGACCAGTCGACGGCGCCGGGTGCAACGCCCGCGCCGCCGTTCAGCGGTAGTGGGGCGGCGCAGCCGGGGCCGGTCGGAGTGGCGGCGATAGAGGTCAGTCACGTGACCAAGCACTTCGGCGGCCGGATCGCCGTTGACGATGTCTCGTTCAGCGTCGCCCGCGGCGAGGTATTCGGGTTCCTGGGCCCCAATGGGGCGGGTAAGACGACGATGGTGCGGATCCTGGGCACGTTGATCGCGCCGACCTCCGGGTCGGCGGTGGTCGCCGGTATCCCGCTGACCGCGGACAACGAGGCGGAGATCCGCCGACGCATCTCGATCATGCCGGAGGCCCCCGGTCTGTACCGGAGGTTGACGGTGAGGGAGAACCTGGAGTTCTTCGCCCGTCTCTACGGTCTTGCAGGCCGTGAGGCCCGGATCGAGGAGGCACTGGAGGCCGTCAACCTCGTCGACCGCGCTCAGGACGCGTGCGGGAGTCTGTCGAAGGGCCTGCGCCAGCGGGTCGCCCTGGCCCGCACGCTGCTGAACGATCCGGAGGTCATGTTCCTGGACGAGCCGACCTCGGGCCTGGACCCGGTGGCGGCGCACGAGGTGCACGGTTTGATTGACTCGCTGCGGCAGCGCGGCGTCACCGTCTTCCTCACCACCCACCGGCTCAACGAGGCAGAGCGCCTGTGTGACCGGATCGCGATCATGAACACCAGCCTGCAGACAATCGGCCGACCCGAGGAACTGCGCCACACGCTGTTCAACAGGTCACTGGACATCACGACGGCCGCACCGCTCACCGACCCGGGCCACGTCTTCACGGACCTGCCCGCCGTCGAGGGCTGGCGGGCCGACGCCCGGCCGGCCGACGGCACGGCCGGCTACGTGCTTGAGGTGTCCGATCCCGCGCAGGCGGCGCCCGAGGTGGTCCGCGCCCTGGTGGCCGCCGGGACCGACGTGCTGTCGATCGGCGAATCGCAGCACTCGCTGGAGGACGTCTATCTCGAACTGGTCGAGGACCAGGAAGGCGGATCGCGATGAGTACCACGACGAATCACATCGCTGCGGTCGTCCGCAAGGAGCTCACCGAGTTCCGGCGCAACCGCTTCATCCTTGCCACGATGGCGGTCCTGCCGGTCTTCTTCCTCGTCTCGCCAACCACCACCATCTTGGCGAGCAAGGCGGCCGCGGACAGCCAGAAGCTTGACCTTCAGGTCGGCCTGGGGCTGATGTTCCTGATGCTGATCCCGGTCCTCATCCCTGCCACCATCGCGGCGAACTCGGTGGTCGGCGAACGAGAGCAGGGAACTCTGGAGCCGGTGCTGACCACGCCGATCCGCCGCGAGGAACTGCTGATCGGCAAGGCGGTGGCGAACCTCATCCCCGCGGTCGGATTGTCCTACCTCATGTTCGGCGTCTTCCTGGCGATCGTGGGCATCGGCGCGAATCCGGTGATCGCCACGGCCGTCTTTCACGCGCCGCAGCTGCTCGCCGAGGTCTTCTACATCCCGCTGCTGGCCGGATGGGCGGTCTGGGTCGGCCTCGCCATCTCCACCAAGGCCAACGACACGCGCGTGGCCCAGCAGCTGAGCACTCTGGCGAGCCTGCCCCCGATTGCCGTGATCGCACTGATGTCGTTCAACGTGATCAAGCCGACGCTCACGACCGCTCTCGCCTTCGCGGGCGTCCTCCTGGTCATCGACTTCGCCGCCTACCGCGTCGTCGCGAAGCTCTTCGACCGTGAACGCCTGATCACCGGCACCAAACCCAGCACCGCCCACTGACCCACAGCTGGCGCGCCATCAGTACGGTCCCGAGCCCGGACCGACACGTCGGATCGTCCTGCCAGAGCATGAAGCAATATCCAGAGCATGAAGCAATACAAAGAGGAGGCAGCCAGATGGTTGCAGAAGAGCCCAGCGGGATCCAGGCCCGGATGCCGGAGTCGCCGGTGAGCGAGCGCCCCGCGCGCGCCTGGTCCGGCGGGCTGGGGCTGGCCGGCGGCCTGGCCCTGGTCGTCGCGGGCGCGGTGCTGGCCACGAACTCCACCGGCGGCGCCGGGAAGTTCGCGGCGGCGTTGATCGTGCTCGGGGTCCTGGTGCTGGCCGGGCTGACCGCCGTCTCCCCGGGCCAGGCCCGAGTGGTCTCCCTGTTCGGCCGATACACCGGCACCGTGCGCGACACGGGGCTGCGCTGGGTCAACCCCTTCACCAAGCGCAGGCGCGTCTCGACCCGGATCCGCAACCACGAGACCGCGGTACTCAAGGTCAACGACGCCGACGGCAACCCGATCGAGATGGCCGCGGTGGTGGTCTGGCAGGTCGCCGACACCGCCCAGGCCGTGTACGCGGTTGACGACTTCGTCCAGTTCGTGGCGATCCAGACCGAGACCGCGGTCCGGCACATCGCCGGCAACTACCCCTACGACGCCCGCCACGACGAACACCTGTCGCTGCGTCAGAACGCCGAGGAGATCACGTCACAGCTCTCCGAGGAGATCACCGCCCGAGTGGCCTCCGCCGGCGTCCACGTGATCGAGTCACGTATCACCCGACTGTCCTACGCAGCCGAGATCGCCCAGGCGATGCTGCGCCGCCAGCAAGCCGACGCGGTGGTCGCCGCCCGCACCCGCCTGGTGGAAGGAGCCGTGGGCATGGTGCGCATGGCCCTGGACAACCTCGCCGACCAAGGGATCGTCGACCTCGACGAGGAACGCAAGGCCGCCATGGTCAGCAACCTGCTGGTAGTGCTGTGCAGCGACCACGCCACCCAGCCGGTAGTGAACACCGGCACCCTCTACCAGTAAGCGCCACAGGTGACCGAACGCAAGAAGATCCTGCTACGCCTGGACCCGGCGGTCCACGACGCACTGGCCCGCTGGGCCGGCGACGAACTGCGCAGCACCACCGCGCAGATCGAGTACGTGCTGCGCCAGGCGCTTGCCCAGGCCGGACGCCTGCCCGGGAATGTGGGCGCCATGCCCAGACGCGGCCGACCACCCAGGGAGACCGCCGCCCCGACAGCCGCCGAAGGCCGGCTCCCGACCGACGCAACCGACGTTCAGGACGCCCAGGAGAAGACGCCCTGAACACCGCCCGCGGGCCCCCCGACAGCGAGACCGGCACACACCGCGCGAACGCACAGTTCGAGGCTCAGCAACCAGCTACTGCGGTCCCATCGGATCAAGCCGTCTCAACCACTCGAAGCGGGTTGCCGGCGAGGAAGGCGGCGATGTCCTCCACCACGTCCGCGTAGTACGTGCGGTAGTTCTGCTCGGTGACGTAGCCGAGGTGCGGCGTGGCGAGCACGTTCGGCAGCGAGCGCAGGGGGTCGTCGGCGGGCAGCGGCTCGGTCTCGAAGACGTCGAGGCCGGCCCCGGCGATCCAGCCCTCCCGCAGGGCGCGGAGCAGCGCCGCCTGGTCGACGATCCCGGCACGCGAGGTGTTGACCAGATAGGCGTGGGGCTTCATGGCGCGCAGCTCCGCCTCCCCGAGCAGACCACGCGTACGCTCGGAGAGCACGAGGTGGATCGACACGAAGTCACTGCGTTGCAGCAAGTCGTGCTTGCTGTCCGCCAGTTGTGCTCCTTCGGCGGCTGCGCGCTCGGCGCTGAGGTGCTGGCTCCAGGCGAGTACCTCCATGCCGAAGGCGGTGGCGATGCGTGCCGTCTGGCTGCCGATCTTGCCGAGCCCGAGCAGCCCCAACGTCCGGCCGTGCAGATCCTGGCCCACCGTGGACTGCCACGGGCCGCCCTCACACAGTGCCCGGTTCTCGACCGTCAGCTGCCGGGCCAGGCCCAGGATCAGTGCCCAGGTCAGCTCCACCGGCGGAGTGGAGCTGCTGGCTGTGCCGCTGACGGTAACCCCCGCAGCGGCCGCTGCCGCCAGATCGATGGAGGCGTTGCGCATGCCCGTCGTCACCAGCAGCCGCAGCCGTGGCAGGCGGCGCAGTAGTTCCGCGTCGAAGGGCGTCCGCTCCCGCATGGCCACGACGATGTCGCAGTCCGCGAGTGCGGCGACCAGCTTCTCCCGGTCCGTCAGGTGTTCGCGCAGCACGTGCACTTCCACTCTCCCTGCGAGCGGTGTCCAGTCCGCGAGAGTCAGGGCGGCGCCCTGGTAGTCGTCGAGAACAGCGCAGTGCAGGGTCACGTCGGCTCACTAACGTCGTTCGAGGAGGCGTGTGCGGCAACAAGTCCGAAAGGTGCATCCCATGTCCGTGGAACGCGCAAACCTCGACGTGCACCCCATCACTGCCCTGGTCACCGGGGCCACGCCCGGCATCGGCCGGGCAGTCGCCAAGCGGCTTGCGGCCGACGGACCAGCGTGATGAAGCGCGCGGCCGAACCCGCCGAGATCGCCGAGGTCGTCGCGTTCCTCGTCTCGTCGAAGGCCGGCTACGGTGCGACCGTCGCCGTCGACGGCGGCCGCACCGCCATCTGAGCCTGCCTGCCCTCAAGGAACTGGACGACGTTCGCCGACGCTGAAGGCAACGACTCTGATCTCATCGCCGACTGAGGCAAGGAGTACTGCCAAACGCAGTACTCAACACGCCCGAGCGAGCGACGCCGGGGACGCATTCGGCCCTCACCGACGGGCGCGGACCACGTCCGCGCCCTAGGGTCGAGCTCGTCGAGGGGCGCTCTCCCGTGTGCTCCGCGCAGCGGCATGCTCCAAAGCCGCCGCTCGACGCCGGGACACAGCTCCGGCACGTGCCTACCTACAAAACGAACGATCCGTCTCGCCCGTGCAGGGCCCGGATCTCACAGAACGGAGACCCCCATGCTCGCGGAATTGCTCGGAGTTGTTTTGCGCCTGCTCACCGCCATCCTCTGATACCAGGGTCGAAGGCTCCCGGCGGGCCGGGAGCCTTCGACCGCTGTGTGCAACGCGCGTCGAGGGTCCGCTGTGCCGCCGACGACCCGCCGCAGAACGCGCCGACCGCCTGCATCCCGTCGGTCGCCCTGATGCACAGCACCTAGTACCCGTCCGAGCCGGTCGTTCAGTGCAATCCCTGGACAGGACCAAAGCGCTGCGCCATGTGGCCACCGATGACTTCGGCGACGAGTTGGAGCGCAGCAAGCGGACGGAAGAAGACTGTCAATTCGCCGACGAGTCCGTCGGGTCGGTACGCGACAACGTTCAGCCCGTGCGCCGGCACTCCGCGCAACGAGGTCTCGAACAGAATGACACTCTTGTCCCCTTCTATGATCTCCTCGACCAGCTCGAAGGGGGCCAACTCCTCGGTCAGGACTCCGAACAGGAAGTCTGCGGTGTCCTTGCCGCTGAGCGGCTCGTCGTGAACGGCGACCCGGATCGTCACGTCGTCGCTGAGCGACGCGAGAATCGCCGCCTGATCGAATGTGGAAAGCGCCTGGCTGTACGCGCTGCGTCCGCGGGCCATGCACGTACGGTACTCCGCCGAGCTCCGGTCATGGTCACCTTTGCATCCCCGCGCTTCGGGCTTGCTGCAACCGACATGTTCGTGCCCAGTTCACGAGACGTCCACCGTAGGGAACGGTTGAAGTTTCACCTGTCACTCCACGGTTCTAACCGTCGTTAGAATCACAACGTGCTGGAGCGAACATGTCTCTTCGAACAGTAGTAACCGCGCAGCGGAAGCGCGCCGCCCTGGCTGCGGTCGTCGCGGCTCTGGTGGGCGGGGCTGCCACCGGCTGCGGCGGGTCGAGCCAAGCGGCGACCCCCTCAGCGAGCTCGGCTCCGGTGCCGTTGGTCGTGTACTCGGCCCAGGGCTATGACAAGACCGTGACCGATGCCTTCCAGAAGGCTACGGGCATCCCGACCAAGCTGGTGGACGACAGCACCGGCCCGCTGCTCGCGCGGGTCCAGGCCGAGCAGGGCAACCCGAGCTGGGGTGTGCTCTGGGTGGACGGGGACGAGGCGTTCGCGGCTCTCGACAAGGCCGGGATGCTGCTCAAGGGCTATCAGCCGAGCGCAACCCTGACCGCCGCCGGACAGGCTGTCGTCCCCGCCGACAAGAGCTATGTGCCCACCGGGCTGACGGTGACCGCCGCCCTGGTCTACGACGTGAGCAGGACGCCCAACCCGCCCACCAGTTGGCAGGAACTGCTGACCCCGGCCTGGAAGGGCGCGATCGGCATGAACGACCCGTCCGTGTCCGGCCCGACCTACCCCTTCGTCGCCGGGATGTTCAACCAACTCGGCGGCGACAGCCAGGGTCAGGCGTTCTACACCGGCTTGAAGAGCAACGGCCTGCACGTCTTCCAGACCAACGACGACACCCTGCACGCCCTGCAGAACGGTCAGATCAAGGCGGCCCTGGTCCAGAGCTCGGCCGGAATCGCCACCGGCATCAAGAACCCCCACCTCAAGACGGTCTATCTGCCCAAGGTGACCTCGCTTCCCAGCGTGCTCGGCATCGACGCCAAGGCACCGGCTCAGGTCCGTGCCGAGGCCGAGCAGTTCGCGACCTTCGTGCTCAGCACTCAGGGCCAGCAGGCCATGCTGACCGGCGACCGCCACGGCGACTCGCTGTTCTGGCCGATCGTTCAGGGCGTCCAGCCGGACCCGGAACTCCCCGCCCTGTCCACGGTGCCCACCCAGGCGATCGACCCGTACACCTGGGGCCCCAAGGAGGGCGGCATCAACTCCTGGTTCACCAACACGATCGTGCGCTGAGTCATGGTCGACACCACCATCGCTCCCCGGCCGCGCGCACTGGGCGCGGCCGGGGCGGCGCTCCGTCGCTCCGCAGGGCACGGGCCGGCAGCGCTCGCCCGCTCACTGCCGTGGTTGCTGTTCGGCGCCGTGCTGCTGCTGCCGGTGGCCGGGTTTCTGCTGGTCGCCGTGACGCCTCGGACGTTCGCGCAGGGCGACTCCTGGTTCAGCCTGGACGCGTTCCGCCAGGTGTTGACCGGGTGGACCGCCCACGCGCTGCTGGACACGTGCCTGGTCGGCGTGGGCGCCGCCGCACTGGCCACTGCCATCGCCACCGCGCTGGCCTGGCTCACCGAGCGCACCACCGTCGCCGGGCGAGGCTTGTGGAGGCTGCTGCTGTGGGCGCTGCTGCTGGCGCCCTCCTACTTGGAATCCTTGGGATGGACCTGGCTGGTCGAGCCCCAGGGCGTGCTCGCCAGGATGCTCGGCCATGATCCGACGGCACTCCAGGGAGTGGTCTTCGGCCCGTTCGGCGTGGTCTGGGTGCTCGCCTCGCGCGGCGTGCCCTTCGCGTATCTCGCCGTGTCCGCGCTGGTGCGCGGCATGGGGCGGGAGTTCGAGGACGCCGCCCGCACCCACGGCGCGAGCCGCGCGGCCACCCTCCGGCTGCTGCTGCCCATCCTTGCTCCCGGACTGTGGGCCGGATTCGCGATCGTCTTCGCCGAGTCGATCAGCGACTACGGAGTGGCCGCCACCCTCGCCGCACAGGCGAACTTCCCACTGGCCACCGGTGCCATGGAACAGTCCATCTCCACCTTCCCGGCGCAGTTCCCGATGGCCTCGGCGATGGGCTGGCTGCTGCTCGGACTGGTCGCCCTCGCCCTGCTCGCCCAGCGCCGCTCGCTTCGCGGACGCAGCTTCGCGGTCCTGTCCGGGCGGACCCGCCCGGCGGTGCGGATCCGCCTGTCACCAGCAGGCCACCTGCTGGCTCTGACCGGTATCGCCGGGTTCTTCGCCATCGCGCTGGGCGTGCCGGCCTTCGGGGCAGGGGCCGCTTCCATGCTGCCCTCCGCGGGCAGGGTGAGTGCAGCCGGGCTCGGCCTGGACAACTTCCGGCACGTGCTGCACTCGAGCGAGATGGTCACAGCACTGGGCTACTCCGCGCGGCTCGCCGCGATCACCGCCTGCGCGGCGGTGGTCTTCGGCGCGGTCGCCGGCCGGGCGCTGGCCCGGCGCGGTTCGGGAGGCGCCGGCCGCGTGCTGGATCTGCTGCTGCTGGCAGCGGTCGCGCTGCCGTCCGTACTGCTGGCCAGCGGCTACATCTTCACCTACAACCTGCCGATCGCCTCCCGGTTGGGCCTGAACCTGTACGGCACGACCACGCTGCTGGTTCTCGGCTACCTCGCCGGGGCCCTGCCTTCCGCCGCCCGCCTGCTGTCCGGATCCCTCGGCCAGGTCAGCGACTCCCTGCTGTGGGCGGCCCGCACCCACGGACGCTCCGCGGTACCGGCATGGACCGGAGCAGTACTCCCGCTGGTTGCCGGTTCCCTGGTGTGGACCTGGCTGATCGCCTTCTGCGGAACCCTGCTGGAACTGCCCGTCTCGCAGTTGCTGGCCCCGCCCGGGAACGAACCGCTGTCCGTTGCGATCACCCGCCAACTTCAGGGCTACGACCTGGGAGCGGGCGCCGCGATGACGGTCCTGGTCGTCGCCGGCGTGCTGGCACTGATCGCCACCGCCCTGGGCGCGCTACGCCTGCTGCTGCCCGCCGCCCACCGCCTGGAGGCCGTGGCATGACATCCCACCTTCGCGTCGAAGGGCTGAGCAAGTCCTTCGGCGGTTCCCGCGTCCTGCGCGAGGTCTCGTTCTGCGTGCAACCGGGACGTTTCCTGGTCCTGCTCGGACCCTCCGGCTCCGGCAAGACCACGCTGCTGCGCTGCCTGGCCGGGATCGAACGGGCCGACACCGGAGGCATCCACCTGGGCGACCGCCTCCTGGCCCACGGACGGACGCATCTCCCTCCGGATCGCCGTGACCTGGCGATGGTCTTTCAGGACTACGCCTTGTGGCCGCACATGAGTGCCGCGGCGAACGTCGGCTACGCGCTGCGCCGGCGTCGGCTGGCCGACCAGGAGGCCCGCAGGCGCGTGGACGCCGCGCTGGACCGGGTCGGACTGCGCGAGCACGCAGCGCAGTACCCGCACCAGCTCTCGGGCGGACAGCAGCAGCGCGTCGCCCTCGCCCGCGCTCTGGTCGCCGAACCCGGACTGCTGCTCTTCGACGAGCCGCTGTCCAACCTCGACGCGGACCTCCGCGAGCGGCTGCGCGTGGAGATCTCCACGCTCACCCGCGAGAGCGGTGCCACAGTTGTCTACATCACCCACGACCAGGCCGAGGCATTCGCCCTGGCCGACGAGATCGGCGTCCTCGAAGGCGGCCGGCTGGTCCAGCTCGGCTCGCCGGAGGACGTCTACCACCGCCCCGCATCACCCTTCGTGGCCCGGTTCACCGGACTGGCGGGTGAGCTCACCGGACAGGCGACAGCTGCCTCGAACGAACGGAGCGTATCCGTGCGCACCGGCGCCGGAGTGGTCCTGGCCGGCTCCCGGGACTCGGTTCCGGCGGGCGCGGCGCTCCGGCTCCTCATCCGCCCGGCCGCGGTCACCCTCGTCGGTACCACCGGGGCCGCCACCGAGGCCGCGACCGGGAACCTGACCGGGACGGTCGTGGACACCGCCTACCGCGGCCGTGGTTACGACCACGTACTGGAACTCCCCGGAGGCACCCGGCTGACCGGCGTCTTCGACCGCCTGGCCCACCCTCGGGGTACGCAGGTCCACCTGCGACTCGACCCCGAAGGCTGCTTTGCGTTCCCCGATCCGCAGCCTTCGCCCACCCCGGCTCCCGTGCACTCGCCGGAGCCCGTATCCACCCGCACATCGCTGGAGGTCTCATGACACCCCGTCACCCCGCAATCACTCCAGGGGGCACCGCATGACCTCCTACGTTCTCTTCCTCACAGTCTTCCTGGCCTGCGCCGTCGAGGCCGTCGAAGCGGTGACCATCGTCCTGGCCGCCGGCACCAGCCGGCACTGGGGCTCAGCCGTCCAGGGCACCGTGTCCGCCCTGCTCGTCCTGGCCGTCACCGTCTCCGCACTCGGACCGGCCATTGGCCTGCTCCCGCTCGGCGCCCTGCGCCTGGTCGTCGGCGCCCTGCTGCTCGTCTTCGGCCTGCAGTGGCTTCGCAAGGCCGTGCTGCGCGGATCCGGCTTCAAGGCCCTGCACGACGAGACCGAGGCCTACGCCAAGGAGGTCGCCGCCGCCCAGGCCGCCGGTGCCGGAGGCCGCGGCATCGTCCGCGACTGGTACGCGTTCACCCTCTCCTTCAAGGGCGTCTTCCTCGAAGGGCTCGAAGTCGCCTTCATCGTCGTCACCTTCGGCAACAACCAGCACGACATCCCGACCGCCGTCCTTGGCGCGGCAGCGGCAGTCGTGCTGGTCACCGCCGCCGGCATCGCGGTCCGCGCGCCTCTGGCCCGCGTCCCGGAGAACACCATGAAGTTCGCGGTCGGCACCATGCTCACCGCCTTCGGCATCTTCTGGTCCGCCGAAGGCGCGGGCGTCACCTGGCCGGGCACCGACGCGGCGCTGCTGGTCCTCATCCCGTCGGTGGCGCTACTCGCGATCGGCTACACCGCACTGCTGCGCCGGACCGGCGCAGCCGCCGGCACCGCCGTCCCGACCGCAGCCGTAAGCGCACCCGTGGAAGGTACCCTGCGATGAACTGGATCCGCTCCTTCGTCATGTTCTGGTACGACTTCATCGTCGGCGACGACTGGAGAGTGGCACTCGGCGTGGTCGTCGGCCTCGGCGCCACGGCCGGCCTGGTCCACGCCGGTGTGAACGCCTGGTGGCTGCTCCCGATCGTGGTCGCCGTGCTGCTCGGGCTCTCCGTGCGCCGGGTCATGCTGGCCGCCCGTCAGAGCTGACCGACAGGAGGGGGAGGAAGCCGCCTCAGCGGCCCTCCCCCTCCTCGGCGTAGACGCGGGTTGCGTACTCGTCGAGGACCTGCTCACACTTCTCCAGCGCCGCGGTGGCCGCTGCCACGCCCGAGGCGCCCAGCACATCGCGGTCCCGCACCTTCGCGAACCAGTTGCGCAGCTTCACCAGGTCCTCGTCGTTCTCCTCCAACTCCGCGTAGGTGAAGTGCTCCGCCTGGTACTCCTTCTCGATCTGCCGGAGGAAATCCTCGCACCGGTCGACGATCTCCTCGTACTCGTCGTCACGGGCCGCCTTGAACGCCTGCTCGATCTCCGCGCCGCCCGCCAGCACCTGCGACACCAGCAGCGAGGCGCTGCCGCCCATCTCGGTGATCTCGTTGCGCAGCACCCGCAGCGAACGTTCGGCACTGGTGCTCTGTGGCAGGGCCGCCACCGAGTTCTGCAGGTAGATGGCCCCCATGCCCTTGATCTTCCGCCACACCCCCGCGCGCAGCCGGGTCGGCTCCGCAGGCACCTTGTACACCAGTACGAGCCACCCCACACCGAGCGGGTCGGGCTTGCCATCCTCACCTGCAGGACCCGTCTGACCCACAGCCCTTGACACGTGCACACCTTCCATAGGCCGGTTGCCACCAGGGCCCGTCCGGCACGGAAGCCCGGAACCCGACTTGTCCAAGCAGCCTACCGGTGACGGCCGACAGCAGTGTGACCAGCAGGGAAACGGCCGTTGCCCGGGAAGACCAGGCGACATACGACGGCTCGCCGTCGAAGCGCCAGGCCGGGCCTCACCGTGGGACGGGTCGCACCGCACACGTCCGATCCGGCCCGGCGCGTCGGCCGGGTCTGCGCGGGCTTGACGCGTCGACGCCCCTAGGGTGGAACAAACCGGCGTACAGGACATACAGAGGACACGGAGTCGATGATGACTGAGTTCCCGGAAGGCGCGCCCTGCTGGGCGGACGCCATGTTCAAGGACGTGGAGGGCGCCAAGGCGTTCTACGGCGAAGTGCTGGGCTGGACCTTCGGCGACGCCGTCAGCGAGTTCGGCAACTACACGCAGGCCTACTCCGGCGGCAAGGCGGTCGCGGCCGTCGTCCCGCCGATGCCGGGGGCCGACGAGCCGGCCTCGCAGTGGACGCTCTACTTCGCCTCCCCCGACGTAGCCGCCACCGCTGAGAAGATCAAGGCCGCGGGCGGCGCGGTGCTGATGGAGCCGATGCAGGTGGGCACCTTCGGCTCGATGGCGATCGCTACGGAGCCCACAGGCGCGGTCTTCGGCGTTTGGCAGCCGGGCGACCACAAGGGCTTCGAGAAGGTCGGCGAGGTGGGCTCGTACTGCTGGGCGGAGCTGGCCACCCGGGAGCCGAGCAAGGCCGACGCGTTCCTGACGAAGGTCTTCCCGTACAGCTCCCAGGAGATGGAGACGGGCGGCGACCCCGCGGCGGCCGAGATGGACTACAAGGCGTTCAGCCTGGCCGGCGCGGAGAATCCGGTCCTCGGCCGGATGAAGACGGGCGCCGACCTGGAGCCGCAGACCCCTTCCCACATCCGGGTCTACTTCAGCGTGGACGACTGCGACGAGGCGGTCGCCAAGGCGAAGAAGCTCGGCGGGGAGGTCCACGGCGGGCCGATGGACAGCCCCTTCGGCCGCTTCGCCGCACTCACCGACCAGCAGGGCGCGGCGTTCATGGTGATCGACACGGCCAGGGCGGTCGGCGAGATGCCGAAGATGAAATGAGTCCGCTCGGGGGCGGGGCACCCGCGAGGTGACCCCGCCCCCGTATGCGCCCGCTGTGGCGTGCACCGCTCGGTACGGGCAGACGCGCGTGCTACGCGGCAGCGTCAACTCCCGCTCAGGCAGTGCGCCCAGACGCGCTGGCGCCTGGGCGGGGCGGATTCGTCTCAGCCGGAATGCGGGTTCGTGGAGACCCATTGATTGAGACCCACAGGGCATCACTCCACGCGGAAGTCCACAGCCCCGGTGTCCAGGGAGTAGTACGCACCGACGATCCGGGCCCGGCCTTCGGCTTCGAGCGGCTCGAGGATGGCGTCGTGGCGTAGCTGCCGCACGGTGAGGCGGATCTGCGCTCGTACGGTGTTGTCCACCTGGTCGCCGGGGATCGGCTTGGCCGCCTCGTAGGCCGGCCGCAGGGCCTCGACGACGTCCTCCAGGTGCGCGGGCGCCTCCCGGCCCGCGTTGAGCGTTTCCACTACGAAGCTGACCGCACCGCAGCGCTGATGTCCCATCACGACAAGCAGGGGCGTCAATGCCTCCTCGATCCCGTACTCCACCGCGCCTTGCACCAGGCCGTCGTTGGTCTGGGCAGCGGTGCGCACCACGAAGAGATCCCCGACGCCCTGGTCAAAGACGATCTCCGGTGGTACCCGCGAATCGATACACGAGAAGACAGTCGCAAGGGGGTGCTGCTCCGCCGCCACGGCCTCGCGCCGCGCCACGGTCTGGTGCGGGTGGACGAGCCGCCCGCTGACCCAACGCCGATTCCCCGCGACCAGATACTTCAGGACGCGCTCGGGAGTGAGGGGACCGCACGCGTCGTCGATGGGCGGGGCAGCCCGGCGGGTGGCCGCGTAGCTGTCCGAAGCCGGCGCTGCGGCGAGAAGCGGCGCGGCAGCGAGAGCCGCAGCCCCGCCGGCCAGCAGGCGCCTGCGTGTCGGCAGACAGGGTGCGGCCTGGGAAACCTGGGGCGGCTCATGCATGTCGGTGGCTCCTCACAAGTGCGCGTACCAGGAAGCGAGATCCCTGAGTATTGACCCCTGAGCACTGCCACCCCGCGAAGAAACGTCTGATTTCGTCGTAGTTTCACTCGATTTGATGCTTCGGTGCCGCCGCCCGCGTGATCGAGTCCCGACCGAGGTGTCGTGGAATTTTTCTAGTGGGTCATAGAATTGCGTAATTATATCGAGGTATTGCACCTAAGTATCCGTCAGGTTACGTTTCCTCTCAGCACACGCCTGCCACCCCCGTGTGCACAGCCAGGGAGGACCCTCGATGAGACGCACACCGAACCTCGCCCCGCGCCGCTGGATGAGTGTGGCCGTCGCGGCGTTACTCACCGGCTACACGCTTGCCTCGTTCAGCGCGGCACCGGCCGCTGCGGCCACCGGCGTCGGGGCGACGGTGCCGTTCACCAGCTTCGAGGGCGAAGCGGGCACGCTCGCCGGCGGCGCCACCGTCGTGTCGTTGACCTCCGCGCCGACCAGCCAATACTCGAGTGCTGCGGTGGAAGCCTCCGGCCACGCGTACGTACAGCTCACCGGCACCGGACAGAGCGTTCAATGGACGAACACCACCGGCGCGCCGATCAGCGCGGTCAACGTCCGCGAGAGCATCCCGGACTCCGCAACGGGCGGTGGCAGCACCGCGACGCTCGACCTCTACGTCGACGGCACGTTCCGGCAGGCGCTGAACCTCAACTCGAAACAGAGCTGGTTCTACGAGAACAGCAGCAACTACAACGGCAGCAGCCAGAACCCGGCCGACGGCAACCCGCGACAGTACTTCGACGAGTCGCACACGTTCATCACCGGCGCGCCGATCGCCCCCGGCAGCACCCTGACGCTGAAGAAGGACGCCGCGAACACGGCCGCGTTCTACTACATCGACGTCGTCGACGTGGAGAACCCGCCCCCGCCGGTGGCCCAACCGGCCAACTCCATCTCCATCACCAGCTGCGGCGCGGTGGCCGACAACACTCCGACGAACGGTTCCGGTGACAGCGGCGCCGTCGACAGCACCGGGGCCATCCAGAACTGCATCAACCAGGCCCAGTCCCAGAACAAGGTTCTGTGGATCCCCGCAGGAACGTTCTACCTGAAGGGCACGACGGGCCTGAGTGCCCAGGGCATCACCATCGCCGGTGCCGGAGTCTGGTACAGCACGATCTACCGTGACGTCCCGCTGCCCAACAGCGTCGGCCTGGCCGCCCTGTTCGACCTGACCTCCTGCAACGTCCAGGACTTCCACCTCGACTCCAATGCCACCAGCCGCGCCACCGTCGACGGCGGCGGCGGCGCCATGGACACCTCCGGCACCAACTGGGTCGCCAACGACATCTGGAGCCAGCACGTCGAGTCCGGCTTCTGGGCGTCCGGCACCGGCGGCACGGTCGAGAACAGCCGCCTCACCGCGATCTGGGCCGACGGCATCAACCTCAACAACGTGTCGCTGAACAACTCCGTCGGCAACAACCTGACCGCGACCAACAACTTCGTGCGGAGCACCGGCGACGACGGAATGGCCATCAACTCGGTCAACTACAACACCGACTCCAGCGGCAACAAGACCTACTACACGCCCATGTCGCACATCACGATGACGCACAACACCGTAATCGCCCCGTGGGGCGGCAAGGGCATCGGCATCTACGGCGGCAGCAACCAGGACGTCGAGTTCAACTACATCGCCGACACCGCCCGCTACATCGGCCTGGGCGCCGGCCGCTTCGGCGTCAACGGCAACGACCTGCTCACCGCCACAGTCAACGGCAACGTCATCGTCCGGTCCGGCGGCAACGGCTACAGCCAGGGCCAGCCGGCCCTGCAAATCGGCAATGGCGGCGACGGCCAGAACGTCGGTGTGGTCGACCACGTCACCGCCACCAACAACACCGTCGTCAATGCCCTGTACGACGGCATCGGCTTCTCCACGTCCACGAACACGCTCCTGCAGAACAACACGGTCACCTCGCCATGGCGCAACGGCATCGTGATCGCACCGCCGTTCTATCCCGCGCCCACGGGATCGGCCACCATCACCGGTAACACCGTCACCGGCCTGGGCTCCGGGATGTCGCCGTTCCTCAACAACTCCAGCGGCTTCACCGCCACGGCGAGCAGCAACAGCTGGCAGGGTGGCAGCCCGGAAGGACCGTACGGCGGCAGCGCCGCCGCTGTCCCCGGCGTCGTCCAGGCGGAGAACTACGACACGGGCGGCCAGAGCATCGCCTACAACGTCACGTCCGTCAACGGCACCGGCAACAGCTACCGCGCCGACGGCGTCGATCTGGAGACGACCACGGATACCGGCGGCGGCTACGACGTCGGCTGGACCACCGGCGGCCAGTGGTTCCGCTACAGCATCAACGTCGCCACGGCCGGAACGTACACGGTCAGCATGAGAGTTGCCGCTCCCGGCGCTGTGACCGACGCCCTGCACCTGTCCAACGCGTCGGGAACCAACCTCAGCGGCAACGTCAACATCCCCGCCACCGGCGGGTGGCAGAACTGGGCCACCGTCACCACCCAGGTGACGCTGCCCGCGGGGCAACAGGTTCTGACCCTCGACGAGGACAACGGCGGCTGGAACGTGAACAGTCTGCAGTTCGCCGCCACCGGCACCGGGGGAACCGCCGCGTTGACGACGAGTCCGTCGTCGCTGACGTTCGCCAGCCAGGCCGTGTCCACGACCAGCGCCTCGCAAGCGGTGACGGTGACCAACACCGGGACCGCAGCGGCGTCGGTCTCCTCGGTCGCAGCGTCTGGTGACTTCAGCCAGACGAACAACTGCGGCAGCTCGATCGCCGTGAACGCCTCCTGCACGGTCAACGTCAGCTTCACGCCCACCGCGTCGGGCACCCGGAACGGGTCCTTGACGGTCACCGGCAATGCGTCGAACAGCCCGACCACGGTGGCGTTGTCCGGCACGGGAACCGGCACCGTCAGCACCAACCTCGCCGCCGGCAGGCCGACCGGCGAGTCGTCGCACACCGACGTATATCCGTCGTCGAACGTGACCGACGGCAATCAGAACTCGTACTGGGAGAGCGCGAACAACGTGTTCCCCCAGTGGGTCCAGGTGGATCTGGGATCGTCCCAGTCCGTGAGCAGGGTGGTGCTGCAGCTGCCCGCCACGTGGGGCGCGCGCGACGAGACGCTCTCCTTGCTCGGCTCGGCGGACGGGTCGACCTTCACCACCGTGAAGGCGTCGGCCGCCTACACGTTCACCCCGTCGGCCAACAACACCGTCACGATCACCTTCCCGGCGACCTCGCAGCGGTACTGGCGGGCCACCATCACTGCCAACACCGGCTGGCCCGCCGGCCAGATCTCCGAGTTCCAGGTCTGGAACCAATAGCCCGGTGGGGAACAGCGCGGCGCCGCCGAGCCTCAGGCCCGGCGGCGCCGTCGTCGTGCTCGCGGCAAGGTCACCCTCATCCACAGGTGGTGCCCTTGCTCAGGCGTCGGTGCGCACCAGGCGGTAGGCGGCGCCGGCCAGTACGAGCACGGTCCAGCCGGCGAAGACGGCGAGGCCGGCTCCGGGGGTGAGCGTGTTCGCGGCGTGGTGCAGGGCGAACATCGACTGGCCCGCGTTGCTGGGCAGGTACTGGCTGACATCGTTCTGCCAGGAACTCGGCAGCAGCGAGACCAGGCCGGGGACGAGCATGAGCGCGCCGACCAGGACGGCGATGCCGCCCGCGACCGAGCGCAGCAGCGCGCCCAGGGCGACGCCGATCACGCCGATGAGTCCGAGGTAGAGTCCCGCGCCGAGCAGGCTGCGCAGCACGCCCGAGCCGGACAGCGAGAGCGCGGCGGGGGTTCCGGAGACGAGGCCGCTGCCGAACAGGAAAACGGCGAACGCGCCGAGGGTCCCGACGATCAGGGCGACCACGCCGTAGACGCCGGCCTTGGACCACAGCACCGGCAGGCGGCGCGGGACGGCGGCGAGCGTCGAGCGGATCATCCCGGTGGAATACTCGCCGGCGGTGACAAGGACGCCCAGGACGCCCAACGCCAGCTGAGCGAAGTTGATCCCGAAGAGGGACAGGCCGACTGCGTTGGCCGTGGCAAGGTCCCCGCTCACCGGGCCGCCGGTGACCATCGACTTGTAGCGGGCCAACCGGATCAGGCCGAAGGCCAGCATGAAGACAAGCGCCAGGCCCAGGGTGATCCAGGTGGAGCGCAGCGACCAGAACTTGGCCCACTCGGCGCGCAGGACCCGGGGCCCGGTCACTTTGTAGGGGGGACGTGCCGCCTGTGCGGGCGTGGTCGTGGGCGCTTGGGTGGTCACGGTACTCATGCTGCGCTCCCGGCGGTCTCAAGGGTCTCCGGCGCCTGCACGGCCCCGGCGACGGTGGTGGCGCCGTGGTACTCCACGGCGTCGCGGGTCAGCTCCATGAACGCCTCCTCCAGCGAGACGGTCCGCGGGGTCAGCTCGAACAACGCGATCCCCGCCGCCGCCGCCTTCATCCCGATCGACCGAGCCGCCATCCCGGCCACCTCAAGCTCCTCCGAGCCCGCCCGGCCGGTGATCTCCACACCCGGACCCGCCAGCACCTCACGCAACCGCGCCGGATCCTCACTGGCCACCTTCACCGTGTCACCACCCGCCTGGTTGACCAGACCGTGCACGGTCGTATCAGCCAGCAGCCGACCGCGCCCCACCACGATCAGATGATCCGCCACCAGCGCCATCTCACTCATCAGATGCGAGGACACAAACACCGTACGGCCCTCGGCGGCCAACCCCGTCAGCAGGTTGCGGATCCACAGCACACCCTCCGGATCCAGACCGTTGACCGGCTCGTCCAACATCACCGTCGCCGGATCCCCCAGCAACGCCGCCGCGATCCCCAAACGCTGACCCATCCCCAGCGAGAAAGCCCCCGCCCGCTTCCGCGCCACCGACTGAAGGCCCGTCAACTCGATGACCTCCTCCACCCGACGACGCGCAATCCCATGCGTCAGCGCCAGGGTGTTGAGATGGTTGAACGCAGAGCGACCCGGATGGATCGACTTCGCCTCCAGCAGCGCACCCACCTCCTGCAACGGCGCACCATGCTCGGCATACCGACGCCCGTTGACCCGCACCGACCCACCCGACGGCGCATCCAACCCCACGATCATCCGCATCGTGGTCGACTTACCCGCACCGTTCGGCCCCAGGAAACCGGTCACCGTACCCGGCTTGACCGTGAAGTCCAGCCGATCCACCGCCGTCTTCTCCCCGTACCGCTTCGTCAGCTGATGCGCCTCGATCATCGAAATCATCCCTCGCGCTCGGGTGCCGGGGCTTCCCGGCCTGGCTCACTCTCAACGCTACGAGCGCCAGGCCCGGCTTCCCGTGGTACCCAGGGGCTGACCTGGGAAGCCGGAGTGGTACCGCGGTACTACCGCGACCCCCACGAAGCCCAGGGCTGAGTCCCGTCGCGCTAGCGCTTTGACCTGGAGGTTTCGCCGGGCTGCCTGGAACGCCACTCGGGTGCGAGCACCGACCAGATCTCCGTGTTCTGCCGTACGCCCCGGTAGGGGTGGTTCTCGCGCTGAACTCCGTCGAGGCTCATGCCGAGCCGCTTGGCCACGTTGATACTCGGCGTGTTCTCGGAGGACACCAGCCACTCCACCCGGTGCATTCCGCGTTCCTGAATCGCCCAGTCGATGATCACGCGTACCGCACGGGTGACCAGACCGCGTCCGACTGCGGCCGGTTCCAGCCAGCAACCGGCCTCGCAGTTGCCCGTACCTGCGTCGAAGACCCTGAAGAGGACGCCGCCGACGAGGAGCCCATCGAGCCAGATGCCGTACAACCGGCCGGTGTCGGCGGCGCTCTTGTCGGCGTACGACTGCAGCCAGCTCCGCGCGGAGTCGAGGTCGGCCGCGACGTCGGGGAGCCCGACGTGTCGGCCGATGTATGCGCGGCCCCGGTCCATGTGGGCGAGGAACTCCTCGGCCTGCCAGGGCTCCAGCGGCCGCAGCTCAGCTCCGTCACCCAGGGAAATCGCGAACACTCTCGTCCTCCTCAGCGGTCGTGCGCGGTCACAGGATCTTCGCACGGCCACCTGTTGGTGACCCCGGTGAACGACGGGCCGTCGAACGCCGGCGTCTGCCGCGCACCGGGCCCCTGTGAGTTCTCTTGGCGCTCCTGGCGAGTCAGGGGACGGTCCACTCCGCGGCGTCGGTGGAATAGCCGCTGTCCGGGATGTACAGGATCCTCGCGAGCTTGGTGCCGTCGGGTACCTCGAAGACCACATAGCCAACCGCGCTCTCGTGTTGGCCGAGGCGCAGTTCCCCGGCGCTGCCGAGCAACGCGCCCTCGGCAAGGTCCGAGATGACGGTGGGGGCGTACTGCTCTGCGGTGCTGCCGAAGACGGAGACACAGTTGACCGGGGCGTCGCTGTAGACAGCGCTGCCGGTGTCGGTGACGCGGAACTGGAGGGCGAGGTAGTGCTTGCCGGGTTGGGGAGCGACCTGGTACTGGCCCTGATGAGCCGGGTTGACGACCTTGATCAGGGTCACGCTCACTGTGGTGCCTTGCTGTGTGGCCCGGACTGTGACGGTGTCGCCGACGGTCGCCGGTGCGGGTGCGGTGGCAGTGGCCGGGGGCGCGGCGGCGCTCGTGGGCGCGGGAGCTGGGACGCTGGCCGAAACGACGGGCTTGGTGGCGATGTGGGCGCTTCCCCCGCATCCCGCGACAACGAGAACGCCCGCAGTAGCGGCAACGGCGATGCCCTTGCGCATGATGGGCTCCCTGAGCTGGAGTGACCCTCTCCCTTCAAGGTTCCGCCTCCGGCCCGGGCGCCGCAGTCGCAGGCGCCTCCTGCCGGGTGGCGGACACGGTCGAGTCGTCGACAATTTTCTCAAAGCTGTAAATAGATTGCTGGAAACTGTCGATCGCCAGTAGCTTCACGACTGTCCGCATGAGCCGCCGACAGCCGGGAGACGATCCATTGACAGGCCATCCGACGAAGCACCTGGTGGAGGCCCGGTCGCTGCGCAAGGTCTACCAGCCCTCCGGCTTCACCGCCGTGGACGGTATCGACTTCACCCTGACCCGGGGCGAGGCCTTCGGCTTCCTCGGACCCAACGGAGCCGGAAAGTCCTCCACGATGCGCATGATCAGCTGCGTCTCCCCGCTCAGCGGCGGCACGCTCCGGGTCCTCGGTCTGGACGCGGCCACCCGGGGCTCGGAGATTCGGGCCAGGATCGGCGTCGTCCCCCAGGACGACACCCTGGACGAGGAACTGACGGTCAGGGAGAACCTGCTGATCTACGGGCGCTACTTCGGGCTGCCCCGCGCCGTGGTCCGCGAGCGCGCCGAGCGGCTGCTGGAGTTCGCCCGGCTCTCCGACAAGGCCGACGACCAGGTCTCGGCACTGTCCGGGGGCATGAAGCGGCGGCTCACCATCGCCCGCGGCCTGGTCAACGAACCCGAGATCCTGCTGCTGGACGAGCCCACCACCGGCCTCGACCCACAGGCCCGCCATCTCCTCTGGGAGCGGCTGTACCAGCTCAAGGCGGAGGGCGTCAGCCTGATCCTGACCACCCACTACATGGACGAGGCCGAGCAGTTGTGCGACCGCCTGGTGGTCATGGACGGCGGGCGCATCGTCGCCGAGGGGACGCCGCGGCAGCTGATCGAGAGCCATGCCAGTCGTGAGGTACTTGAGTTGCGCCTCCCGCCGGGCGAGCAGGCCATGGCGGCGGAGAAGCTGGACGGCCTCGCCGACCGGGTGGAGTCGTTGCCGGACCGTCTGCTGCTCTACGCCGGCGACGGCGAAACCACCCTGGCCGCCGTGCACGCCCGCGGCATCGTCCCGACCACCGCACTGGTCCGCAGGGCGGGCCTCGAGGACGTCTTCCTCACCCTCACCGGCCGAACCCTCGTCGACTAGAAGGGACCCGCCCCCATGGCCTCGGCCGCCTCGCCGCCCTCCGCCGCTGTCCCCTCCCACACCCCGCCCCCGCTGCTGAGGGAGTTCAGTTACTGGCTGCACCGCTACCGCCGCACCTGGCGCGGCACCGTGGTGATCAGCGTGGCCAACCCGCTGCTGTTCCTGGCCGCCATCGGCGCCGGGCTCGGCAAGCTGGTGGACCGGGGTGGCAGCAGCTATCTGCACGGCAGCTCCTACGTCGCCTTCTTCGCTCCGGGACTGCTGGCTGCCATGGCGATGCAGACCGGCTTTATCGAGGCGGCCGGACCGGTGTTCCAGTCGGCCCGGGAGCGCGGCAACTACCGAGCCGCCGCCGCGACCTCGATGAGCCCCGCCGACATCCTCGGCGGCCATCTGCTGTTCATGGCCTTCCGGCTGGCCCTCAGCGCCACCGCGTTCACCGCTGTCGTCGCCGCCTTCGGCATCACCGGTCCGCTACGCGCCCTGCTACTGATCCCCGCAGCCACACTCACCGGCATGGCCTTCTCGGCACCGGTCGCCGCCTGGTCGGTGACGGTGACCCGGCAAGCCCGGATCAACGGCGTGTTCCGCTTCGTGCTGATGCCGCTCTACATGTTCTCCGGGACCTTCTTCTCCACCGACCAGCTCCCGCGCTGGCTGCACGGCATCATCGCCTGCACCCCGCTCTACCAGGGCATAGCTCTGTGCCGCTCGATCGTCGCCGGCACCGCCACGGCCCAGGGCACGGCTCTGCACACCGGCTACCTCGCCGCCCTGGTCCTGCTGGGTTACCTGGCCGCCCGCCGCACCTTCACCCGCCGACTGAACGGATAGGAGCAGCAATGGCCCTCGCAGTCAGCACCTCGGTCCTCGGCACGCCCGCCCGCGCCGGGCTGCTCATCGAACGCAATCTGCTGATCTACCGCCACACCTGGTACTTGCTGCTCGCCGAGGTGCTGGAGCCCATGCTCTACCTGCTGACCATCGGCGTCGGCATCGGCCAACTGGTCGGCCGTGTCCCGGGCCTCGGCCCCGACGGCGCCGACCTCGGCTACTCCGTCTACGTCGCCCCGGCGCTGCTGGCCACCGCGGCGATGAACGGCGCGATGAACGAGACCACCTTCAACATGTTCGCCAAGCTGAAGCTGCAGCGCGTCTACGATTCCATCCTGGCCACCCCGATGACGGTCTACGACGTCGCGGTCGGCGAGGTCTGCTGGGCGCTACTTCGCGGAGTGCTGATCACCCTGGGCTTCCTGGCCGTGGTCGGTGCCTTCGGCCTGATCCACTCCGTCTGGATCCTGCTGGTGATCCCGGGCGCAGCGCTGGTCGGCTTCGCCTTCGCCTCGGTGGGCCTGGCCGTGGTCACCTACCTGCGGAACTGGGCGGACTTCCAGTTCATCCAGCTGGCGATGCTGCCGATGTTCCTGTTCGCGACCACCTTCTACCCACTGGGCGTGTACCCGCGGCCGATCCAGATCGCGGTGGAGTGCCTGCCGCTCTACCAGAGCATCCAGTTGATTCGGTTGCCCGCTCTCGGCGAGGTCGGCCCGGCGCTGCTGGTCCCGGTGGTGTATCTCGTGCTGATGGGCGTGCTCGGGCTGCGGATCGCCCTGCCCCGGATGCAGCGGCTGCTGCTGCACTGATCCGCTCCGGCCCATCCGCCCCTTCGGCGGCGCGCCACGGAGCAGTCACAGTCACATCAAAGGCCGCCTATATGGACCTCTCAGGAACGGCTCGCACTCTGTGGGTACCTGCCTCACTAGGAGGAGCGGCATCATGAACGATTACGACCCCACAAGCCCCCACGAGACGAGCGCGCCGTCAGGGCCGTCGGTTGCGGCAAGTCCAAGCGGCGCCGGCGCTGCGCCGCCTCCCCCGCCGGCGTCTTCGCCGGACGGGTCCGCCTCGGTGGCCATGGCCCACCAGGCACGCCGGCCGAGGGTACGGCGATTGCTGCCGAAGACGAGAAGTGGACGGATCGTGGCCGCCGCGCTGACGAGTGCGGTGATCGGACTCGCCGCCGGTTGCGCAACGTCCCCCTCGGCGACAGCCACGTCCCCGTCAGCAACGGCCACGTCCCCGGCCCCTTCGGCATCAGCAGGGCAGTCCGTGCCCGGCAGCGGCTCCAGCGGAGGTCCCGCATCCGGCGGCGGGGGGTCCAACGCACGGTCTGGACCGGCCGCGGGGGGATCATCCGGCACCGTCGGCAGCGTGTCCACGTCGGGCTTCACCCTCACGACATCAGCGGGTCAGAAGGTGACCGTCAACGAGGCGTCCACCACGACCTATCAGAACGGGACCAGCTCGACCTCGGCGAGTGCGATCACCACAGGCAAGAGCGTCCTCGTACTGGGGACGACCAACGGTACGACCATCACGGCCACGCAGGTCACCGTGCAACCGAATGACGGCGGCGGATCTGCGGCTTCCTCGGCGGCAGGGGTGGTCCCGTTCCAGCGCGGTGCACCGAGCACGGCCAAGCGGGTCGGTCAGATCCCGGCGAACTACACGGAGGGGTCGGGGACGATCGTCAGCGGAACTACAGCGAACAAGGCGACGGAAGCTGCGCTGGCCGCCTACCCAGGGGGCGTCGTGGACCGGGTGGTGCAGCTGAGCAACGGCGAGTACGAGGTCCACTACATCGGCGTCAACTGGCCGCACCACATCTTCGTCAGCCAGGACTTCAAGGTCCTCGGCGCCTTCTAGGAGGGTGCTGCGGACTCCGCATCAGCGGCGCGTGGCGTGCGGTGAAAGTATTGGTGAACAGTGCTGCTGAATCGGGCGCGGCCCTTGTCGAGCCCGCACCGGGTCATCCAGGGTGGCGGCGGTCCCGGCGGTTGCCGGGGCTGCCCTCCACGAGCCCGCTGGAGTGACCCATGTCCCTGCGCACCCTGCGCACCGCCCTCGGCGTGGTCACGGCCGTTGTCGCCGCCACCGCCGTGGCCGCTCCCGCCGCGATCGCCCATCCCCTGGCGAAATCGACCGCTCCGTCCCTGAAGCTGCACGTGTTCGCCGCGGCCCCGGCCGGCTACAGCAACCCGGACGACCTGACACGCCTGGGCGACGTGCTCTACGTCGCCTTCCAGAACAACGCCGCCGCCGACGGCACCCCGGCAGGCAGCACGTCCGACATCGTCGGCTTCGACCTGCGCACCGGCAAGGTGGAGCGCCACTGGGTACTGCCCGGCCGGGTCGACGGTCTGACTGCCGACCCGCGCCACCACCGCCTGCTGGTGACGGTGAACGAGGACCTCAACTCCAGCTTCTACACCATCACACCGACCCAGAAGTCCGCGGTCGTCACACACTTCAGCTACAGCCCGAGCCCGGCGCAGACCGGCTCGGACGGCACCAACGGCGGGACCGACGCCCTGTCCGTGGCCGCCGACGGCACAGTCTTCGTGGCGCACTCCAACCCGGACCCCTCCCTACCGGGCGCCAACAACGCCGCCGCCACCTACACGGTGACGCTGCACGGCACCACCGCCGAACTGGCCCGCGTATACGGCGTCAACGACACCGCCCGCGTCATCAACCCGGCCAAGGGCGCGCCGAAGACGGCCACGCTCGGCCTGACCGACCCCGACTCCAACCGCTGGCTCCCGGGCCCCGACGGCGGCACCCTGATCCAGGACGCGCAGGCCGACAGCAAACTGGTCTTCGTCACCGATCTCAAGGACAAGCACCCCACCCTGAGCGTGTTGAACCTGACCAACGCCAAGCAGCCGAGCAAGGGCGCAGCCACTCCGCAGCTCGACGACATCGAGCGTGTCTCCGGCGACGGCGTGTTCTTCGTGGTCGACCAGAAGGCCGGCACGATCTACAAGGCCGACACCGAGGACGTTCGCCACGGCACCCTCTTCGCCAGCCAGCCCGCGCCCAAGGCCGGCGACCTCCCCAACGACCCCGCGCTCAGCGTCGTCGACCCGCACACCGGTGTGGTCACGCCCGTGAACACCGGCGCGGTCAAGCTGATCAGCCCCAAGGGGCTGCTCTTCGTCCCCCGCGACGCCGACTGACCGACGCACCGTCAGACCCCGTACCCGGCACACGATCAGGGCGGCCAGCCGCCCTGATCGTGTGCCGGACCAGGATGAAGCCCGCCGCCAGTAGCGGGCGGCCTTCAGCGGACCTCGCGGCGCCGGTTCTCGAGGAAATCGCGTTCGGCGGAGTTGGTGGCAAGGGCGAGCGCGGCGGTGTAGGCCTCGGCTGCTTCGCGGCCGCGGCCGAGCCGGTGGAGCAGGTCGGCGCGGGTGGCGTGGAACAGGTGGTACGCGCCCAGGTCCAGGTCGTCGACGAGGGCGAGTGCGGGCCCGGGCCCGTCGACCTCGGCGAGCGCGACCGCACGGTTGAGGGCCACGACTGGCGTCGGGGCGTAGACCATCAACTGGTCGTAGAGCCGCAGGATCTGCTCCCATTTGGTGTTCGAGGCGATGGCGTCGTCGCTGTGGACGGCGTTGATCGCGGCCTGGATCTGGTACGGGCCGGGCATGCCACGCCGCAGGCAAGCGCGGACCAGCGCCTGTCCCTCCCCGATGAGCGCTCGGTCCCACTGCGAGCGGTCCTGGTCGGACAGCAGCACGATCGACCCGTCAGCCGCGGTGCGGGCCGCGCGACGTGAGTGAGTGAGCAGGAGCAGCGCCAGCAGACCGACGGCTTCGGGCTCGTCGGGCATCAGCGCGACGAGGAGCCGGGCCAGTCGGATCGCCTCGGAGCACAGGTCTTCGCGTAGGAGGGCGTCGCCGCTGGACGCGGCGTACCCCTCGTTGAAGACGAGGTAGACCACGTCGAGCACAGCGCGAAGCCGCTCGGGCAGCTCGGCCTCGGTGGGGACCCGGTACGGGATGCCCGCTTCCTTGATCTTCCGCTTCGCCCGGACCAGACGCTGAGCCATCGTCGCTTCGGGGACGAGGAAGGCCCGGGCGATCTCCGGGGTCTGCAGCCCGCCCAGCAGCCGCAGCGTCAGGGCGACCTGGGCGCTGTCGCCCAGCGCCGGATGACAGCAGGTGAAGATCAGCCGGAGCCGGTCGTCGCTCACCGGACCTCCAGGCTCGGGCACCGGGTCGCCGCTGTCGAGCAACTGCAAGGCCTGGGTATGGCGGTCATGACGAGTTGCCTCCCGTCGCAGGCGGTCAATGGCGCGGTTGCGGGCCGTGGTGGTGATCCAGGCACCGGGGTTGGGCGGCAGGCCCGTGCGGGGCCACCGCTCGAGGGCCGCCGCGAAGGCGTCCTGCACCGCTTCCTCGGCGATGTCGATGTCGCCGAGGAAGCGGATCAAGGTCGCCACGCAGCGGCCGTACTCGTCGCGGAAGACGCGCTCGATCTGATCCGACGTCGTCACAGGCGCCCTACTGGGCCGGTTCTTCTTGGAACGGACGGACCTCCACCGGGGCCAGGCAGGCCTCGGTGGCCTTCGCCGCCCAGGCGAGCGCGGCGTCGAGGTCCTCGGCCTTGATCACCCAGAACCCACCCAGGTGCTCCTTGGTCTCAGCGAACGGACCGTCGGTCGTGCGAACCCGTCCGCCGTCCAGGCGCACCACCGTCGCGGAGGTCGGCGGGTACAGCCCGCCGGCGAAGACCCAGGCCCCCTCGGCCTGGATCCGGCTGTTCAGGGCCTCGACGTCGGTGTACATCTGCTTCATGGTCTCGGCCGCAGGCGGCTCCTGGCCCTCGACCATGTGCACCGACAGCAGGTACTGCTTCATGATGTTCTCCTCCTCAGCAGGGGCCGACACCGCGCCGACCCTCTACTGCCACTACGAATGCCCCACAGGCCGATCGACACCCGTCCCGAACTTTTTTCTGAACGCAGCCCAGATTGCCAGGACACCGAGGCCGGAACGCGCGCGACACCAGCACTGGGGGTCTCGTCGTGCCGGTCGTCGGCGTGCTGGCCGGAGTCGGCCTGGTGCTGGGGTCCGCCTGAGCCCCGCCCCGGGCGTCTCGCGCCGTCTCGCGCCGTCTCGCGGTCACGAGTCTCCATGGTTTTTCTCGGCGTCAACTGCTGGGCCGCTGCTCCTGCGGCGACGCCTCCGCAGGTGGCGTAGGAGGAGAAAGGCGATCGCGACGGCCGCTG
Source organism: Streptacidiphilus sp. MAP12-16 (assembly GCF_041262165.1). Classification (NCBI taxonomy): domain Bacteria; kingdom Bacillati; phylum Actinomycetota; class Actinomycetes; order Kitasatosporales; family Streptomycetaceae; genus Streptacidiphilus; species Streptacidiphilus sp. MAP12-16. The sequence goes on from NZ_JBGCBY010000009.1 coordinate 136,746, forward strand.
CAGCGAGCAGATACAGCTGGTAGCGCTGGATGGCCGGGTAGAGGGTGTCCAGGTGCTTGCCGGCGAGGTCGCCCAGGGTGACCCAGGCGCCCACCCACAGCACGGCGCCCAGGGTGTTGAAGGCCACGAAGCGCGGCCAGGGCATCCGGCTGAGCCCGGCGATGATGCCGTTGGCCTGGCGTAGGCCCTCGATGAACCGGGCGACGACGACGATCTTGCCGCCGTGGCGGGCGAAGAACGCCTCGGCCTTGGCTACGCGTTCGGGGGTGAGCATCACGTAGCGGCCGTAGCCCTCGATCAGTCGGTGGCCGCCGAAGCGGCCGATGGCGTAGCCGAGGTTGTCGCCGAGCACCGCCGCCAGTACCGCGATGGCGGCGACGGCGAAGACGTTCAGGCGGCCCGCTCCGGCATAGACGGCGGCGGCGATGAGCACGGTCTCACCAGGTACGGGTACGCCGAAGTCCTCGACGAAGACGAAGCCGGCGACGGCGAGGTAGCCCCAGTGGTCGAGCAGCGGGGCCAGGTTGGCCAGGACGCCGGGCAGTTGGGGCGGCGGGGTCATTGGTCTCGCCTTCGGTCAGCGTGCTGCGTGGGCACCGGGTGCGGCAGTGAGCCCGTGCCCCAGGAAGCCGGTGCGCAAGCGGGCCACCACGCCGCACCGGCCAGGTCGAGATGCAGGTCACGCAGGTCACGCGGGTCACGGAGCAACTGCACCATGTCCTTGTCGCAGGTGGAGACCGGCTCGCCGGACCGCTCCATCGACGGTTGCGACACCTTCGCCTACCTCAACACGGTACCGATTTTGCAGCTCGCCTGGCCCACCCGCGGCCCCGGGGGTTCGAGCTGCGCGGGAGAGGTGGGTCAGGAGGGGGTCGCGGCGTAGGCGGCCTCCTGAAGCTGGTAGAGGTCGGCGTAGGTGCCGCCGAGGGCGAGGAGGGACTGGTGGGTGCCGGATTCGGTGAGTCGTCCGTCGCGGAGGACCAGGATCAGGTCGGCCATCCGGACAGTGGTGAAGCGGTGGGTCACCACCACGGTCACGGCGCCGGTGGCCGCACCGAGGGCGCGGGCGTGCTCGGCGTGGCGAGTGAACACCGCGTGCTCGGTGGGCGGGTCCAGCGAGGCGGTGGGTTCGTCCAGCACGAACAGCAGCGGTTCGCGCCGCATCGCAGCCCTGGCCAGCGCCACCCGCTGCCACTGGCCCTCGGAGAGGTCGGTGCCGGACGGGCCGAGCGGGGTCTCCAGTCCCTCGGGGAGGCCGGCGAGCATCGGCCCGGCCTCGGCCTCCGCAAGGGCGGCCAGCACACGTTCGTCGTCGCCCATGAAGGCGGGTTCGCCGATCCCGACGGCCTCGCCGAGGGTGACCGCGTAGCGACCGAAGTCCTGGAAGGCGCCGGAGCAGAGCGTGCGCCAGGCGGCCGCGTCCAGGCCGGACAGGGGTGCGCCGTCCACGGCGATGTGGCCCGAGGTCGGCTCGTAGAGTTTGCAGAGCAGCTTGACCAGCGTGGTCTTGCCAGAGCCGTGCTCGCCGACGACGGCCACCATCGCGCCGGCCGGGAGGGCGACCGTCACGCCGCGCAGGACCTCGCGATCGGTCCCCGGGTAGGCGAAGGAGACCTCCTCCAGAGCGATGCCCTGCTCGAGGCGGGTCGGCAGCGTGGTGGCGGCGACCGGCGCGCCGTCGAGTGGCGTGTCCGGAGCCGCGTACGCGTGCAGCCACAGGAAGGGCTCGACGGCGACCATGCCCGCCTGGAGCCGGGACAGGCTCCAGGCGACCCGCTCGAACTGGGCGCGGAGGGTGGTCGCCATGGCGACCACCAGCACGACGTCGCCGATGGAGCGGCTGCCGTCGGCGACCATACCGATCACGACTCCGAGGACTGCTGCAAGGCCCAGCACGAACGTTCCCCAACCTGCACCGCCGAGAAGGGCCGAGCGCCAGTAGGCCTCGATCATCCGGCGCGAGGAGCGCTGCCATGCCTCGTCGGCGAGGCGGTCGACACCGTCTCCCGAACCGAGCACGCGCAGTTCCTTGGCAGGCCCCGAACGGGTCGTCAGTTCGAACAGTTCGCGTTCGGCGCGGTCATCCCCTGAGGCCTGTTCCGCGGCCCGGGTGACCACCCGCTGTCCCACGCCGTTCAGCAGCAGGGCCGGCACCGCGAGCACCGCGAGCAGCAGCAGCGCGGGCTGGACGGTTGCCAGTAGCCCCAGGGTGACCAGCACACGGAGGCCGTTGGCCGCCGCATCCAGCACGGCCCACCCGCTCTCGCACATCAACTGGCCTTTGCCGCGTAGCCGGTTGATCCGGTCCAGGTACTCGGAGCGCTCCAGGTGCTCGATCGTGTCCAGTCCGCTGACGAGCCGTTGGATCTCGGCGTCGACCTGGTACATGCCGACCCGGTCGGCGAGGTCCAGGCGTATCTCCATCTGGACCCGGCCGATGAGCAACATCACGGAGTAGGCGGTACCGGTGGCGCAGGCGGACAGCAGAGTGCCCCTGCCGTCAGCGGACAGGGCGGAGTTGACCAGGCTGCGCAGGCCGTAGCCGCTGAGCACCAGGGCAGCGCTGTCCGCCAGCATGAACAGCAGGACGATCAGCGAGTTGCGGCGGTCGAGCCGCCAGGAGCGGAGCAGCAGGTCGGCCCAGACGTGGCGGCTGCGGCGGCCACTGCTGCCGAGCCCTGCGGCAGACGTGCGGATACCAGTGCGGGTGCGGGTACCGTTGCGGGTGCGGGTGCGGGTCATGCGCAGTCTCCTTCGAGCACGTCGGAGAAGCGCTCCGCCTGGATCTGGAACAGGTCGTGGTACCGGCCGCCGAGGGCCAGTAGTTCGTCGTGGGTGCCGTCCTCGGTGATCCGACCGCCCTCGAGCATCACGATGCGGTCGGCATGGCGCACCGTGGAGAGCCGGTGCGACACCAGCACGGTGGTGACGCCCGCGGTGACCGCCAGCAGTTGGTCGAACAGTTCGATCTCGGTCCGGACGTCGAGGTGGGCGGTGGGCTCGTCCAGCACCAGGACGGGGACGCCCGCATGCACCGCGCACAGGGCGCGGGCCAGCGCGACCCGCTGCATCTGGCCGCCGGAGAGGTCCACCCCGCCCGGCGCCGACGGTGACAGCGGGGTATCCCAGCCACTCGGCAGCCGGTCGGCGATCCCGCCCACGCCCACCTCGGTGACCGCCCGGGCGAAGGCGCGCTCGCGCTCCTCCTCGGTGACCGGGAGCGCGGCGGCGCCGATGGCGATGTTGTCGCGCAGTGACATCCGGTAGCGCACGAAGTCCTGGAAGACAACAGCAGCGTGTCGGTGCCGCGCCGGTGTGCCCAGGCCGGCCAGGTCCACACCATTGACGCTGACCCGGCCCGAGTCGGGCAGGTAGAGCCCGGCCAACAACTTGATCAAGGTACTTTTCCCCGCCCCGTTCAGACCCACCACAGCCAGGGTCTCGCCGGGACGAACGGTCAGGTCCAGCCCGCGCAGCACCGGGCGTCCGGTCTGAGCGTAGGAGAAGTGGACGTCCTCGAAGCGGATCTCGGCGGGGGCGGTGGTGATGGCGGGGGCGGCGGGACCAGCAGGGCTCGCGGCGGCCGGAGCGGGCGCGTGTGTCGGCAGGCGGCGCTGCGCCCGGCTCGGGATCTTGCCGCCCTCCAGGTCCAGGATCTCCGGGCCGCTGCCTCCGATGGTGAACAGCATCCAGGATGCTACGGCCGCACCACTGAGCTCGGCGGGCTTGAGCAGGCCGTGCCGCGTCCCGTCCACCAGCGTCGCCAGGGCCCAGGTCATCGTCACGGTGATCAGCACGAACGGGATCGCCTGGCCCTTGAGCAGCCTCGCCTTGGCCTTGCGGAAGGGGACGAGGTGCCCGGTCACGGACTCCTGGTAGCGGTGGAGCACCCAGTCCGTGAAGCCGTGCAGCCGAATCTCCTTGGCGGCGGCGGGGCCTGTCGTCACGTCGATCCAGTACGCCGCCCGCCTCAGGTGCCGGGCGCCGTTCACCCACACCATGACCATGGCGTACCACTGGCGGCGCAGCAGGTAGTTCTGCAGCGAGAGGGCCACCAGCAGTCCGGCGGCCACCGGCAGGCTGTAGTGGGCCACCACGGCGGCCGCGCCCAGCGCGCCGAGCCACTTCGACGTCCGCAGCAGCAGCGCGCCGGCAGCGGACCCGGGGCTGCGCTCGGTCCAGTTGGCCGGGTCGGCAGCCGCGATCAGCAGGTCGTCCTGCACCTCGGGCCGTTCGAGATCGGCCAGTTCGACGGACAGCGCGGTGCGGCTGACGAGCCGTCGGTGCCGGCCGTCGATCTCCCGCCGGATCTGGAACTGCAGTGGAACCACGAGGAGTTCGCTGAGCTGCGAAGTGAGCAGACAGAGCACCATGCCGACGAAAGGCAGCGAAAGACCACCGGCCGAGCCGGGGTGCGCCCCGGTCAACCGGTGCACCACGGAGACGGTGGCCAGGGTGGCGCCCACGGGCGCGAGGGCCCGCAGGAGCAGTACTGCGCTGAGCGCGACCACCCAAGAGCGGCGCACACCGACCAACGGAGTCAGCAGGTGCCAGTCTCTGAGGTGTTGGTCCGACACGTCGGTTTCCCCCCGGATGCGGTGTGTGTGCGACTGATGGGAGAGAGCGCTCTCCCGCGCTGGCATCCTCGCGAGGCGATTGAGGGACCGTCAAGTCAATTAGCGTCGCGCGCAGGGACTTCGGCCGGGCGGGGGTGGCTTCGCGGCGGCGATCGGCGGGGGCACCCGAGCGGGCGCGGGGGCGCCTAGTGTCCGGCCGGGTGCATCACTGCGAGGAGCTGAACTGAAGCCAAAAGCAAGATAGTCCTTGATCCCGCATTGGTCTGTACCTATCGTCTTCGCCAGAAGGCTGTTGGTCCATACCTGCTGGGGGAATCCACGTGCACCGCACAGCCGTCCGCGCCGCCGCCCTGGTCGCGCCTCTGCTGGCTCTCACCGGCTGCGGCAGCAGCCCCACCCCGGCCCACCGTGATCCGGTCACCATCGCCCTGACCAGCAGCGCCTTCACCGACTCCGGCGCCATCCCGGCCAGGTACACCTGCTCGGGCAGCGGCACCATCCCTCCGCTGAGCTGGACCAATGTCCCCAAGGACACAGCCTGGCTGGCCCTCTACATGGAGGACACCACTGCCGGCGACCTGACGCACTGGTACACCGTCGAGATACCGGCGAGCACCACCGGGGTCACCGAGGGGCAGAAGCCGCAGGGCCACGTGGTGACCGGCTATCTGCCGCCCTGCCCCCAGAGCGGCACCGAGGACGACTACGTCTTCACCGTCTACGCCCTGCCGAAGGAGTACTCCCCCGCCAAAATCGGGGGCGTCGTCTCCTTCGACGCGCCGGGGCTGCACGCGCACGCGATTGGCGAGGGCACCCTGACCGGCACCTTCACCCGCAAACTATGACCACTCGCGTTGGACCTCTCCGTGCGCCGCCTCGCCGCCGGCACATCACCTTCCCCCGGGTGGTTCCGGTCCGGCTCTATGCCGGAACCACCCGACCGGCTGCTGCGTCGTGGGTCAGCCGCCGATCGGCCCCCGACGCGGGCACCTGTTCCGGCGCTGCCTGGAGCAGGTCTCCGTGCCCGGCAACAGCCTGTGGCTCACACGGCTGGTGACCAACCTGCTGGACAACGCCCAACGCCATGCGCGGCACGCGATCGGTGTCCGCGTCTACACCGACACCGAACGGAGCGAAGGCGTACTGGAGGTCCACAACGACGGAAACGCGATCGAACCGGCCGACCGGCACCGTATCTTCGAGCGCTTCGCGCGCCTTGACGACGCCCGAAGCCGGGAACACGGCGGCGCGGGACTGGGACTGCCCATCGCCCTGGACATCGCCCACCACCACGGCGGCACGCTCACGGTCGTCGACTCACCGCACGGCGCCACCTTTCAGGCACGCTTCCCCGCCAGATGAGCTGACCTCTGTCCGAGAGGCTGCAGCCGCGTTGCTTCGTCCAGTGCGAGGAAGTGGGCAGCAGGGCCCAACCACCGGGCGATGGTCGGCTCCGGCGGCGGACGGCTCGGTCGCGACCCATCCTGTTCTGCGAACGGCGTATGCAGTATCGTGGGTCACATGAACTGCGAACATGGATCGCAGTAAATGGAGGAGAGTCGACATGCCCCAGATGCAGCCGCAGCCTGAGTGGACGCCGACCCGGTACGCGCACAACGGCGACGTGCAGGTGGCCTTCGACCAACTGAAGGGCTCCGAGGGCGAACCGCTGCTGCTCATCATGGGATTGGCCACCGCCCGCTTCTGGTGGCCGGCCGGACTGTGCCAGGCATTCGCCGAGGCCGGGTTCGCCGTGGCCCGCTACGACCAGCGCGACGCCGGCCAGTCGACCCGGATGCCGGACACCGCCACCACCAACCCCTTCAAGGCCCTGTTCGCCAAGCGCGGGGATGCCTACACGTCCGAGGTCATGACCGACGACGCCATCGCTGTGCTGGACGAACTCGGCTGGGAGCGGGCCCATGTCTTCGGCCACTCCCTGGGCGGCGCGATCGCCCAGCGGATCGCGCTGCGGCACCCCGACCGGGTGCTCAGCGTCACCTCCTCGGCAGCCCTGCCCAGCGACGTCTCCGGACTGGGCGTCCTGCGCTACCTGCGTTTCGGCTTGCTCGCGAAGCTCGCCCGTGCCAAGTTCCCCGACGGCCGCGAAGGCGACATCGAGGCCGCCCTCACCGTCTGGCGCGGCATCGCCTCCCCCGGCTACCCGTTCGACGAGGCAGCAGCTCGTGCCTGGGTCGAGGCCGACGTCGACAGCGGCCCGCGCGACAACAAGGCGCAGAGCCGCCAGATCGGCGCCCAGTGGCGCGGACCCAGACTCAAGGAGCTGCGCCGACCCACCCTCGTCCTACACGGCGAACAGGACCCGATCCTGCGCGTCAGCGCGGGCCGCGCCACCGCCCAGGCAATCGACGGCGCCCGACTGGTGACCTACCCGGGCGTGGGCCACGACCTCCCCGCCGCCCTGTGGCCCGATATCGCCCGACAGGTCAGCGACCTGGCCACCGGGGCACCCACCCACGCGGCCCAGCAGCAGCACTCGGGCGCATAAGGTGCCGAGGCGATCAGTGTTCCGGCCGGTCCGACCGTCCGGGAGAGTTCGCGGACGGCCGCCTTCGGGTGTGATGACTCGCAGACCCCGACATGGGCGTCGTACCACTCGTCCTGATAGTTCGACTCTCCCGGACCGGCTTGACGACGCCATCCGGCGCGCGTGGCAACCATCGTCATGCCCTTGATCGTCACCAGTCCACGGCCCACCAGAACGCACACTGCGGCACGCAGTGATCGCCACGATCCGCCGCCAAGCCCAGGAGGCTCGCATCAGTTCGAGCCCCCGAATGCTCCTACGTATACGCATCATCGGCGGCCTCGTCCACAACTCCAGTACGCCGGCTGCACTGCAGCGATGACTTTCCGAGCCCCACACGATGCGTATGCTGCTGACCATGGGGCGATTCGATGACCTGAAGCGCGACAACCGATGGGCCTCGCGTTTCCCGGGCAGGTCTCGATCGTTTATCTCCCGTGGCAGCGGGGCACGAGCGACGACACCGATCAGCTGGACCAGTTGTTAGGGATGCTGCACCGCATGAATGTGACGAACCTCAACCAAGCGCGACAGCGACTGGCCTCTTCGTTGCAACGGCTGGGCGCGCGCGATCCAGGGCTGCTCGCCCTGCGTCGAGCGGCCCGGACCGCCATCGTCATGCCTGCCATGTTTGCTCTCGGCGACAAGGTCATCGGAAAGCCGGACCTGGCAACGTTCGCCGCGTTCGGCTCTTTTGCCATGCTGATGATCGTCGATTTCGGCGGGCCCATGCTCGATCGGTTGCAGGCACAGGCTTCGCTGGCGGTAGTGGGCGCAGTGTTCGTGGTCGTGGGAACACTGGCCTCGCGCAATCCTTGGCTGGCGGCTGGGGCTATGGGCTTGGTCGGCTTCGGAGTGCTGTTCGTGGGCGTGGTCAGCTCCACGATGGCCGGGGCCACCACAGCCCTGTTGCTGGCCTTCATTCTGCCGGTGTCGCTGGCCGGGGCACCCTCGTCAATCCCGGATCGGCTGGCGGGTTGGGCAATGGCCTCGGTTGCCGGGCTGGCGGCGGTGGCGCTGCTGTGGCCGGCACCCGCCACGGATCGGCTTCGGGTCAAGGCCACGGCCACCTGCAGGGCATTGGCCGCTCGCCTGCTTCTGGAGGTCGCGAGTCTGCTGAATGCTGAGGACGACCGAACAGCCGCGGAACACGAGCGGGTCATTGCCGAGGCTGATTCTGCGGTGGCTGAAATGCATCGACTTTTTCTCGCCACGCCGTATCGTCCGACCGGTCTGAGCACGACCGCCCGGGCGGTAGTCCGCTTGGTCGACGAGCTGAGCTGGATGAACGCCATTCTCACGCAGCCCCGGAAACCCACCAGCGGCGCAGCGAAACGCGCTCCGTGCGCGGTGAAAGCCGCTGCGGCCGCTGTGCTGGAGCGCGGTGCGGATCTGCTGGAAACGCCCCGCGCGAATCCTGACTCGTTGCGTTCTGCGCTGGCGGAGCTCCGTCAGACCCTGGTCGTCCTGGAGCACGACACGACGAATGAGCTTCCGAAGCGGCCGGCCTTGGCCAGAGAAAGCGCGCTGGCGGCCGACGAACGGCTCAGGGAGTTCATCGGCTCCGTGGACCCGAGCTTCCGCGCGCAGGAGTTGAGCTTCGTCGTGTCCTTGATCGGCAACAACATCGACCTCGCGGCCTCCGCGGAACGTCGTGGTTGGATCGACCGGATCCTGGGCCGCCAACCCACGGGACTGCCAGGAACGCTGTCCGCGGCCCAGGAACGCGCGGCTGCCCACGTCGAACGGCATTCGCTGTGGCTGCACAACAGCGTCCGCGGCGCCGTCGGCTTGGGGCTGGCCGTCTTCGTCGCCAACCTGACGGGCGTCCAGCACTCGTTCTGGGTCGTACTCGGCACCCTCTCGGTACTCCGCTCGAACGCCCTGAGCACTGGCCAGAACGCACTACGCGCGGTGGGCGGCACCGCCATCGGCTTCGCGGTCGGGGCGGCGCTACTGGTGCCGATCGGCACCGACGCCAGCCTTCTGTGGTTCCTGCTGCCACTGGCGATCCTGCTGGCCGGCGTGGCACCGTCCGCGGTCTCCTTCACCGAAGGGCAGGCCGCGTTCACCCTCGTCCTGGTGATCCTTTTCAACATCATTCAGCCGGCTGGGTGGCGCGTCGGACTGTTTCGGGTCGAGGACATCGCTCTCGGTTGTGCGGTAAGCCTTCTGGTGGGCGTGCTCTTCTGGCCGCGCGGTGCCGCAGCAGCGCTCAGCAACGCGCTCGCCGAGGCCTATACCGACAGCGCGAGCTATCTGGCCGCCGCGGTCGAATTCGGCATGCTCCGATGCGATTCCAGTGCGTCAAGCACTGGGGCGCCGACCCAAGAGGCGGTGCGCGCGGCCGCGGCTTCGCGCAGACTCGACGACACATTTCGCGGGTACCTGGCCGAGCGAGGCGCCAAGCCCGTTCAACTAGCCGAGGTCACCAGGCTTGTGACCGGTGTGGCCGGGCTGCGGCTGGCGGCCGACGCGGTGCTGGACCTATGGAGCCGGGACGGCGGCCAGGTCGCGGGCGACCGAACTGCGGCCCGCGTCGAGTTGCTCCGGAACACCGAACTGATCACGGGTTGGTACGACGATCTTGCGAACAGTCTGAATGGCTCGCGCCCTATCCCCGCGCCGCTGGCCCGGGACGGGGAGGCAGATGGCCGTCTTCTTCATGCGGTACGGCATGATCTCCGGGGCGAGGACGGACGGGCCACGGCTACCGCGGTGCGGATGCTCTGGACCGGCGACCACCTCGACGCCGTCCGCCGGTTGCAGGCCGGCCTCGTCGAGCCGCCTACGGTCACCGTGTGACCCCGGGCCCAGTCGCGGAGACCTCGCCGGCCAGCTCGAGACCGGGAATGTCCTCAGGGACGCCGGAGCCGGGCGACGGCGGGTAGAGGCCGAGCAGTCGCATCTGGTCGGCGCCGTTCGGCCCGGGGCATGGACGCGGACCAAGACCTGATCGGTACCCGGCTCGGGGTCGGGATGCTCAGCGACAACGATCTTCCCATCACGGATGGTGGCGGCGCGCATGGCGATCTCCTGCGCCGCTCATCGCGCAGCCAGCCAGGTGCTGTAGCGGCGCAGCGCGGACTTGCGCGTCAGGTTGTCGCGCAGGAAGGCGAGCAGCGGGCTGACTCCGGGGGCGGTGGGGCGGCCCTGGGCGAGCAGTCGGAGCTGGTGCTTGATGCGGGACATGCCCGCTGCCGAGGCCAGGGCCTTGTCCTTGATCCGGACCGGGGCCAGGCGCACTTCAGCGTCCGTTCCGGCCTGCCAGAGCTTGGGCAGGTCCGGGTTCACCGCCAGGGCCGAGCCCATGCCGACCAGGTCCACTCCGGCGGCGAGCACCTCCTCGGCGACCGGACGGCGGCCGATGCCGCCGGTGAGCATGATCGGCAGCGGGCTGCTCCGAACCAGTTCGGCGGCGAGGCTGAGGAAGTAGGCCTCGCGGGCCTGGGTGCGTTCGTCCGCAGGGCGTCCGGACATCGCCGGGCTCTCGTAGCTTCCGCCGGAGAGCTCCACCAGGTCCACCCCCAGCGGTGCCAGCATGGCGATCACCCGCTGCGCGTCGGCAGCCTCGAACCCGCCGCGCTGGAAGTCGGCGGAGTTGAGTTTGACTGCCACCGCGAACTGCGGTGCCACTGCGGCGCGCACGGCGCGGACCACGTCGAGCAGCAGCCGAGCGCGGTTGTCCAGGGAGCCGCCCCAGCGATCGGTGCGCTGGTTCGCCAGCGGGGAGAGGAACTGCGAGAGCAGGTAGCCGTGCGCGGCGTGGATCTCGACGCCGTCAAATCCGGCCTTCTCCGCCAGCCGCGCCGTGTCGGCGAAGCGGGCGACCGTGGCGGCGATCTGCTCCTCGGTCATCGCGACGGGCTGAGCCAGGCGCTTGCTCTGCTTGCCGATGTCGACCCTGATCGCGGAGGGCCCCCACGCCACGCCGGGCATCTCCGCGAAGACCTGACGGCCCGGGTGGTTGATCTGCATCCAGACCGCGGCGCCCCCGGACTTCGCGGCCTTCGCCCACCGGGTGAACGGCTCCAGTGGGGAGTCCGCGTCCAGCACCACACCGGCCGGGCCGGTCATCGCCTGCGCGTGCACCATCACGTTCCCGGTGAGCAGCAGCCCGGCGCCGCCCTCGCTCCAGCGGCGGTAGAGCCGCAATAGCCGCTCGTCGGGCAGTTGACCGTCCCCGGCGAGGTTCTCCTCCATGGCCGCCTTGGCGATGCGATTGGGTAGTACGGAGCCGTTGGCCAGTGCCAGCGGCGCGAACAGATCACTCGACATTGCAGCCATCCTCAGGGTGTGATCGCCTTCTCGATGTGTACGATGCTTACATCACCGTACGAGGAGGATGTAATCAGTGTCAACTTCGGTCAAGCCCGCGTACCACCACGGTGATCTGCGCGCGGCCCTGCTGACCGCTGCCATGGACCTGCTGGAGGAGGACGGCGGCAGCCTGTCGCTGCGCGCGGTAGCCCGCCGGGCCGGTGTCTCACCCGCCGCGCCTTACCGGCACTTCGCGGACAAGGAGGCGCTGGAGTCCGAACTCGCGGCGGCGGGCTTCGCCGACCTCAGGCAGCGACTGGCCGCCTCGGTGACGGCGCCGGCCGTGCCGGAGGACTTCGCGCGGCTCGGCGTCAGCTACGTCCGCTTCGCCCTGGACCGGCCGGCGCTGTTCCGGCTGATGTTCGGCAATCCCTGCGCCGACACCGAGGACGTACGGGCCATCGCCGCTGCGGAGGTCCTCGGCTTCGTGCTGGCCTGCGTGAGCCAGGCGTTCCCGCAGGCCGACACCGAGGCCCTGGCCACGGCCGGCTGGTCACTGGTCCACGGCCTCGCGTTCCTGCACCTGGACGGCAAACTCCCCGCCGCGGACCCGGCAGAGGTCGACGGCCGGGTGACGTCGGCGGTCGTCGCGATCCTCACCCTGCAGCCGACAACCCACTGATGAACCCCTCGCCGCCTCGCGGAGCGCCACGCTCGCTGCCGCCGGACCCGCCCCGGCCTCCGCGCTGACCGGCGGCTCCCACCTCGCCTTCGCCACCCATCCCGGCGCGAGTCGGGCGCTTCAGTCATTCCATGAAGAAGACGGAGGGGATCTCCGTCCACTGACTTCCGTCGGGGGTGCCCGGGAGCCGTTCCTGGCACGCGTCGGTCAGCTTCCACCACTCGCGAGTGATCGGATCCTCGGCAATGCGATCCATGTCCGCGGCGTAGTCGGTGCCCCGGTACTCGAAGTAGCTGAACAGCAGGTCGCCGTGCAGGAAGATCGAGTAGTTGCCGATATTGGATGCACGGAGCCGTTCCAGTACAGCGGGCCACGGCTGCGCGTGCAGGCGCTTGTACTCCTCCAACTTCTCCGGCCTGACGCGGATCACGGACGCGATCCGCTGGACACCCTTGGTAGCCTCGTTCACTGTTTCCTTTCTCGAGCCCGTACACCCGGGCCGCCGTGCCGGAGAATACCGCTGTCCGTTCGGTCAGGCCGGGCGGCGACTGTGCGGCTGGTTGCGCGACTTGGCCGGGTCGGCGCCGTGGATGAGGCCGATGACGGCGCGGCTCGCCGTCTCGTAGTCGTGGTCGTTGGCGAGGGTTCCCGTGATGCGGAAGTCCCGCATGACCGCGATGCGGTCGGCCAGGGTCACCATCTCGGGGAGGTCACTCGTGATCAGGAGGATGGCCAGGCCGTCCGCGGCGAGCTGCCAGATGAGCTGGTGGAAGGCCGCCTTGGTGCGAACGTCGATCCCGACCGTGGGTTCGTCGATGATGAGGATCTCGGTCCGGGCGGCGAGCCACTTGGCGAGACTGACCTTCTGCTGGTTCCCGCCGGAGAGGTTGCCTGCGAGCTGGTCGGGCCCGGAGCTGCGAATGCCGAGTCGCTGGGTGTATTCCACGGCGAGTTCGCGCTCGCGCCGACGAGGGACGTAGCCGAGGGCCCGGCGGATGCGCGTCCACACCGTGACAGCGATGTTCGTCGTCAGGGTCTGGTCGAGGAAGACGCCCTCTTCCTTGCGGTTCTCGGGCACGTAGCCGATGCGGTAGGTGTTCAGTGCCTGGCGCACATCCCTGATACGGGCCACGGAACCGTGCACCCGGATCTCACCGGAGAGCACACGGTCCAGGCCGAGGAGCGCTTTGGCCAGCTCGGTGCGCCCGGCGCCCACGAGGCCGTACAGCCCGACGATCTCGCCGCGGCGGACGCTGAGGGAGATGTCGCGGTGGCCGGACGCGGTGCAGACCCGGTCGAGTTCCAGGGCCGGCGGCCCGTCCGCCGGGATGGGTCGGGGTGCGAGGCGGGCCGCGTCGTGCGCGCGGCCGACCATGAGGGCGATGACGTCGTCCCTGGTGTGCTCGGCCAACGGCGCCGCCTCCAGGACCGACGCGCCGTCGCGCAGAACTGTGACGGTGTCGCAGACAGCGAACACCTCTTCCAGCTTGTGGCTGACGAGAAGGACCGCCGTGCCCTGGTCGCGCAGTCGGCGCACGATGTCGAAGAGCCGGTCGGCCTCGGCCAGGGTGAGCGCGGAGGTCGGTTCGTCCAGCAGCAGGACCCTGCTGTCGGTGGACAGCGCCTTGGCGATCTCCACCAGCTGCATCTGCGCGACCGACAGGGACTTCACCGGGGCGTCGAGGTCGAGATCCAAGCCGAGCAGATCCAGGCAGCGCTGTGCGCGGGTGCGCACGGCGTCACGGTCGACGAGCCCGCGGGTCGCGGGCACCTGGCGCAGCGTGATGTTCTCCGCAACGGAGAACTCTGGGATCAGGTTGCGTTCCTGATGGACCACCGCGATGCCGGCCCGGACCGCGTCGGTGGCGGAGTGCAGGGCGACGCCGGCGCCGTCGACGGCGAGGTTTCCGCTGTCCGGCCGATGAAACCCGGTGAGGATCTTGATCAGGGTCGACTTGCCCGCGCCGTTCTCTCCCAGGAGGGCGTGTACGGAGCCGGCTCTGAGGGTCAGGGTGGCGCCGTCGAGTGCCCTCACGCCGGGGAAGGTCTTGACGAGCCGCTCGGCCGAGAGCACTGGAGCGGCCGGGGACGGGCTGGTCTCGGCTGTCATGCCGTGCTCCTGACGGTTGGGGCGTCCGCCTCGGCGTCGGCGTCTGCATCGGCTTCGGTGTCGGTGTCGGCGCCGGGTCTGGGCGAGGCGTTCCGGGTTTGCCTTGTTTCGCGGACCCGGCCGATGACGACTGTTCCGAGGACGACCGCGCCCACGGTGAAGTCGACCCAGCTCGGGTCGAGCGAGTACTGGGCTCGGCCGACGTCGACCAGACGGACGATGAAAGCCGCGAGCACCGCGCCGAGCACCGAGACCGATCCCCCGGCCAGAGCGGCCCCGCCGATGATCGGTGCGGCGAAGCTCGGCAGCAGCCAGTCGCCGCCGATGCTCTTGTTGACCCCCGGCGCCGAGGCGACGGTGACGACCGCGGCGATGCCGATGATCAGCCCGGAGAGGGTGTGGGCCAGGATCAGGGCTCTGCTGTTGGAGATGCCCGAGAGCTGTGCGGCGAGCGGGTTCCCGCCGCTGGCCAGGAGTTGTCGGCCGGCGACGGCGCGGCGGAGGAAGAAGGCCAGCGCGGCGGCCACCGCGAGCGCGAGCATGAAGATGACCGGGATGTTCAGCACCGACAGGGAACCGAACCGTCGCAGGCCCGCCGAGCCGGCGTCGATCGTGCGGGTGCCCGCGACCCGGTACTGCAGGCCCAGCAGGATCGTCATCGTCGCCAGGGTCACGATGAAGCCGTTGATCTGCGTGGCCACCACCAGGGCGCCGTTGGCAGCGCCGATCAGGGTCCCGGCGAGCACCGCGACGAGGATCGCCACGGGCGCAGGGACACCGTGGTCGGCCATGAGGCCGGCGGTGAGGACGGAGAGGAATCCGCCGAGCGCGCCGACGGCCAGGTTCATCTGCCCGGCCGCGAGGACGACCAGCTGAGCCAGACCGATGAGGATCGGCACGGTCAGATAGGTCAGCACGTCGCGGATGGCGTTGCCGTGCAGCAGACTGCCGTGGGAGTCGACCGCCAGGACGGTGAATCCGACCACGCCGACGGCCAGCAGTGTCATCTCGGTGGAGCGGGCGAACCGCCGCGCCCCCGCCTGTGCTCGTGCCCTGCCGGGCGCTCCGAGCCGGACCGGTGTGCTCATCGGGGATTCGCCGCCCTTCGCTGGGAGATCACGGTCCTGATGCGGTCGGTGGACAGCGCCAGGAGCAGGATCGCCCCGAGGTAGATGTTGAGGCTTTCCAGGCCGATGCCGAGCAGGGTGAGGCCTTGGCGGATCACCTGGGTGAGTGTGGTGCCCAGCAGTGTGCCGACGATGGAGACCGCGCCGCCGGTCAGCAGGGTGCCGCCCAGTACCGGGCCGAGGAATGACGGGATCATGAACTCCGAGCCGATGGTGGCGGTGAACGAACCGGCGGTCACCGCGAGCAGGAAGCCGGCCAGCGCGGCGAGCGTCCCGGACAGCGCGTGCGCGCCGATGACCCGCCGGGTGGTCGGGATCCCGGACAGTTCCGCGGCCTTGATGTTCGAGCCGACCAGCAGCAGTTCCCGGCCGAGGCGGGTTCGGGAGTAGAGGTAGCCGACGATCAGCATCGCCAGCACGGCGAAGAGGAGGAGCTGTGGCACCGCGGGTGAGCCGCACAGCGGGCCCGCGCAGACGTCGGCCAGCGAATAGGTCCGCAGTGCGTCCATCCCGGCGGGCTTGGTCGTGAACGCCGCCGACGTGGTGGTCTGCGCATAGACCAGGGACACCAGGCCGAGGAGGACGAAGTCCATGGCGAGGGTGACCACGAAGGAGTTCACGCCGGTCGCGGCGATGATCCATCCGGTGAGAGCGCCGATCGCGGCGCCGGCCAGGAGACCGATCGCCAGACCGGGGTAGAGCGGGAGGTGCCAGTCCTGGTAGGCCAGTCCCATGAACATCGCTGAGAACGCGGCCATCCGGCCGACGGCGAGGTTCATGTGACCGATGGACAGGACGGCCATCTGGGACAAGCCGACCACGGTGAAGACGGCGATGTCACGCAGCAGCGGGAAGACGGTCAACTGCTGGTCGTAGAACGCGGAACGGGCCGAACCGAACGCGAGGACCAGTCCCGCGATGACCACGAGCAGGCCGAACCGCTGGGCGGTGCCCGCGTCCAGCCGACGGCGCCGCGACGGCTGTGGAACCTCGACCTCGCTCGCGGCGTGTTCTGCGGTCGGCGCGCTCATGCCACCCTCCGGTCGGCTATCTCGTCGGGATCCCAGTCGATGCCCAGTCCGACGGTGTCCGGGGCGAGTGCGTGTCCGTCCCGGACTGCCAGCTCGCCGCGGGTGATGGCGCGCAACTGGGGGATGTGCTCGACGTAGCGGCCGTTCGGGATCGCGGCGACCAGGGAGACGTGAAGCTCCATCAGGAAGTGCGGGCAGACGTGGACGTTGAAGGTCTCGGCCAGATGTGCGACCTTCAGCCACGGGGTGATCCCGCCGACCCGGGCGACGTCCACCTGGATGATCGAGGCCGCACCGCGGGTCAGATACTCACGGAACTGCGAGGCCGAGTACAGCGACTCGCCGACGGCGATCGGGATCGACGTCGAGCGGGCGAGCGCCACGTGCCCGTCGATGTCGTCGGCCGGCAGCGGCTCCTCGAACCAGCCCAGGCCGACCGGCTCGAAGGCCGCGGCGCGGCGGCGGGCCTCAGCGCCGGTCATCGACTGGTTGGCGTCGACCATGATGTCCAGCGTCGGGCCGACCGCCTCGCGGACCGCGCGCAGGCGCTCCACGTCCTCCTCGACGCGTGGCTTGCCGACCTTGAGTTTCACCCCCGGCCAGCCCGCGGCCTGCGAGCCGAGCGCCCCCTGGACAAGCTCGTCGGTGGACAGGTGCAGCCAGCCGCCCTCCGTGTCGTACAGCGGCACCTCGGGGCGGAAGCCGCCGGCCACCTGCCACAGCGGTTCGCCGGCCCGCTTGCATCGCAGGTCCCAGAGTGCGATGTCGACGGCGGCCAGCGCCAGCGAGGTGATCGCGCCGACGGTGGTGGCTCGGGTGGAGGCGAACTGGTCGTACCAGAGCTGCTCGATCATCCGCGCATCCTGGCCCAGCAGCCGGGGCAGCAGGTGCTCACGCAGCATCGCCAGCACCGACGTCCCGCCGGTGCCGATCGTATAGGAGTAGCCGGTACCGAGCGCGCCGTCGTCGGTGCGCAGTTCCACGAAGATGGTCTCCTGCTTCAGGAACGCCTGGACCGCGTCGGTGCGCTTGGTCTCGACCTCCAGGTCGACCAGGTAGGCAGTCGCCTCGGTGATCTTTGTCATCTGTCCGTCTCTCGTTGCAGGATGCCCGACCCCTCCGGTGCCCGCTCTCGCCCATCCAGCGGACACCGGAAGCCTTCAGCGCTCGGAACCGGACGCGTTCTAGGAGCAGGACAGGACGTTGGTCTTGAAGTCGGTCATCAGCTGCGTCGTCTTGGCCTGACGCTCGGAGTCGTAGGTGCCGACGTTGGCGGTGGTCACCACGAACGAGCCGGAGTCGACGGAGACGCCCGGTGTGCGCATGGTGCAGGCCTTGCTCTGCAGTTGGGCGAGGGCCCAGGTGCCGACGTAGGCCTGGCCGACCGGGTTCTGGGTCACCGTCGCGGCGACGGAGCCGTCCTTGATGCCGGCCAGGATCTTCGGGTCGTCGTCGATCGCGACGACCTTGATCGGAAGGTTGGCGGCTTTGACCGCCGCCGCCGCGGCCACCGCCGGGTTGTAGGCGGTGGCGACGATCCCGTTGATCTCGCTGCCGTGCGCGGTCAACAGGTCCGACACGGCCTTCTGCGCGGTCTGCAGGTCGGTGTCGATGTCGGTCACCGTGGTGAGCAGCTTGACCTGACCGTTGGTCTCGGCGACCGCCTTCTTCACCCCGGCGATCCGGCGCTGGGTGTTGGAGTCGGCGTTGAGCCCGGTGAGGTGGACCAGCGTGCCGTGGCCGCCCATCGCCGTGATCGTCGCCTTCGCCGCGCTGTATGCGGCCTGCTCGACGTCGGTCGACAGGCAGAAGGCTGCGGCGTCGGTGGCGCCGGCCGGGCAGGAGCCGAGGGAGGCCACCGTGAAGCCCTTGGACTCCAGGTCGGTGAACGTGCTGTTGATGTCGGTGGGCGAGACCCCGAACACCCCGAAGGCGGTGTAGCCCTGGGCGGCGAGCGACGTCAGGAGGTCGTTCTGCTTGGTCTGGTCCCACTCGGCGGTCTCGTTGAACGTGACCCCGGCGAGACCGAAGTCGGCCTGCGCCTTGGCGCCGGCCGTCTTCCACGGCTGGAAGTACGGGTGCGCACCGCCCGGGACGAGCGCGACCTTGATGCTCGACGGCGGCTTCGCTGCGCCCGTCGCCGCCGGACCCGCGGCCGTAGACCCCTTGGTGCTGCATCCGGCCGCCGCCAGGAGCAGGACGGACACACCGGCGACGAGCTTGAGATGCCACACATGGCTGCGCTTCATGCTGCCCACCTAGGCTTGCAGATCGTATATTCTTAAGGGGACTCTGAGGCACGCCGACCAACACGGTCAAGGTTCGTAACCAAGCCGAAACATGGCGCGGCAGCGGGCCGGCATACTCGAATCCGCCTCCCAGGTGCACGTTCAGTGGAATCAGGGCGACGCGGCAGCACTCAAGGCCGGCAAGTGCAGCCTCTTCGCGCCCGCCAGGGCCTCGGTCCGACGTGACACAAATCGTGTAGGATCTACGATCAGCAGGCGGCCTACATGGGACCGTGGAGCGCTCTAGCATGCGCAACGGGATGCCGGGCGCGACGGGATCACTGGGGATGGGGGCAGACATGGCGTCACCGAGGCAGATGCTGACCGACACGGTCTATGACGTGGTGCGGCAGCGACTGGTCGACCACGACATCGAACCCGGGGGCAAGGTCAACATCAACGCGCTTGCCCAGGAGCTCGAAGTCTCCCCGACACCGGTCAGAGAGGCCCTGGCCCGGCTGGAGGCCGACGGACTGCTCGTGCGCCGCTCGCTCGCCGGCTACGCCGCAGCCCCGTTGCTGGGCAGGAAGGAGTTCAGCGAACTGTTCGAGATGCGGATACTCCTGGAACCCGCCGCGGCCGCCAAGGCCGCCGGGCTGATCGAGGAACCCCATCTGGCCGTGCTCGCCGACCACCTCACCCAGATGCGCGACGCGCAGGACCACACCAGCCCACAGACCCGCCGCACCTTCCTGGACCACGACGCACTCTTCCACGACCAGATCGCCCAGGTCTGCGGCAACACCCTGATGCGCGAGATGCTCGACCGTCTGCATGCGCACGCGCACCTCTACCGGCTGCACTTCCGCGAAGGGCTCGCCGCCGAAACCTGCCGCGAACACGCCCGGATCCTGGAAGCGCTGAGCGAGAAGGACGCCGGCCTGGCCGAATCGGCGATGCGCAGCCACATCCAACGGTCCCGTGAGCGTCTGGCCACCGCTTTGGGCGAAGGCGACCTGACCGGCGGGGAACAAGGCTAGCCACCTGTCGGCCTCCCACCTGCGGCGACCCAGCGGGAGTGAGGGCCCGTCAGTCGGCGTTGCTGTCGCGGGCGGAGGCGGGCGCCGACTTCTGTCGAGCGTCTCAGCCGCTGCGGTCAGCCAGTCGGGGCCTGGTCCTCATCCTGCTGGTCGACCAGGAGTTCAAGGACGTCCAGAGCCGACTGCAGGATGCGGCGCTGCTCGCCGGTGAGTTTGGCGATACGGCTGGCAAGCATTTCGGAGCGTTCCTGCCGCAGTCGGGTCAGCAGGGCGCGTCCCCGGTCTGTGCTGGTGACCAGGTAGGAACGCCCGTCGCTGGGGTCGGGCTCCCGTTCGATCAGGCCGGCGAAGCTCAGGGCGGTGAGCGTGCGGGTCATCGAGGGCGCAGCGACGGATTCCTTGGTGGCGAGCTCGCCCAGCCGCAGTGGTCCGTGCTCCTCGATCCTGGCCAGGGCCGAGAGTTGGGCGAAGGTGAGGTCCTGGCTGTGGGATGCCTGGGCCATCTGCCGATACAGGCGGGCGATGGCAAGGCGGAGCCGGGTGACCTCGGCCTGCTGTTCCTGATCGGCGGCGGGAGAAGTCATGGGGTCGCGGTCTCCTCAGCGGGTCGCGGTTGCTCGGGGGGCGCGGTCCGGCTCCGGAGCAGGGAGGCGGCCGCTGCCACCAAGGACATCACGATGGCGAGAGTGAACACCACGACCAGACCGTCGTGGAAGGGGCCGGAGATCAGGTTCGGGAAGAACTGGCGTCCGGTCAGCGTGGCCTGGTTGGCGGCCGGGAGCTGTCCGAGGGTGTGCGGCCCGAGGAGTTGCCTGATGGGGTTGTAGCCGAGGAAGGCGGCGAACAGGGTGCCGACCGGGGGCAGGTTGGCGACCGTGTCGGCGTCGGCGGCGGGGACGCCCTGGGCGGCGAGCCCGCTGCTGAGGGTGTGCGGGAGCGAACCGGCCAGACCTGCGACCATCAGCGAGAAGAAGACGCCGATGGAGAGGACCATGCCGGCGTTCTGGAAGGTGGCGCGCATTCCGGAGGCGGCGCCGCGCGACTGTGCGGGGACGCTGGACATGATGATGGAGGTGTTGGGCGCGGCGAACAGGCCACCGCCGACGCCGTTGAGGAAGACCATGAAGGCGAAGACCCAGTAGCTGAAGTCGGTGGGCAGCAGGAGCAGTCCAGCGAAGGACGCGGCCATGACCACGAACCCGGCAGCGGCGAACAGTCGGGCGCCGAAGCGGTCGGAGAGGTGTCCGGCGATGGGGCCTGCGGCGAGGAATCCGACAGTGAGCGGGATCAGGTAGATGCCCGCCCACAGCGGCGTGTCGGCATAGTCGTAGCCGTGCAGCGGCAGCCAGATGCCCTGCAGCCAGATGATCAGCATGAACTGCAGCCCGCCTCGGGCGATGGAGCCGAGCAGCGCGGCGGCGTTGCCGCCCGCGAAAGCGGTGTTGCGAAAGAGCCGGAGCGGGAACATCGGTTCGGCGACTTTGGACTCGATCACGCAGAAGGCGACCAGCAGCGCGGCGCCGCCGATCAGGCCGGCCAGGACCCAGGGGTTGGTCCAGCCCATGGTGTGGCCGCCGTAGGGCTGGATGCCGTAGGTGATGCCTGCCAGGAGAACGGTCAGGCCGACGCCGAAGGTGAGGTTGCCCCACCAGTCGATCCGTGCGGGCCTGCGGATGCCGGTCTCGTGCAGGGAGCGGTAGGCCCACACCGTGCCCAACAGCCCGATGGGCACGTTGACCCAGAAGATGCTCCGCCAGTCCCACTGCGCCAACAGGCCGCCCAAGACCAGTCCGATGAAGGAGCCGGCGATGCCGGCGACCATGTTGACGCCCAGGGCCATGCCGCGCTGGCTGGTTGGGAAGGCGTCGGTGATGATCGCGGCGGAGTTGGCCATCAGCATGGAGCCGCCCACGGCCTGGATCACGCGCCAGCCGATCAGCCACAGGGCTCCGCCGGCGCCGTGCAGCGGGTCGAGGGAGAGGATCACCGAAGTGACGGTGAATATCAGGAATCCGGCGTTGTAGATGCGTACGCGGCCCCAGATGTCGCCGAGCCGGCCCAGTGCCACCACCAGCACGGCGGTGATGAGCATGTAGCCCATCAGCATCCAGAGCAGGTAACTGACGTTTCCTGGCTGGAGCGGGTCGAGGTGGATGCCGTTGAAGATCGAGGGAAGTGAGATCAGCACGATCGAGGCGTTGATCGTCGCGATCAGCGTGCCCAAGGTGGTGTTGGACAGGGCGATCCACTTGTAGTGGGGGTGGTCGGCTCCGATCCAGGGTGATCGCCTCTGCCTACGCTGACGTGCCCGGCCGGACGTGATTCCCGTCGCCATCAGCGACCGCCTCCCACTTACCCCATGTACTTAGCTGACGTAAACTAAGTATTGCCCGAGTTCCTCGCTGACGTCCAGGGACGGAGGCCGGGCCGGACGCGGGAGGGGTGTGCTGGTGTTCGAGCGCGGGACGGACGGTCCCAAGGTGATCGTCGTCGGGGTGGACGGCTCCGAGTCGTCATGGCGTGCCGCCGCCTACGCGACCGGACTGGCGCGCCGGCAGGGCGCGTTGCTCGCCCTGGTCTACGTGCAGCCGGTCTTCGCACTGGCGGCCGTGGCCGGACTGCCGCTGGTGACGGTCGAGACCGCTACGGCGACGGCCGACGAGATCTGCGGGCGGGTGCGCGCCGGCCTGGCGTCCATGGCGGAGATCCAGCCGCTGCGCTGGGAGTTCCACAGCGTTCCCGGCGGCGACACGGTGGCTGCGCTGTCCCTGGCGGCCGACGAACTGCGAGCGGACGCCGTCGTCATCGGCGCGTCGCGCGGCCTGGGCCACCGCATCCTCGGTTCGGCCGGCGTGCGCCTGGCCAAGTCCGGGCGCTGGCCGGTTACCGTCGTCCCCTGAGCACGCTTGAGGTGTGATCCCCAAGCCTGCTCGCTTGAACTGGCCACCAGGGCAGGGCCGCTACGACCTGCGCGAGATCGTGATGCGTGCTTCCTGTGCCGCGCCCGCAGGCTCTGTTCGAGTCTGCGGCGTCGGAGACGCGGCGCGTCCGCAGCGCAGGGGCGACAGCCGCCTGTGCTCCTCAACGGCTCCGCACCGACGAGCGAGGGAGCGACCGGCGCGCCGGCAACCCGCTGGGTCCGGGATATATGACGGAGCGACCGCACACCGTAGGATCTTGCTGGTCCAGGCCCTGCCGGGTGCGGTGGCGCTCGCGGCGGTGCTGATCGTCGGCTGACGCCGGCCCGACGAGACGGCCCGGCGGCGTTCCGTCGAGCCCACCCACCCGTCCCAACAGCACCCTAGGAACCGATCCCCCATGGACGCTGATGTCATCGTTGTCGGAGCCGGACTCGCTGGACTGGCCGCCGCGCACGAACTGACGAGCAAGGGCAAGCGGGTCGCCGTACTCGACCAGGAGAACGCCGCCAATCTCGGCGGCCAGGCGTTCTGGTCCTTCGGCGGGCTGTTTCTGGTCGACTCGCCCGAGCAGCGCCGCCTCGGCGTCAAGGACTCGTTCGAACTGGCCTGGAACGACTGGCAGGGCAGCGCCCGGTTCGACCGGCTCGACGACGAGGACTCCTGGGCCTCCCGCTGGGCGCGGGCCTACGTCGAGTTCGCCGCCGGGGAGAAGCGCTCCTGGCTGACCGGCCATAGCATCACCTTCCTGCCGACCGTCGGCTGGGCCGAACGCGGCGACCTGCGCGCGGACGGTCACGGCAACTCGGTCCCCCGCTTCCATGTCGCCTGGGGTACCGGCACAGGCGTGGTCGAACCGTTTGTCGCCTCGGCGCAGCGGGCCGCGGCAGACGGCCTGCTCACCTTCCACCACCGGCACAGGGTCGATGAACTCCTCGTCACTGACGGGCAGGCCCACGGCGTGCGCGGCGCGGTACTCGCGCCCGACTACTCCGCCCGCGGGGTCGCGTCCAACCGGGACACGGTCGGCGAGTTCGAGATGAACGCACAGGCGGTTGTCGTCACCACCGGCGGTATCGGCGCCAACCACGACATCGTCCGCCGCTACTGGCCGGCCCGGATGGGCACCCCGCCGACCAGCATGGTCACTGGTGTGCCCGCCCACGTCGACGGCCGCATGCTCGACATCAGCGCCGAGGCCGGCGTCCGGCTCGTCAACCGGGATCGCATGTGGCACTACACCGAAGGGGTGCAGAACTGGGACCCGATCTGGCCCGGCCACGGCATCCGCATCCTGCCGGGTCCGTCGTCGCTGTGGTTCGACGCCCTGGGCCGGCGCCTGCCCGACCCCTGCCTGCCCGGCTACGACACCCTCGGTACGCTGCGCCACCTGCGCACCACCGAGGACATCGCCCGCTTCGACCACTCCTGGTTCATCCTCACCCAGAAGATCATCGAGAAGGAGTTCGCGCTGTCGGGCTCGGAACAGAACCCCGACATCACCAGCAAGAACCGCGCCGCGTTCCTGCGCGCACGGCTGCTCGGCAAGGGCGCCCCCGCCCCGGTCGAGGCGTTCAAGCAGCGCGGCGCGGACTTCGTCGTCGCGGACACCCTTGACGAGCTGGTCGCCAGGATGAACGACCTCACCGACGAGCCGCTGCTGCGGACCGAGGTCATCCGCGCCCAGATCGAGGCGCGAGACCTGCAGATGGACAACCCCTACAGCAAGGACTCGCAGGTCCAGGGCATCCGTAACTCGCGCCGCTATATCGGCGACCGGATCGGGCGCACCGCTGCCCCGCACCGGATCCTCGACCCGTCCGCCGGGCCGCTGATCGGCGTCAAGCTGCACATCCTCACCCGCAAGACGCTCGGCGGCATCCAGACCGACCTGCAGTCCCGGGCCCTGGGCCTGGACGGCCTACCGATCAGCGGCCTGTACGCCGCCGGCGAGGTGGCCGGCTTCGGCGGCGGTGGCGTGCACGGCTACAACGCCCTGGAGGGCACCTTCCTCGGCGGCTGCCTGTTCTCCGGACGCGCTGCAGGACGCCACGCCGCCGACCAGGCCTGAATACAGCAACTCGGGGTGCGCTGGGCCATCCCGTGACGGGCGCATCGAGCGCGCAACGTCGCTGGTGCGTCGTCGCGACCTCGGCCTCGCCGAGCTCTGTTTCGCGGTCGGCTGCTCGCCGCTGGCACCTTCAGGACTCGCTTCACCGAGCTGGCCGACGTGCCGCCCAGCACCTACCGGCGCCAGGCGGCGCGAGCGACAGCGGGGATGCCGTCGTGCGTGCGGTCGTGCCTGCCGGCTGCGTGCCGAAACGGGTGGCCAGACCGATCAGGAATCGAGAAGCGCGGTCACCGAGCCGCACCTAGTGTGACCGCCATGGAAGGCGAACGGCCAACGCGAATTCGCCATCCGGGGCGATCGGGCTGTCGATTCCTGACTTCCCGATCGTCATTGAGCCAGAGAAATCCCGACCAGACCCACGACTTCAGGAGTGACCATGACCGGCTCTTCCACCCAGGGAATCAAGACCGTGCTGCATCCCGTCTCCGACCTGGCGGCGGCCAAGGAGGTGTACGCCGCCCTGCTCGGCGTAGCGCCGCAGGCCGACGAGTCCTACTACGTCGGCTTCGAGGCCGCGGGCCAGCACATCGGGCTGGTGCCGGGCGGTGCATCGCAGGGCATGACCTCACCGGTGGCCTACTGGCACGTGCCGGACATCGAGGCGAAGCTGGCCGAGGTGACCGCCGCAGGTGCCACCGTGAAGGACCCCGCGCACGACGTCGGTGGCGGCCGCCTGGTGGCCACCGTCACCGACCCTGATGGCAACGTCCTCGGGCTGCTTCAGGACCGATGACTGCCGACCCCCCGCTCCCGCGCTCGGCGTGGTCGCGGCACCGAGCATCGGCACGCGGCCACAGCAGCGGGTGACCGGTTCGCCGCGCGCACCGGCTTCGACCCGCGTGCGCCGGCCACCCCGTACCGCTCGTTTCGCATCTCCTCGCGCCGCATCCAGGCCTGGCGCGAGGTGAACGGGCTGCTCGACCGCGAGCTGATGCGCGACTGCCGCTCCGCCGCTCGCCGCGGCGGGAACGCCGTGTGGCCGGGGACCGGAGGCTCCCCGGGCCGAAGCGGAGAAGAGCCGGACGTACTGCTTGAAGCTGGTTAGATCGAGCCAGGCGACGCCGACGGAGACCGCGAGGGCGGCCCCGAGTAAAGATGGAGACACGATGAGCATGGCCACGAGCACGGACTCGCATTCGCCTGCGCTGCACGTTGCCGACAGCCACGATCTGATCCGCGTGCACGGCGCGCGCGAGAACAACCTCAAGGACGTCAGCATCGAGATCCCGAAGCGCCGGCTGACGGTGTTCACCGGCGTCTCCGGCTCGGGCAAGAGCTCGCTGGTGTTCGACACGATCGCCGCGGAGTCGCAGCGGCTGATCAACGAGACCTACAGCGCCTTCGTGCAGGGCTTCATGCCGACGCTGTCGCGACCCGAGGTCGACGTCCTCGAAGGCCTGACGACCGCGATCATCGTCGACCAGCAGCGGATGGGCTCCGACCCCCGCTCCACGGTCGGCACCGCCACCGATGCCAACGCGATGCTGCGCATCCTCTTCAGCCGGCTCGGCAAACCGCACATCGGCTCGCCGAAGGCGTTCTCGTTCAACGTCCCCTCGATCAGCGGAGCGGGCGCGGTCACCGTCGAGCGCGCCGGGAAGACAGTCAAGGAGCGGCGCAGCTTCAGCATCACCGGCGGCATGTGTCCGCGCTGCGAAGGCCGGGGCGCGGTCTCCGACATCGACCTCACCGAGCTCTTCGACGACTCCAAGTCACTCGCCGAGGGCGCGATCACCATCCCCGGCTACACCGCGGGCGGCTGGAACTACCGCCTCTACGCCGCATCGGGCTTCTACGACCCGGACAAGCCGATCCGCAAGTACACCAAGAAGGAGCTGCACGACTTCCTCTACCGCGAGCCGACCAGGATGAAGATCGCGGGCATCAACATGACCTACGAGGGGCTGATCCCGCGGGTCCAGAAGTCGTTCCTGTCCAAGGACACCGAGGCGCTGCAGCCGCACATCCGGGCTTTCGTGGACCGGGCGGTCACCTTCACCACGTGCCCCGAGTGCGGGGGCACCCGGCTCAGCGAGGCGGCCCGGTCGTCGCGCATCGGTAAGATCAACATCGCCGATGCGTGCGCGATGCAGATCAGCGACCTGGCCGAATGGGTCCGCGGCCGCAAGGAGCAGTCGGTGGCGCCGCTGCTCGAGACGCTGCAGCAGACCCTTGACTCGTTCGTCGAGATCGGTCTCGGTTACCTCTCGCTCGACCGTCCGTCGGGCACGCTGTCGGGCGGCGAGGCGCAGCGCGTCAAGATGATCCGCCACCTCGGCTCCTCGCTGACGGACACCACCTACGTCTTCGACGAGCCCACCATCGGCCTGCACCCGCATGACATCCACCGGATGAACGACCTGCTGCTGCAGCTGCGGGACAAGGGCAACACGGTCCTCGTCGTGGAGCACAAGCCGTTGACGATCGCGATCGCCGACCACGTTGTCGACCTCGGCCCCGGCGCGGGCACGGCGGGTGGCACCGTCTGCTTCGAAGGCACCGTCGAGGGGCTGCGGGCCAGCGGCACCATCACCGGCCGCCATCTCGACGACCGGGCCGCCGTCAAGGAGACGGTGCGAAAGCCCACCGGCACGCTGGAGATCCGGGGCGCGACGACGCACAACCTGCGCGACGTCGATGTCGACATCCCGCTCGGGGTGCTTGCCGTCGTCACCGGCGTCGCCGGCTCCGGCAAGAGCTCGCTCGTGCAGGGGTCGCTGGTCAATGGTTCAGGGGGCAGGGACGCGGGCGTGGTGTCGATCGACCAGGCCGCGATCCGCGGCTCGCGACGGAGCAACCCGGCGACGTACACCGGACTGCTCGACCCGATCCGGAAGGCGTTCGCGAAGGCGAACGGCGTGAAGCCGGCGCTGTTCAGCGCGAACTCCGAGGGTGCCTGCCCCACCTGCAACGGCGCCGGCGTCGTCTACACCGACCTGGCGATGATGGCCGGCGTCGCCACCGTCTGCGAGGAGTGCGAGGGGAAGCGGTTCGAGGCATCGGTGCTGGACTACCACCTCGGCGGCCGCGACATCAGCGAGGTGCTCGCGATGTCGGTGACCGAGGCCGCGGAGTTCTTCGGCGCCGGCGAGGCGCGCACCCCGGCCGCGCACGCCATCCTCGACCGGCTCGCCGATGTCGGGCTGGGCTACCTCACCCTCGGCCAGCCGCTCACCACCCTGTCCGGCGGCGAGCGGCAGCGGGTCAAGCTGGCCACCCACCTGGGCGAGAAGGGCGGCGTCTACATCCTCGACGAGCCGACCACCGGCCTCCACCTCGCCGACGTCGAGCAGCTGCTCGGCCTGCTCGACCGGCTCGTCGACTCCGGCAAGTCGGTCATCGTCATCGAGCACCACCAGGCGGTCATGGCGCATGCCGACTGGATCATCGACCTCGGCCCCGGCGCCGGCCACGACGGCGGCCGGATCGTCTTCGAGGGCACACCCGCCGACCTCGTCGCCGCCCGCTCCACCCTCACTGGCGAGCACCTCGCGGCCTACGTCGGCACCTGACTGATCATGAGGGCGGCTGACCTTGCGGTTCTCACTGAGCCTGACAGTGGCATCGCTGATGCGGGCGTCCCAGGCCGAAACTAGACTGGCGAGGGCATGGAAAGTCCTGAAATAGGGAGATGTGCACCATGGCTAAGCGAGGGAACAAGCGACGGGCCCGTAAGAAGAAGAAGGCCAATCACGGCAAGCGGCCCAACGCCTGAGCCAACCGAAGCTCACTGCCGTTCAAGTGGAACGGCAGGTGCGCGGCGCGGCCTGTCAGCGTGACCGCACGGCCAAGGGCCCTCACCGGCCGGGCAGTTGCAGGTAGCCGGTGAGGGCGGCTCGCGCGATGCCGGTTCGGTCCCACGGCGGTGCCCTGGGACCGAACCGGCAGACTGCCCCTCGGCCTACCGTTCCCGGGACTCGGTGCGGACGGGAGCGGTGAGGATGGCCAGACCCAGGGCGAGGACGGCCAGCCCGCACCAGGAGGCGGCCGGCAGGCGCTCGCCCAGGACGGTGACGCCCAGGACCGCGGCGACTGCGGGCTCGGCCAGAGTCAGCGTCGTGGCCACCGACGCGGGGGTGTGGCGCAGGCCGCGTCCAAAGAGGCGGTAGGCCAGGTAGACGGTGAACAGGGCGAGGTGCAGCGCGACCGCCGCTCCGCGGGTGGTGGCGAGCCAGTGCGTGCCGGTGGACAGCACGAGCGGCAGGACGAGCAGCCCTGCCGCGCCGAACAGCACGCCCATCACCGAGTCGGAGGCGTATCCGCGCGTGATGAGCTTGCCGCCGATCAGCGAGTAGCCGGCGTAGGACAGCCCGGCGCATCCGGCGAGCACGATGCCCGTCAGGTCCATGGGCCTGGCATCTCCGGTGAGCTCGGGGCCCAGAACCAGCAGGGTGCAGCCCAGCACGGCTGCTGCAGTGGCGCCGGTCCAGCGTGCGGTCGGCCGACCGTGTCCGGTGAGCCAGGCCAGCAGCCCGGTGAAGACCGGCGCGCTGCCCAGCGCGATCACCGTGGCCACGGCCACGCCGGTCCGGGCCACGGCCGGATAGAAGGTGACCGGATACCCGGCCACCGCCAGCGCGCCGAGGACGAGCAGCCACCGCTCGGGCCGCGTGCACGTCGCCGGCAGCGAGC
This sequence comes from Streptacidiphilus sp. MAP12-16, assembly GCF_041262165.1. NCBI lineage: Bacteria > Bacillati > Actinomycetota > Actinomycetes > Kitasatosporales > Streptomycetaceae > Streptacidiphilus > Streptacidiphilus sp. MAP12-16. The sequence continues at coordinate 166,030 of NZ_JBGCBY010000009.1, forward strand.
GAGCACCGCGGGACGTGAGGAACAGCAGGATGCCGCCGAGGGCGAGACCGGCGCAGCCGACGGCCGCCGCCGGTGCGCCGGCGGGGGCCAGGGAGCTTGCGGTCCCGGTGGTGCCCCACAGCACGGCTGCGGTGAGGATGGGCACGGGGCCGCCCATGAGGCTGGTGCGGGAGGGCTGCGGGCCGGCGGCGGCCGGGCGCGCGGGAGCCAGGGGGGAAGTGCGTTTCGGCACAGTCGTGTTCTTCCGTCGTCGAATGCGTCAGGGACTGGATTCGAAACGGGCGCACGACATGAACCCTGGCCGCCCTGCGGGTCGGCCGGGACGGGGATCGAACCGTCAGTGTCTGCGCCCGGTCAGGCGCAGAGCGGCGGCAGAACGACGTGCCAGTAGGTGTTCACCCGGCGATCGTACCTGGCGGGACACGGCTGCCGGGCCTGCTACCCGCCGTACACCCGGACTCACCTGTTCGGACTACTCGGCGGGCCGGTGAGCGCCGGGCGGCCAACGCTGGAGGGGCTGCGAATCGAGGAGGCCTACATGCTGCAAGGGTTCAAAAAATTCATCCTGCGCGGAAACGTGATCGACCTAGCCGTCGCGTTCGTGATGGGCGCCGCGTTCGTCGCGGTGGTGAACGCCCTGGTCAACGACCTGCTCACGCCGCTGATCGCAGCGATCTTCGGCAAGCAGGACTTCTCCGCGCTCACCTTCACCGTGAACCACAGCGTCTTCCGATACGGAGCCTTCATCAACGCACTGATCTCCTTCGTGCTGATCGCGGCGGCCCTGTACTTCTTCGTTGTGTCGCCTCTCAACGCGATGGCCGACCGCAAGCGCCGCAAGGCCGGCCTCCCCCCGGTCGAGGAGCCGCCCACCGAGGTGGACCTGCTCACCGAGATGCGCGACCTGATGCGCAATTCGCCACGTCAATGACAACCACCGGCACCTTCTTCATGGAGGCCCACACCTGCGACCTGACGCCAGGGCAGGAACAGGTCCTCGGTGCCCACATGCGTGAGGTCTGCCCCAGGGTCGCCGTCCGGACGCCCACCGTCGAGATCCACCCGCTCGGCGCAGGCGGCAGGGCATCGGCAATGACGAACAGTTGCTTGCGGGCGTCTCGGCAGGCGGGGGGATGCGAGCGAGACGCCCACTGCACCAGGGGGGATGCCCAACTAGAGTGGCATGTCCACGACTTGGAAGCTATGGTTTTGGCCAATCCATGCCAGACAACTCACGCAAGCGGACCGGGTGCGCTCCACCGAAGCTGAGCCCAACCGCTGACAGACCGCCCGCCCCGACTTGGAACAGGGCCTGCGCCATGCAGCACCTGCTCGCGTGCTGCGGCCCGGTGTTGCGCTTCACAAGGGTCTCGGTGGGTCTCCCGCGGATCGTCAGTAGATCCGGCTAGGAGACCCCGACGGTCACCTGGTAGCCGCCGCCCGCGCAGCCGGTGATCCGCCAACCCCCGTCGACCTGGCGGAGATCGATCCCGCCGACGCCGCTCCCGCCGACCGTCGGCCGGGCCGCCCCCGGGAACCAGACGTCGAGCGCGCAGTCGGCGCCGGCCACCGCCTTCGGCGCGGTCCCACTGAGCGTGAGCCGACCCTTGGAGTCCACCGCGAGACGGGCCAACCTCCCTGGGGCGGCCCGCGGGTAGGGCCGTGCGAGGGCCTTGGCGAAGGAGGCGTGGATCGGCAGGTCCTTGCCGGTCGCGCAGTCGACCTCGACCAGGTTTCCGGCCGTGGCCGCCGACTGGTCGCTCTGCGGGTCCCCGCAGGCCTGCTTCCACACCCAGAAGGCGCCGCCCACCAGTTGCGCGTCCTCCTGGTCCACGAAGGCGGCGGTCCGGGCGTCGTCGACGCCGCTGGTCCCGAACCAGCCCCACTCGCCGATCCACAGCGGCATCCCGTAGGCAGCCGCCTGCTGCTGGGCCAGGACGAAGCCGCGCTGCAGCGACACCAGGGTGATGCCCATGCCCTGGTCCATGGTGATCGACTCGTTGTAGAGGTGCGGGGCGAAGACGAGGTAGGGGTCGTTCGAGAATCCTTGCGGTGGGGCCGCGTCGAAGCCGAGGCCTGACCACAGCACGCTCGGCTCGATGTAGACCAGGTGCGGGAAACCGCCGTTGACGCCTGCCTCCTGCGCGCGGATCACCTGCACGGCCCGGTGGTAGTACGCACCCAGCAGCACCGACGAGGTGACCGGGGTGTCCTCCCCGATCCCGGGCTCGTTGAGCAGCCCGTAGCCGGCGACCGCGGGGTCGCTGCCGAAGGTGCGGGCCAGCAGGGCCCAGGTCTTCACCAGTTCGCTCTGGATGCCGTCGGTGTCGTGGTAGAAGTTGGTGAACGCCCTGGCCACGGCGGGGGAGATGTCCCGCCCGGTGAACTGGCAGCGGGGCACTCCGTCGGTCAGCGTCGCCCACTGGGGCGCGCCGTCGTAGCCCAGCAGCGGATCGGTGCCGCTCGCGCAGGCCGTCCCGGCCGGAGCTGCGACATAGCGGCCCCAGGCGTCCTGATGCATATCGATGTCGGTGTACATCCCGTGCGCGGCGGCCATGGCCACGGCGTCCTGGATCCGCTTCAGGTAGGCCCTGTCCCACTGGCCCCGCTGCGGCTCCAGTAGTGACCAACTGATGTTCAGTCGGACCACGTTGAATCCCAACGCGGCCATCGCGGCGAAATCGGCGTCGCTCAGCGGGCGTACGGTCTGCCGACCGGGAGTCACCGGGTAGTAGTCGTTCAGCTGGTTCACATTGACACCGCGCAGGAGCACCTGGCGTCCGTCCACGTCCTCGATCCGGCCGTCCCGCACGGTCAGGGCCGGGAGGCTCAACCCCGCCGTCGCCCGGGCCGCCGTCGCCCGGGCCGCAGGGGCGCCGGATGCGGCTAGCGCGCTGCCCGGCGTAGCCGATGAGAGCAGCCAGGACGCGAGAGCCAGCACCAGTGCAGAGGCAGCCACCGTGGTGAAGCGCCGCCGGCCGCCGGCGATGGCGTCCAGGGCGCGACTGATCAGCAGCAGGGTCGGAACCACGGCCCAGCCGAAGGCGAGCCCCAGCGAGAGCCCTGCGGCGATCCGCAGTCCGGCGTCCGGCACCAGGAACAGATCCGAGCCGGCGAGGTCGCGTGGCAGCGCCAGCAGGGTCTGCGCCAGGCCGGCGGCCGCGCCGCCGCCGAGCGCGGCCAGCCATCCGGCCAGCAGGAGCCGCCCTGCTCGCCCGCAGTCATAACGCCGTGAGGAGCGCGTGAACAGCCAGGCGCCCACTACAGCGGTGACCGCCAGCTCCACGGCGAAGCGGCCCGGACCCAGGGGCAGCGACCGAACGCTCAGCGGCTCGCCGTAGAACGAGGCCGCCGGCGATCCCTCCCACAGCATCGGCCCCGCCAGCGGTCCGAGCAGGGCCAGCGACAGTCCCAGGGCAGCGAACGACCAGCGCCAGCCGAGTCCGGTCAATTTCTCGCCAACCGCCTTCCGGTACACCAGGATCGCGCCCAGGGCGGGCAGCCAGCCGACCAGTGCGGCCCGTTCCGCGGTGAGTCCGGAAGTCCACAACGCGGTCGAGACGGACATCTGGGCGATCCGGGTCCCGCCCTGGACGGACGCTCCGGCCAGTTCGGCGAGCACGTCGAGCAGCCGGGCGAGGCCCGCTGCGAGGACACTCACACCCCAGACGCGCAGCAGCATCCGCCAACGCCCCAGGCCGTTGGCGGCCGACCGGACCGAGGTGTACGTGCCGCAGAACACCACGACGACGGCCACCGGCAGGAAGACGGCGACTCCGCTGACCGACCACAGCCCGTGCACCGGGGCCGTCCTCAACGCGGCCCCAGGCAGCAGTGTGAACAGACCGGTGGGGTCGTAGAACGGACCGGCGACGCACACTCCCAGCATCAGCAGGGCGGCGACCCCCGCTGTCAGGGTCGAACGGAGAGTCGTGGTGGTACGCAGTTCACGCGGCATCGCATGATCGTAGGGATGACATCCCCCGCCCACCAGGGGCCACTTTTGCCCCAAGGATTCCCATAGCCCATCAGAACTGGACGCCTCTCCTCCGAATTCCCCTGTGGCGGGGAGGATTACAGCTCCGTGGATCGGACGCGCAGCGCCGGCTGACGGGCCACCGAGTTGCAACCGGAGCCGTGGGGCGGCAGCCTTCCGCGTATGGCTGACTCACGAGAGGGCGGACCTTTGGACACACTCGAGCTGGCCCCTGGGACGCCGTGATGGGCTCGCTGGCGGAACTCCGCGGCCACGTAGCCATCGTCACCGGCGCTGGAAGCGAATCAGGCATCGGCTTGGCGTGCGCAGCACGGTTGGGCGCGCTGGGTGCGCGCGTGGTGGTCACCTCTACGACCGGCCGCATCCACCAGCGCGTCAAGGACCTCGCGGCACTGGGCGTCGAGGCCCACGGGGCGGTCGCGGATCTGACGGTCGCCGACGAGGCGAACCGGCTGGTCGAGATCACCCTGGACCGGTTCGGCCGACTCGACATCCTGGTCAACAACGCCGGGATGACCTCGGTTGCCGACCCGCAGCCGACCCCGGCCCAGGAGACGTCGCCCCAGGAGACGCCGGCCCAGGACTGGCAAACGAGGCCGGACTCCGAACCGGACCTAGCCGCAGCGATCACCGCTCTCACCGATACCCAATGGCACGACTCCATCGCCCGCAACCTCGACACCGCCTTCTTCACCACCCGGGCCGCACTGCCCGCCATGCTCCGCACCGGTTACGGACGGATCGTCACCGTGGCCTCAGTGTCGGGGGTTGTGCAGGCCTACCGGGGCGACGCCGCCTACCACGCGGCGAAAGCGGCCTTGACCGGCCTCACCCGCTCCACCGCCCTCCTCGTCGCCGGCAGCGGCATCACCGCCAACGCCGTGGCCCCGGGCTGGATCGCCACCGGCTCCTCCACCCCACACGAGCTCGCCCAGGGCCGCAGCACACCCGTCGGCCGCCCCGGGCGCCCGGAGGAGGTCGCCGCGATGGTCGCCTACCTCGCTTCCCCACTGGCCGGCTTCACCACCGGCCAGGTCCTCGTCATCGACGGCGCGAACTCCCTGGCCGAGGAGCGGCTGATCTGAGCCGTCCCTCCAGGCCCGCGCCCAGTGGGTGTTGAGGCCATGGGAATGGACACAGGTGATTGATGGTTAAACTAGGCGTGCGGGTGTCGTGCCGGTGGGACAGTGTCCCGGGGCCTCACCTTCCGCCCGTGGGGACGATCAGTTCGGCTGAAGCCCCACGGAGCACCTCGCCAACAGGCGACCGCCACCGGGGCGGCATCCGCACCTTTGGACCGGTGCGGTCAGGCATTCCCCCATCCTGGCCGACGCCATCTTCCCCCGGGCCCCGGAGCACCTGCCCTGCTCCGGGGCCCGGGGCACGAGCGCCCGCAGGCTCACAGACCCGCGCTCCAGCTGCGCCTCCCGCCGGGACGTTCTCTCGCGGGCGGATCCTTTTGTCGATGGTGGTCACCAGCTCCTGCCCGGTTCGTCTCGCCCCGGCAACGTCAGACCAGGGCGTCAGAGGGCCTGTGCGCACGGGGACGGTGATGAGACCGTGACAGTTTCGCTACCGGGCTGGGGCCTCGTCAGTCGCCCCGTCGTCGTCGTTGCCGGTGAAGGATCCAGGTGGAGCCTCACTCAGCAGAAGGACAAGAGACGATGACATCATCCGCAGGTATGCCTGGCCGCAGAGGATTCGCCGCAGCATCGCTGATGTGCGTGGCGGCGCTCGCCACGGGATGCGCCGCCTCGAATCCGTCCCCGACGCCGAGGGCGACCGGCGCGGGCGCGTCGGTGAGCGCTGCTGCGTCGGCGCCGGTGTCGATGCCGCCATTGGCCTCGCCCTCGGCGTCGAGTCCTTCCTCCGCCGTGTCGATACCTGCGTCGGCCGCGCCTGCTGGTCCGGCGGCGTGTCCGACCCGCTCGCTCAACGCCAAGATCGGGGTGAGCCAGGGCACGGCCGGCAGTGTCTACACCGTGATCGACTTCACCAACATCTCGCACACCACCTGCACCCTCTACGGTTACCCCGGCGTAGCGCTCGCCGGCGGGACGCCCGTCACGCAGATCGGCCTTGCGGCCAAGCAGAGCGGCACCGCCGCGCGCACGCTCGTCACGCTCGCACCGGGCGAGAGCGGCAACGCGCTCCTCCGGATCGTCGACGCCGGGAACGTCCCCTCATCCAGCTGCGCCCAGGTCACTGCGGATTACCTGCAGATCTACCCGCCGAACCAGACGACTCCGATCTACCTGGCCTATACGTCGCAGACGTGCTCGAAGCCGGTCCAGATCCTGACCGTCGGCGTCGTCCAATCCGGATCAGGCAGCGCATCGTAGCCTGTGGTCTTCCCGGTGCCCGCCATGCGAAGGGCACCTGGCAACCAGGCCTTGAGCAGCGACGATGAGTGTTCGAGCGGCGGCCCGGTTGTGGGCACGGCCTGCCAACGGCTACCGGCAGCTGCACGAATCCGACGGAATAGACATCCCCACTCCTTGGTTGTCATGGGCACATAGTTGCGGGGCCCATGGCAGGCCTCGCACACAAGGAGAGGACGCGCCAATGAAGGTCCGCAAGTCGCTTCGCTCGTTGAAGGCCAAGCCCGGCGCGCAGGTCGTACGGAGGCGCGGCAGGGTGTTCGTCATCAACCGGCGCGACCCCCGCTACAAGGCCCGTCAGGGCTGAACCAGCACCAAGATCACGCGCTCAGACAGAACGGGCCTGCCTCGCCCCCGCCAAGGCGGCGGCAGAGCCCAGCACTCCCCCGCGGCCGTGGCGCGCCGATCCAGCAAAGGCGCCAGCATGGAGAAGCGCCCTGTGGAATGGGCGCGGGAATACCGTAGCTGCCACGGCTGCTGAAGAGGATGCCACCTTAAGGGGAATGAAAACCATTTCACTGAGTGAACCGACTGCTCCGTCAAGGAGGGACACCCATGGCCCGCAGCGAACTGCGCCCGATCGTCAAGCTCCGCTCGACCGCCGGGACCGGCTACACGTACGTCACCCGCAAGAACCGCCGCAACGATCCCGACCGGCTCAGCGCGCGCAAATATGACCCGGTCGCGCGGCAGCACGTGCTCTTCCGCGAAGAGCGCTAACCCCCCGCCACTCCCCCTCACGTCCACTCCCCCACACGTCCAAGGAGTCACCATGAAGCCCGGCATCCACCCCGAGTACCGCCCCGTCGTGTTCCGTGACAAGGTCGGCGGCCTCGCCTTCCTGACCCGCTCCACCGCCACCGACACCCGCACCACCGAGTGGGAGGACGGCAACACCTACCCGGTCATCGACGTCGAGACCTCCTCGGCCAGCCACCCCTTCTACACCGGCAACGCCCGCGTCCTGGACACCGCAGGCCGCGTCGACCGCTTCAACCGCCGCTACGGCCGCACCACGAACAAGGCAGGCGCGGCGAACTGAGATGAGTACACACTTTGACGTCGTGGTCCTGGGAGCGGGACCGGGTGGCTACACAGCCGCAGTCCGCTCGGCCCAGCTCGGACTGCGCACCGCGGTGATCGAAGGGAAGTACTGGGGGGGCGTGTGCCTGAACGTCGGCTGCGTCCCCTCCAAAGCGCTGCTGCGCAACGCCGAACTCGCCCACATCTTCACCCACGAGGCGAAGACCTTCGGGATGCGGGTCGAGGGCAAGGTCAGCTTCGACTACGCGGAGGCGTACCGGCGCAGTCGAAAGGTCGCAGACGGCCGAGTCGCCGGGGTCCACTACCTGATGAAGAAGAACGCCATCACCGAGTACGACGGCCGCGGCACCTTCACCGACGACCACACGCTCCAGGTTGCGCTCAACGCGGGCGGGACCGACACGGTGACTTTCGATCACTGCATCATCGCGGCCGGCGCCACCACCCGACTGCTGCCGGGAACCTCCCTGAGCAAGCGCGTCGTCACCTACGAGGAGCAGATCCTCGCCGACTCGCTGCCGGAGAGCGTCATCATCGCCGGTGCGGGTGCCATCGGTGTCGAGTTCGCCTATGTGCTGCACAACTACGGCGTGAAGGTGACCGTCGTCGAGTTCCTCGACCGGGTCGTCCCGTTGGAGGACGTCGAGATCTCCGCGGAGCTGGCCAAGCGCTATCGCCGACTGGGCATCGAGGTACTGACGTCCACTCGGGTCGAGTCGATCGACGACAGTGATCCTGCCGCCAAGGTCCGGGTCACCGTCACCCGCGACGGGCAGCAGCAGGTGCTGGAGGCCGACAAGGTCCTGCAGGCCATCGGCTTCGCGCCGCGCGTCACTGGCTACGGGCTGGAGAACGCCGGGGTCAAGCTGACGGACCGCGGCGCGATCGACGTCGACGGGCGCGGCCGCACCAACGTGCCCCACATCTTCGCCATCGGCGATGTCACGGCGAAGCTGATGCTGGCTCACGCGGCCGAGTCCATGGGGGTGATCGCGGCGGAGACCATCGCCGACGCGGAGACCATGGAACTCGACTTCGTCATGATCCCGCGAGCCACCTACTGTCAGCCGCAGATCGCCAGCTTCGGCTGGACCGAGGCGCAGGCGCGCGAGCAGGGTTACGACGTCAAGGTGGTCAAGTTCCCGTTCACCGCGAACGCCAAGGCCCACGGCCTGGGCGACCCGGTCGGCTTCGTCAAGGTGATCAGCGACGGCCGCTACGGCGAACTGCTCGGCGCCCACTTGATCGGGCCCGAGGTGACCGAGTTGCTGCCTGAACTGACGCTGGCGCAGCAGTGGGACCTGACGGTCCACGAGGTGGCACGCAACGTCCACGCGCATCCCACGCTCGGCGAGGCCGTCAAGGAGGCCATCCACGGCCTGGCCGGACACATGATCAACTTCTGACGCCTGTGCGTGGCGAGGACCTCATCCGTACGGGTCGACCCGCTCGAAATCGCCCTCGGCGCCAGCGACATGATGGTCGCTCACGCTGCTCCGTTTCGCGTATCGGCTGACCGCGACGGATCGCCAGGGCCCGGCGACCTGACGGTCGCTGGGCCCTGCCGCGCATCAGTCCTCGCCTTCTGGGCCTGCGTCCCGCGCGGACAGCAGATCGAGCTCATGGCCGAGCGCCTCGCGCAACGCGTCGTGCTCCGAGCTGAGCGCGAAGGCCGGATCGCGCCAGTTCTCCAACGGATACAGCCACACCGGGTGACCGACAAGTTCGGAATGCTCCCACTCGAAGCGTGGCCACACATGCGCGTGCAGAAAGCCGTCGGTGTTCCCGAGAATCTCAAGATTCACTCGCCGGAAATCTGGATCCAGCGCGCGACAGGCCCGCTCCACGGCCTCGCCCAGCCGGTCCATGTCAGCCAGAAAGGCCCGGCGCTTGGCTCGCGGAAGCTCCGACAGGCGCTGTACCTGAGGCTCATCCGTGAGAAGGACCGAGTATCCCGGCAGGAACTGAATGTCTCCGATCACTGCGAATCCGGCGTCCAACCTCCTCAGGACCGTTGGGTTCGCGCCCTTCAGAGCACTGCCGATCCTGTCCGCTCGCCAATCGTCGACCATGACTGGGCACCCTACAGGCAAGTGATCAAGCAGAGGTCAACAGACCGTCCCTGACGAACGCACGCTCTTCACCCCCACCTTCCCCGCCCTGTTCCCACCCGGACGATGTGAGGCAAGGAGCAGGGGATCCTGGCAGCTCAGGGCCCGATGCCACTGATCCTGACCACTCCTGTGCGGTCAGCACTGGTCATAGCCCTGAGCGGCGCGGGGACCGCCTTTCAGGCGGTTCTAGCTTCGGCTGCGGATCATCGACATCAGCAGCCCGTGGGTTTCGATGTCGGCGGCCACGACAAGTCCGCGGCCTGCCTGTCCGATCGGGGCGCCGTCGATCCCGGTGACTACGCAGCCGGCTGCCTGGCACAGAGCGATGCCGGCGGCGAAATGCACGCTCCCGGACAGGTCGCCGCCATCGGTGACGTACGCCGCGCGCTTGCCGGCGGCGACCCAGGCCAACGCCAGTGTCGTGGAGACGACTCGGGGCCGGAACCGCTCGACGAACCCGGGGTGGGCCAGCAGGTCCACGGCCCGGAAGCCGGGCGCGCTCGGAAACGGCGGATCCAGGTTGACGTCCACCAACTGACTGGCGGACGTGGGCGCCAGCTGTGCCTCGGCCCCGTCGCGCCGCACCCGGGCGGTCTCGCCGTCGGTGAAGAAGATCTCGGCACTGAACGGGTCGGCCACCGCCGCTGCCCCGTCGCGCAGCGCCACGTTGACTGCCACCAGCATGTTGCCGACGGCGTAGTTCAGCGTGCCGCACAAGGGATCCACCAACCACTGGCGCACAGCCTCGGCGGCTCCCTGCTGCCCGCCCTCCTCGCCGAGCACCGCATCGTCGGATCGCACGGAACGGATGACGCCGAGGATCGCCTTCTCGGCCTCGACATCGGCCGCAGTGGCGAAGTCCCCGGCGCCCTTGTCGATGTGGGTGAGCCGCTGGCCGTACATGGTGCGCACCACATCCGCGCCGGCACGTGCTGCGGCTATGGCAACCCCAGCATCGTCAAGGCTCGCATATGAGTTGATCATGTCGTGCAGAATACCGGCGGCAATCATCCGCACCAGTCAGACCAGCATCGACCCGCTTCTCCTCCTGTCGGTGATGGACTCGTCCCGGGTGTCTGCTTGTCCCATCTGCCCTGCCTGCGGCCCTGCCTGGTGGCTCGGTCACGGGACTGATCGCAGTGGCGGAACCGCGAGCAAGAGCGCGGGCGGCTGCAGTAGCGGCGAGGGTTCAGGGCCCGGGTCTGCGGTGACGACGACTCCGGCTGCCACGGGGTCGAATCCGGCCGGCCAGACAGTCCGCTCGCTGGCAAGTGCGCCGGTCATTCGTGCCTCTTGGAGCTCGACCGAGCTCAGGTCGGCGCCGCGCAGGTCAGCCAGTCGCAGATCGGCGCGGCGCAGGACCGCGCCCCGGGCGTCGGCCTTGCGCAGGTTCGCCTCCCGCATGTCCGCGTCGGTGAAGTCGGCGTCGCGCAGGTCGGTTTCGACCAACCGCGCTCCCCGCAGGTCGGCCAGCACGCAGCGGGCCTGGCGCAGGATCGCGGTCCTGAGCTCAGCGTGCCGGAGGTTGACGGAGACCAGCGACGCCCGGGTCAGGTTGGCGTGGTAAAGGCCTGCCGCCTCCATGCAGGCGCGGTCGAAATTGACCTCGTTCAGCCACAGCCCGTCGCAGTCTGCCCGGCGCAGGTCGGTGACGCTGAGGTTGACCCAGGACTGCTCCCGGTGCTGGCACAGGACGCCGAGCCCGGTCAAGGCCACCTGGGCATCCGCGGCGCGTGTCTCCAGCGGGGCCACGTCGTTGATGGGGGCCTCCGGTGGCGGCGATTGCGACCCGGCGGGCGGCCAGGGCAGGTGCGAACGCAGGAACGCGGCCTGGATCGAAATGATGGCTTCGCGGTCGCGCGCCGAGTGCTCCGCGATCCGCCACAGGGCGTGGAGCCCGCCGATGCGCACATCCTGCTTGTCGCTGCCGAGCTGGTCGACCGCCCGGCTGAAGCGGTCCGTCAGGTAGCCCTCCTGAGTGGCGCGCAGGCCGTCCTGACTGACCCGCAGTTGCCGCCAGGTGGCGTACGCGCCGAAGAGCACGGCCATACCGCCGACTGCCTGAAGGAGCGTTGTTCGGACGCTGTTGACCGCATTGAGCTGGTCCTGCGGGGCAACCCTCGCCCCGGCCAGGTCGTAGCCGACCACCCAGCCCGGCAGGACGACCAACACCGCGCCCAGAGCAGCCAGTCCTACCGCCCCCGTCAGCAGAGTCGCTGCTATACGGTGCCTGACCAGCCAGTCGCGCCACAGCCGCCGCCCGCGGCCCGGTTCCCCCATGCCCATGAACACCAGAGCCTAGGCGGGACTCCGGAAACGATCAACGTGGCAGCCGCTCGGGCTGGTCCTGTGCGTGCGCCGGTTACGTCGCGCCGGTGCCGCCTTTTGCCGCGCGCGGCGATGCGGTGGTGGTCGGTGATGCGTCGGAAATCAGCGAGGAGGCGCCGGTGTCGACCAGCGTCCCCACGCCGCAGATCGAGGTCGCTAGGCCGGGCCACGCCGCGGCCGCAGAGCTCCCAGTTGTGCCCAGCCTGCGGCCCGCAACGGGGCCGGGTGGCGATTGAGGTGCGGCGATCCGCTAGTCTGCGCTGCCACACATGATCGGGGGAGAACATGAGTACGCCACCGCCGGACGCAGCGGACGCACCGCACGCGCCCACCCCGCAGGGCGTGGCCTTGCCGAGGGAGACCTTCTGGGCCGTCCCGGCGCGGATGCCGCAGCCGCCGGCGCAGGGGACGAACGGGCAGGCCGTCACCTCGTTTGTGCTCGGGCTGCTGGCGATCGTCCCGGTGAGCGTGGTCTTCGGCATCGTCGCGTTGGTGCGCATCAGCCGTACCCGGCAGCGCGGCAAGGGGCTGGCGATAGCCGGGCTGGTGCTCTCGGCGCTGTGGGTGCTGGCGGGGGCCGGGGTGGTGATCGCCGACGTGGTGTACCTGTCCAGTCACGCGAAGCCGGGGACCCCGTTCGCGCCGGGCACGCGGCTGATGACGCAGTTGCAGCCGGGGACCTGCTTCATGCGCCCCGACGGGACGTCGCAGTGGGTGGGCGTGGTGGCGTGCGACCAGCCGCATGACGCCCAGTACCTCGCGACGACGAAGGCGCCCTTCACCTCGTACGGCGACGCGGGCGTGACCGAGGCGGAGAGCTACCGCACCTGTCTGGACACGGAGTACGCGACGTTCCCCGACCCGGTGGCACTGCCCGGAAACGTCGTGGTGGACTTCATGTACCCCACCCGGCAGAGCTGGGACGCGGGCTCCCGGCAGGTGCGGTGCTACCTCCGCTTCACGGATGGCCCGTACTCCATGAAGCTGCTGCAGTTCCGCAGGGATTACACCGCCGTGCAACTGGACTTCCTGAAACTCGAGCAGGACAGGGAGGTCCCCGCCCAGGTGTTCCAGAAGGCCGACCGGTGGCAGGTCAGCCAGGCCTACTCCCGTCAAGTCGCCGACGCGGAACGGGCCGAGGCCGCCTGGCTCGGCAGGCACCCCGGGCAGGCCGGCGCGACCGCCTACGAGAAGACGCTTGCCGCCGATGACCTCGGAGACGCCGCACGATGGGACGCCATCACCTCCGCGACGGACCAGGCCACGTGGCAGGCGGCTGTCGACGCGGAGGCGGGGCAGGACAACCACGGTGACGATGTGACCATGGTGCGCGGCGATCTGAAGTTGGTATTCGTCAACCTCAGTCGGCCGTAGGCGGCACCAGGTCCTGGGCAAGGTACTCCAGGGCCATCAAGTCCCCGACCTGGCCCGGCTGCAGGGCCGCGTCCTCCAGCCGCACGTGCTGCGTCTGCACCGGAGCAGCGGCCGTGAACCCGTTTCCCGAGACTGATATGTGCACGACATGAATCGGCAGCACCGAGGTAACAACCGGCGGGCATCGTCGGTGGTGCGAGGCGCTTCCGGGCCTGACCCGAGCATCGCCTCACCCCCACACGCAAGGGGTCGCCGCCGTCCCGACCCGCGCCCCTGACCAGGCGCGGGGTGCGGTTGCCCCTCGCGATCGCTTCGCCGTCCCGGGTGGGGGACGCCGCGAAGCCCCAGTAGGGCCGGCCCCACGCGGGGCCGGCCCCGCTGACGGTCACCAGGCGGTCGTCGAGACGCACGATCAGCCACTCCCGGAAGCCGGAGAGCAAGCCCCCGGAGCTTCCCGGCGCCGCAGCCCAGCACGAACACGTCGCCCGAACCGAGCCGAGCCGCCCCGAGCCGCCCCGAGCCGATGGTCATGACCGCGATGTCAGCCGAAGGGGTTCAGGGCGCGCGAGCGCTGCTGGACGCCCGGTATGCCGTACGGATAGTCGGACACGATCGGCGAGCTGGCCTCGGTGAGCTGCGCTGCCTCCTTCTCCGACAGGTGCAGGTCGGCGGCGGCGAGGTTGTCGTCGAGCTGTTCGACCGTGCGCGCGCCGAGGATCACCGAGGTGACTGCAGGCTGGTCCGCGACCCAGGCCAGCGCCACCTGTGACAGGGACACTCCGCGTCCCTCGGCGACCTGCCGTACCGCGTCGATGACCTGCCAGGTGCGTTCCTGCGCATTGCGCGGGGCATAGGCCTCCATACCTCGGCGCGGGTCCTCGCCGAGCCGGGTCGCGCCGGTCGGGCTCTGGTCGCGCAGGTACTTCCCGGTCAGCCAGCCACCGGCCAGCGGCGACCACGGCAGGATCCCGATGTTCTCGTTGCGGCAAACGTCCACCAGTTCGAACTCGATGTCGCGTATGAGCAGGTTGTACTGGGGCTGCAGCGTCACGATCGGCGCGAGCCCACGGAACTGCGCCAGCAGCGACGCCTTCTGCAACTGCCAGCCGAGGAAGTTGCTGACGCCCGCGTACCGGATCTTGCCGGCGCGCACCGCGTCGTCGAAGAAGCCGAGCGTTTCCTCGATCGGCGTCAGGGGATCCCAGGCGTGTGCCTGGTAGAGGTCGATGGTCTCGACCCCGAGCCGCCGCAGGCTCGCGTCCAGCGCCCGGGACAGGTGAGTGCGCGTCAAGCCGGCGTCGTTGGGCCCGTCGCCCATCGGGAAGCGTCCCTTCGTCGCGATGACGAGCCGGTCCCGCGTCCCCGGCCGAGCCGCCAGCCAGCGGCCGATGATCTCCTCCGACACGCCGCGGGAGTACACGTCGGCGGTGTCGATGAAGTTCCCGCCGCGCTCGACGAACCGGTCGAGCTGCGCGTGAGAGACCTCCTCGCTGCTCTCGTTGCCGAACGTCATCGTGCCCAGACACTGCGTGGACACCACCGTGCCGGTGCTGCCCAAGGTGCGGTACTCCATCGGTCTACCTCCAGAGTCGAGATCTGTTTCAGAGTCTGCTGGTCGGGGATTGAGCCGTCCAACAGCAGGATCTGATGTCTTTGAGCAGCGAGCGTGATGAATCCTCGAGTTCCGCCAGTCCAAGCCCGGCACCCCGGCACTGGCGATGGACCCGCTGAAGGCGATCGCGCGGGCGTGGCGCTGCTGTGCTGCGGCACTGGCCTTCCCGATCCGGGCGCTGTCGCGTCTGGCTCCGGCCGAACTGCTCACAGCGGACGGATAGTTGCGACCTGCCGGGGGCGGGGGCTCTGCTTGCTCAACTGCGTGCGAGAGAAGCCGCCTTGGGCGGTGGTATCCCGGGGCCGGGTCAGTGGGCGAGTGCGGCCGGGAGTTCGTCCAGTGAGCGGATCACGTGGATGCCGTGGCCGATCGCTACGCCCTCGCTGGCGCCTGTGCGGTCGAGCCAGTACGAGTGCAGGCCGGCATCGCGTGCGCCGACGGCGTCGATCGTGTACCTGTCGCCCACGTAGGCCACCTCGTGCGGTGCCAGGCTGAGCAAGGTGCATCCCGCGTGGAAGATGCTCGGTGTGGGCTTGGCCGCCTGGTGTGCGTCCGAGCAGACGATGACATCGCCGAAGTACTCGAGAAGCCCGATCATCTTGAGTTTGCGACGTTGGTGTTCCAGCGATGAGTTCGAGACCACGCCGAGTCGGTAGGCGGGGGCAAGGGTTTCGAGTAGGGGGGCGGCGTCCGGGAACGCCGACCATCTGGTGTTTTGGTGCTCTCCGTAGCCGGCGAACCAGGAGGATGCCTCCAGGTCGGACATCCCGCCGGCCGGCAGGTGTCCGAGATGCGAGAGGAACCGCCTGGTTCGCGCGCGCTGCTGGTCAGCGAACGTGAGTTCGCCCGCCGTGAAGCGGTTGTATTCCTCTTCCATGATGCGCCGCCAGAGGGCAAGTGCTTCCTCGGGTGTTGGGAACCGGTCCAGTAGCCCCTGCGCCGTCAGGTGCGCGAGCAGGCCGAACTTCTCCGAAGCGGAATAGTCGAAGAGGGTGTCGTCGACGTCGAAGAGGACACCGCGAACTGGCATCTGGTAGTTCCATCCTTGCGTGCCGGGGTAGTTGGCGTCGGACCCAGTCGGGATTGCGGAGGCTGTCGGATGCACCCCACCAGCCCTGTTGTCCGACCCGTCTACGGGGGGCTTCCGGACCGGCGCCGCGGCCGCCCGGCCCGCCGGTGCCGCGGTTCCCCCGATCATTGCGCGCAGGCGTCCGCCGAAGTAGAAAGGACCATCCGCGCAGTATGCCGACCGGGGGCGCTCACCGTCACCAGTGGCTCGGACAGCCGACCGGCTCAGCTGCAGGAGACTGACGCGATCTTCATGGTGGCCAGATCGAGGATGACCTTCGGGTGGCCGAGAGCGGACTGCCCGGCGGTGACCGGATGCGGCGAGGGTGCGGAGGTCAAAGCGACGGTGGCGGTGGTTCCGGTGACTTTGACACTGTCGGCGCCGATGCTGCCCGCGGCGGTCTGCGAGCATTCGAGCGGCTGGGGCCCGGTGCTGTCGGCAGCGGCCTTGTACGCGTCCGGCGAGACGAAGTACGTCCTGATGACGGACGCGTCGGCGCCGACTGGTTGCAGCGCACGGAGATAGGCGTAGGTGTTGAACAGGTCGCCGACGTAGCTCTGGATCTGATCGTCCGAATACGCAGCGGGGGCCCATTTCGGGATGAGCTCGCCCAGGCAGAAGACCCATGCCACGCGGTTCGCGGTCGGATTGACGGCCACCGACATGATGACCTGCTGGCCTGCGGGCCAGAAGTACCACTGCGCCCCACCGGTGGGGGCGGCTGTCGGCGCGTAGACCGCGTGCCAGTACGGCATCGTGTCCTCGGCGCAGGTCGCGGCATCGGTTCGCAGCCCGGGCCAGTCCCACTTCGCGAAGGCCGGGGTCAGGAACTGCTGCTTGAGTTGGTTGATCGCCGCTGTGGCCGAGGTGTCGGTGCCGGCCGCGACGGATCCGCCGTAGTAGCCGACGAGTGCCTGCACACCGGGCAGATCGGGGGCGGCGACCGGACCGCAGGAGAAGTCCTTCAGCCTCCCGCTGGCCGCGTCGGCCGTGACGGATACCTGAGCCGCCTGCTTGGTCCCGATGTACAGGCTCACCGGTATCGAGATCGCGTTCTGCGACGCCACCGGCGTGCCGATGACCGCGCCGTCGACGACGTGCTTGCCCGCGGCGACGCCGCAGCCCAGGGGCGCGCCGATCCCGCCGCTGCCCTGGAACCTTCTGGCAGCGTTCTGATCGGCGAAGTACTGGGCGACGCCGCCCGGATCGGCCTTCTTCGCGGTGCCGAGTTCGGCGGCGGAGCCGGCCCTCTCGTAGTCGTCAACGACCATCAGAGTCGCGTTCCTGGCGGCGGCGACCTGGGCCGGTGAAATCTGCGTGGTCCCGCCCGCACGGGGGCTCGACGCGGACGAGTCACATCCCGCCAATGCGGCGACCACCAGCGTTGCCGTCACCAGATATCCGGTCAGTCGTCTCATCGCCATGATCGAGTTCTCTCCCCCGTGCTTTCCGGTCGATGCGCTTGCCCTGAACTCAGGGAAGTCGCACCAAAACCGTCACTGTGGCATGAACGCGACGCCCTGTCACTACAAACGAGGACGGTGACTCAGGTACCGCCGACACACGCCACGCGCCTGAGGACCCAAGAGCCGGCCTGGCCGATTTCGTGCTCTGCCCGCGAGGCCGCGCGGCGGTCGGCGTGCTGGGATGCCTTCAGGGGAGGCGTCCCGCGTCCGCCGCGCGACTGTACCCGCGCACCGGGTGGTTCAACTACGGGTGAGGGTCCGGCTCGCCGCTGCAGCGATGGCGATGCCCAGGGTCCAGCCGAGCACGGTCAGCACGACCGTGACCACAGCGGCCAGGCCGTGGTACTGCCAGACCTCGGGCTGGCCGAAGCGGATGATCGGGACCAGGTGGTCGGCCGCGAAGAGCACCGGATTGAACAGGGAGTGGTCCTCCGTGCTCACATGCTGGGGCGTGACCTCGCTGAAGTACACACTGCCCGCCACCATCAGCCCCACCGCCCAGCCGATCGCCCGCAGCGGCCGGTAACCGTAACCGACGAGCAGGTCCAGGAGATGGCCCGGCAGCCGCTGCCAGAAAGGGAGTCGCGCGCGCTGCGCACGCTGCTTGGCCAGCAGTACCGTCCTGGCGTCGCCGTCATTGCCGAGGCTGCGGTAGTAGGCGGCGAGCTGCTCGTAGGGCTGGGCCCGGTACGCACCCACCGTGACCGCGTCGTCGCGCCTGACCATGCGGTCAAGCAGTTGGAGCCGTTCCCTGGGGCTGAAGTAGGCGTCGAAGGCGCCGTAGGTGAAGCCGTCCAGGTTCAACCTGCCGGGCCATGAGTCAAGGGAGTCGCGGATTCCGCCCAGGGCCGTCGCCGCATACAGCGTCAGCAGCGCTTTGGGGCTGGACATTTCGCGGATGTCGAGGTGCCCGGTGATCCGGGCGCCGGTCAGCCGGATCTCGCCCTCGGTGCTGAAGCCCTTGACGAGGTAGAGGCTGCCCTCGACCACCAGCCCGCTCGCGGCGATGACGGGCTGTTCCTCGGGTGCCTCACCCTCGTTGGCCGCCCCCGCCACCGGTTCGATGCGTTCCAGTTGTGCCCCGGTGAAGTGCAGACCACCGCCGATCCTGGCACCGACCAGACGCACCGTGCCGTGCGCCGAGAAGGGTACATCCCCCTTGGGCTCGTCCAGGCGGAAGTACGCACTGCTGGCCACGGTGAGGGCACCGCCGTTGAAGGCGTCGGCGCCCTCGCAGGTCAGCGTCGCACCGTCGAACAGCAGCGCACTGCCGATGTGCGCGCCCGGCAACCGCACCTCACCGGACGCCACCAGTCGTTTGGCCAGCAGACTGCGGCCGACCCGCATCCCGCCCGCGTTGAGCGCCTTTCCCTCCGGCCCCGCATTGGTGAGCTCCGCCTCGTTGAGGGTCACCTGACCGCCGATCACCGCATTGATCAGGCAGAGCGAACCGGTCACCTTGATCCTGTCGGCGATCAGACTGCCGTCCACGGTGATTCCGTCCGCGTGCACCGCACGTTCGGGGGTGCCGTTGACCACCAGGTCGTGCAGGTCCAAGGTCCCACGCACATGCGCGCCGTACGCGGAGAGGGTGGTCAGCTGCGAGCCGCTCAGGTCTATGGATTCGGTCACCGCCTCGTCCAGGTTGACCGGCCCCTCGAAGAGACACCCCTGCAGCAACAACGGTGCGGCCACCCGCCCGTGGTCCACCGACAGTTCGCCGGTGATCCTGGCCCCGGCGATCCGGACCGCCCCGACGCACCCGGCCGTGCTCGGCCCCGCGCCCAGCAACAGCGCTGCCACCACCTCGCCGCGCACCACCCGGTCCGCACCCCACTGGTCGGCGTTCGCCGGATTGTCGACCTCCGCGTCGCCGACCCGCAGGTCCACCTTCTCTCCGCGGGTAAAGGCCAACCACACCCGCCTCTCGGTCGCGGAGAGCCGTCCGAGTCGGGACGGTATGCCGGAGCCACCCTGATCGAGCGTACGAATCATGGTCCCATCGTGCCGTATTGGAGACAGCGCTCGCTGATCAACCCAGCCCTGAGGCGAGTTGGCGGGCATGCTCCTCCCAGCCGACGCCGAGTCGGTCAACGACGTCCGGCGGGATCTGCCGGGACCGGCCCTCGACCTGGCCCAGGCCGTGCTCCCCCGGCAGGACGACGGCGGCACGAGGCCGACCGGTCAGGACAGGTAGTCCTCCACCTGCGAGGCGGGCCGCACCGCGGCCTCGCCCGGATCCAGCCCTGCTTCGCTCTTGGCCCGGCGCTGACGCAGCAGGTCCCAGCACTGGTTCAGCTCGCGCTCCAGTGCAGCGAGCTGCTCGTGTTCAGAAGCCGCGTCGATCTGCTGTGCTGTGAGCTGCTCCCGCAGGGCCTGCTCGTCAGCGATCATGGCGCTGATGCGGTGCAGGATCCGCTGCTCCTCCTGGCCTCTCTGCGTCGATGCCATGACGGCCTTCTCTCGATCGGAACTCGCACTGCTCTTCCAGTCATCTTTCCGCGGAACGCGCGGCGGCGCGCGAGCACGACAGCTGCCGGGTACCGACCGGCCGGCGGCTGGGGACCGGGCAGACCGCCCCGCGCGTGGGGGGCTCCCGCGCTCTGGATCGACTGGTTCGAGCGGTGGCGCGCTGCGAAGGGGTCCCGATGGTTGAATTGAAGACCGGAGAGCTGGATATCGGGAATGCGGTGCCGCGCACGAAACCGGCGCTCGTCGGCGCGGAGACCGGGCTTGCGGCCACGACGCGAGCCGCGCGGAGGAACGGCAAGAAGGGTCGGACAAGCATGAGCGACGACATGACGGGCGACGGGGTCTACCAGCCCGACGGGTCCGAGGTGCAGGACGACGAGGGCATCCTGGATGCCGAGGACACGCTGGACGACCGCGCGGCCGGGGCGCTGGACGAGGGATACTCCCCACCGGAGAGGGCGTGGGCGGTCGAGGGCCCAGGCGTCACCGGGGCCGAGCAGTACCAGGGCGAGAGCCTCCAAACGCGATTGGATCATGAGCTCCCCGACGTTCGGGCCTTCGCGGGGGACGGCCTGGGCGACACCGTGGACACCGACGGAGAGCTGTGGGACTCAGAGGTGGGAGTGAGACGCACCGGCCGGCTCGCTGCTCACCGGCAGGAGGACTACCCCAGCAGCGAGCAGGACCTCACGGCCGAGGACGTCGGCATCGACGGCGGAGCGGCATCGGCCGAGGAGGCCGCGATGCACCTCATCCCGGAAGGGGAGGACGACGACGCCCTGTGACCTCGACCTGTGACCTCGACCTTTGACCTCGACGGATTCGCCAATCGTGGACCGGTTCTCCTTGCCCAGTGCCGTGCGCTCGGGTCGGCTCGGATGCAGCGCTGCAGAGTGTCGTAGCCGTTCACCCACGAGTCACCACTTCGCGCACACCCTCTCCGGCGCAGCCTCCCGCGCCACTGCGGAAAGCAAGCCGCCGATCACCGCGGGCAGGCCCATCGCGGGGTAGGACACGACATGGATGGTCGACATCAACCCCGACCGCGCCGACATCAGCGGCGCCGTCACCGTGCCACCTCCTCCCCGCGGGCGCCAGCCGCCAGGAGCCTGATGTCGTCCCGCAGCTCCCGCAGGGCATCGGCCGGGGCGCCCAGACCGTTGACGCGCAGGCGGGCGGCCTCGACGCGGCTGTTGTCCAGCTGGAAGCTGAAGGCGAGTCTGAGCGACTCGTGGATCATCCACATGTGGTAGGCCAGCAGCCGCGCGGCCCGCTCCCGCATCTGTGCCAGGTCAGCGTCGACGGTGAGTTCGCGCAGCCGTTGGGCCAGGTGGTTGAAGGTGCTCAGCTGCTGTGCGCCGTCCCTGGCGACCGAGTCGGTCACCGGTCCGGGCTCCCCGCACGCGGCGACCACCTGGTCGGCCAGGCGCTGGGCCGCCACCGCGTCGTCGAGGACCGCCAGGAGGGCCTGCAGTTGTGCGTCGCGGTTGGGACGCGGCGGCACCTGCCGGGCGGGCCACCAGTGCAGCAGAGTGTGTCCGGCACGGCCCAGAACACTGGTCGGGCGCGAGCCCGGGTGGGGCACCACTGGCGCGGGCATGGCTCCTCCTGCTCGCGTCGCTCGATCCGGACCGTCGGCGGCAGATGCCGCGGTCGCGATGAGCGCCACCGGACCGCTCGACGGATGATTCCAGTGTGCTCCGACGGGCACCGATCGTCAGCCACCTGGAACAGGACGGTGAGCGCGTCCGACCCGATCCGGGCCCAGCTCGGCCCGGCCCGGGATTGTCCCGACCGAGCCCGGTGGTCTGGTGCTGCACCTGGTAGCGCGCGCCGGGGTCGGTGTGGCCGCCATGGGGTGGTCCGGAAGGTCGGGGTGGAAGCCGTCGTCGCAACCGGCGGAGCCGAGGGAGGGGCGTGCTCGCTGGTCGACCAGGTGGGCCGCAGGACAGGTGCGCTTGGGAACAGCCGCCCAGCGAACCCGTGAGCGCCCGTCCCCCCTGGTTGACCAGGAGTGGCGTGGCGAAGCCCCGGCCACCATGGGGGTGCGGCCGGGGCTTCTTCACGTCGTGCCGGATCAGCCGGTGAAGGCGCCCAGGCCGTTGGGGGTGCCCAGGCCGGTGGGGCCGTCGTAGCCGATCTCGGCGGTGCACAGGTAGGCGGGGGTGCAGCTGGCGGTGGCGCCGGTGGTGACGTCGTTGAGCGCCGAGGTGTGTGCGTAGGCGTCGGCCGCTGGGTTGCCCGCGTGCGAGCCGGCGTCGGCGTAGACCGCGCCGATCAGGGGGGCGGCGACGCTGGTGCCGCCGTAGACGGTCCAGCCGGAGCCGCCGTAGGTCTGGTAGACCGCGACGCCGGTGGCCGGGTCGGCGACCGCGGAGACGTCAGCGACGGTGCGGTGGCTGCAGCCGCTGTCGGTCTGCCAGGTGGGCTTGGGCTCGTAGGCGGAGCAGCCGGAGCCGGCGCCTTCGGTGCTGCTGGTGTTCCAGACGCTTTCGGACCAGCCGCGGGTGTTGGATGCCTTGGTCAGTGAGGTGCCGCCAACCGCGGTGACGTTGGGGGAGGCGGCCGGGTACTGCACGCCGTAGCCGGAGTCGCCGGAGGAGACGGTGATGGCGATGCCCGGGTGGTTGAAGTAGGTGCTGTCGTAGCCGGTGTCCGCGGAGGACTCGGAGCCGCCGTAGCTGTTGGAGATCTCGGTGGCGCCCAGTGTGGCGGCCTCATTGACCGCGGTACCCAGGTTGGTCATGGACGCGGTGGACGCCTCGACCAGGATGATGTGGGCGTTGGGGGCGATGGCGGAGACCATGTCCAGGTCCAGGGAGATCTCGCCGGACCAGGAGGAGTTGTTGCGCGGAAGGCTGCTGGTGCTGCCCTTCTGGTTGACCTGCTTGAAGCAGCCGCTGGCGACGGTGCAGGCGGGCAGGCCGTACTGGGCGCGGTAGGTGGCCATGTCGGCGGCCGCGTTGGGGTCGTTGTAGGCGTCGACGATGGCGACGGTCTGGCCGGCGCCGCCGCCTGCCGGGAGGTTGTACGCGCTGAGCAGGTCGCTGGGGCCGAAGCCGGAGGGCGTCGCGTTGGGCGTGATGCCGGTGGCACGGATGTGCTCGGTGACGCTGGTGACGTGCAGGGCGTTGCAGTACGCCTGACCGGGGGTGGTCACCACGGCGCAGGCGCGGGCCCAGGTGACGCCGTGTCCGGCGGCGTCGGCGGGGGCCGCGACCGCGAAGAGCGCGCTGGTCGCGAGAGCGGCGGAGCCGATGAGGGGAACGGCGATCCGACGGGCGGACGCGGATATCGAAGTGGTGCGCAACGTACTGCCTCCTGAGGCTGGTTGACCGGGGGGCGTGCAGGTGCGACCGCATGTGGGGATGGCCCAACTGCGGTGGGAACGCAGGCGGAACTGGCTGCCTCCACGTTCCGGGGTGGCAACTGGGCGTGAACGTTAGCGAGGTGACCAGTCCCCGACAAGGGGGTAACGGAAGATGATCCTCAGGTTTAACAAAGCGACCTGCCTACCCAATTGATGCACCGCACACGCACCATGTATCGCCCGGAGCCGAGCCGGAGCGGTGACGAGATGTCAGACGACTGCCGTGGCACGCGCCGTCGGTTCGCTTCGCGCGGCGCCCGGAGGATGATCCGGATTGGTCTGCACCATTGACGTGGGCCTGACGGAGGCTCACGCTGTCGTCCACATCTGGAGGAACCGTTCGCCGGGAGGCGATGCATGCGCATGCACGTAGGCAGAATCAGATCACTCGCAAGCACATTGGTGCTGCTCGCTGCGGCGGCGAGCGGAACCGCCGCCGCCCCGTCCCAGGGCGCCGCGGCTGCCGCGGCCACCAGTCCGATCCAGGTCTACGGGGCCTGGCACTGCGGCAACGATGCCTGTACCTGGGCAACGGTGCGCAACATGACCGATTTCGACACCAACAACCACTGGCTGATCGACCGCGGCGACGGCCACCCTTCGGTCAACCTGGTGGTGCTGAGCTTCGTCAACCCGCTGAAGCTGCTCAACGGCACCACCGACAGCGGCGACACCAACGGAGCCCCCCTGGGCATGAACGCCGCCGTGGTCAACTACTTCACCAGCCACGGGATCCGGGTGATGCTCTCGATCGGCGGAATCACCTACACCGGCGACTGGGACACCGCGCTCAGCCAGAACCCCACCGGGTTGGGGCAGAAGGCGGCCGCCCTGGCGACGCAGCTGGGTGTCGGCGTCGAGATCGACTACGAGAACAGCTCCAGCCCCAACCTGACCGGACTGCAGTCCTTCATCACGGCCTACCGCGCCGCGCACCCTTACGACACCACCGGCGCAGACCCGACCGCACGGCTGACCATCGACGTCGCCGCCGGCGACCGCTATCTGATCGGCCTGGACCAGTACGCCACCGCCAACTGGCTCACCACCGCCAATCCCGTGCTGGACTACGCCAACGCCATGGTGCCCAGCAAGCAGCCCTCCACCAGCGGAGCAGAATCCAACTGGCAGGAGCACATCACCGGCAAGGCGAACTACAGCCCGGCGATCGGGCCGCTGGCCCCTGCCAAATTCACCGGCAGCCTCTACATCGCCCAAGGCTCCACGGTCCGCCCCGAGTGCAACAACTTCTCCGCCTCCTTGCAGAACTCCACCGGCAGCTGGCTGCAGAGCGCCGCCCCGGCCGGAGCCGGAACCACGCCCGGGATGCTCGGCTACATGTTCTGGGCCGCCGAAATGCCCTCCACCCGAGGCGTCACCACCGACCCGCCCAACACCTGCCAGGGCGGCGTCGGAGTGGGCGCGAGCACCTACACAATCCCGATCCCCATGCCCGCACTACGGCAGAACTGACGCCTCATCACTCCCGGCGGACGGGTCCGTGCCGGGGTACTCGGGGCAACTGCGTGATGGTCTGGTAGTAGGTGGGATCCGCCGGTTGACCGTATACCTCGTCCAGCCACGATTGGGCGAGGTCTACGGGACACCGCGTCGTCTTCGTCACCCAGGGCGGCAGCCGGCCGGGTCCGGCCGAGTTCCCTCAGCCAGCGGCCGTGACGGCCCCGACCAGTTCATTGCTCGCCAAGCGACGACCGCGGGCGGGTCATGGGCGCTCGAGGATGCTGGGGAATGTCGGCGACGGGGTGAGGCGTGCCGCATGATGTCCGCGTGCACATTGCGGAGAAGTTCGGCGGGGCCGACGGCGAGACGGGAGGCCCGGGAGTGCCGCGACAGCGGGGTCCGGGAGACATGTCCGACCAGGTCAGAGCGGCGCAACAGGGGGATGAGGCGGCGTTCAGGACCCTGTTCAGGGCAGTACAGCCCGGACTGCTGCGCTACCTGACCGTGCTGGTCGGAGAGGACGCCGAGGATGTGGCATCCGAGGCGTGGCTGCAGATCACCCGTGATCTGGGATCGTTCAGCGGGGACTTTGACGGGTTCCGTGGCTGGGCGGCGACGATCGGCCGCAACCGGGCGATGGACCTGCTGCGCAGCCGACGTCGGCAGCCGAGGAGCAGCGTGCCTGTGGAGTCCCTCCTGGACCGGCCGTCGGCCGAGGACACCGAGGGGGCGGCCCTTGCCACCGTCGGCACCGCTGAGGCGTTGGCGCTGATCGCCGGACTGTCGCGCGATCAGGCTGAGGCCGTGCTGCTGCGGGTGGTCATGGAACTGGACGCGGACGAAGCAGCGCGAGTACTCGGCAAACGGGCCGGGGCCGTGCGGATGGCGGCGCACCGGGGCCTGCGCAAGCTGGCCAGTCTCCTCGAGCAGCAGGAGGCGGGCCGAAGGGGGAACGCTCGCGGTGGGGGCCGGCCGAAGCCGCCGGAAAATAATTTCGCTCCGGGAGTGACACCGACGACGGTTTCGACGCTGAAGGACATGAGATGAGCACCAACCGATCACGTCGGATCGACCACGACACGGCCGAGCAGCTGCTTGGCGGGGCCGGGGTTGGCACGGCGGTCGGCCATGACGCTCTCGCGGGACTACTCGCCGCCGCCGCTGCTCCCGCAGCCGAGGGCGAGCTGTCTGGTGAGCAGTCGGCACTGGCCGCGTTTCGGGCGGCTCGCCTCGCCCCTGTCCCACCGTCCCGAAAGCGATCGATGCGCACGTCCGTGCTGGCGCGGCTCCTCCTGAGCGCGAAGGCGGTGGCCGCTCTCCTGGCCACCGCTGTCGGCGGCGTCGCCGTCGCGGCCGCCACCGGCAACCTTCCCGCCACCCTGGGTGGCAGCCCCGCGCGCAGCGGTCCGGTCCCGGCCGCAACGGCCAGTGCGGGAGCACCGGCCAGTGCGGGAGCACCGGCCAGTGCGGGAGCGCCAGGCAAGCTGCCCCAGGGAACGGTCACCAGCTCGCCCGCCGCGGTACCTACCGCCCTGGCTGAGCTCTGCCGCGCCTTCGACCAGGACCGTGGCCGAAGCTCCAGCGGTGTGCTGGCCGAGCACCGCTTCGCCGAACTGGTCGCAGCCGCCGGAGGCCAGGCCGGTGTGCCGGGCTACTGCGCTCCGGTCCTGGCCGGTCACGGCAAGGGCCAAGGCGGCTCGCCGACCGCGCAGTCAAAGGGGCGTCCCGGCACCGCGCCGACGCATCCGGACACACCTGGCGCGAGCCATCGGCCCGGCAGTCCGGGAGCGAGCCACGCCGCCGACCCGAGCACCCACCCGACCAGCCATCCGAGTGCTGACCCGTCCCCGCCCCGCAAGGGCACTCCGAGCGCGCACCCCACGCGGTAACCCCACAGCTCCGGGCGGGCCGCGGACTCCCCCCGCATCCATGTCCACGGCCCGCCCGGCCCCGCACAACAGCTCCCACGCAGTGCCCACTATCCCCGGATGGGCGGTCGGTCTCCCCCGGACCGCCGCCCATCCGGCCCTCCCCCGCCACCTGTAGAGGCTGCCCACCGATGCAACGACAACTGGGTTACGTGCACCAGGACGCGGTGCCGATTCCCCGCCTCTACCAGGACCCGCCGCGGGAGGCAGAAGGAGACCCTCAGCACGCCTCCGCGCTCAGCCCGGTCTTCGTCGACTCCTCGGGCCGACGCCAGCGCCGGGTACGCCGCCTGGGCCGACTGCTGATCGTCCCCGCCGCAGCCTACGTGGCCCTGCTGGTCAGCACCCTGTTGGGCGGGCCGACCATCCAAAGCCCACTGCTCCCACTGCCCGCGCCCCCCGCCGCCCAGAGCGCCGCCCCCGGAACGCCTGCGGTCGGCGTCGCGCAGCCGTCCGCAGGCGGATCACACAACAGCGTCCAGGGACATACCGCTGGTTCCCAGGCCGGCAACGGAGCGAGCGCGGCGAAGGGCACCGGTCCCACCGCAGGTGCCACGCCCCCGGCAAGCACCTCCAGCGCCTCGGCCAGTGCTCCCGCCTCTGCCCCTGCTTCGGCTTCTGCCACCACCGCGGCGCCGACGCACGGGAACAGCACGCACTCCGCGTCCCCGCCCGGTGCCAGCCATCGTGCGACCCCGAGCAAGAAGGCCTGACCCCCGACACCCCGTTCCTCGCGCGGAAGTGAACCACCCTCGATGAGCAAGTCCCGCAGCCACAGAGGCGGCCGGCGCCGCAGTGTCCGCGACATACCCGTGCGCACCCATTGGCTGCTGCTGGGCACGCTGGTGGTCACCCTCACCCTGGCCCTGCTGATCGAGGGCTACACCCAGCACATGTTCGGCTCGACCCCTGACGGAGCCGCCCTGTCCCAGGGCCCCAGCGACCAGGTCCCCGCCACCGTGGCCCAGGGCGGGCCGGTCATCGAAGCCGGGTCGGCGCAGCCGCGTACCGCCAAACCCGCCGCGAACACCATCGCGCTGACGTTCGACGACGGACCGGATCCGACCTGGACGCCGCAGATCCTGGCGGTGCTGCGGGCCAACCACGTCCATGCCACCTTCTTCGTTGTCGGCACCCAGGTGGCCGCCAATCCCGGCCTGGTGCGCCAGATCGTCGCGGACGGCAACGAGGTCGGCGTGCACACATTCACCCACGCCAACCTCGGCACGATCCCGCCCTGGCAGCGCACCCTGCAACTGCGCGAGGACCAACTCGCCGTCGCCGGAGCCACCGGCCAGACCACGACCCTGCTGCGGCCCCCCTACTCCTCGGCCAACGACGCCCTGGACAACACCGACTGGTCCGCGGTCCAGCAGGCCGGCCGCGAGGGCTACCTCACCGTGCTGACCACCCTGGACAGCGAGGACTGGCAGCGTCCGGGCGTGCCCGCGATCCTCACCAACGCCACCCCTCGCACCAACGCCGGACAGGTCCTGCTGATGCACGACGCCGGCGGCAACCGCTCCCAGACCGTCACCGCGCTCCGCGAGCTGATCCCGCGTCTGCAGGCGCGCGGCTTCCACTTCGCCACTGTCAGCCAGTCCGTGCAGATGGCCTCCCCGATGTCCAAGGCCATGGCGAGGGACCACTGGCTGGGCCTGGCGCTCATCGGTGCGCTCCGGGGCAGCCACGGCCTGCTCACCCTCATCGGCTGGCTGCTGTACGCGTCCGGTGCGATCAGCGTGCTGCGCGCGCTGGTCACGCTGGTTGCCGCACGCCGGCACAAGAAATGGGCGAGGCATCCGTGGGGTGATCCGGTAACCGAGCCGGTCTCGGTCATCGTGCCCGCCTACAACGAGAGCTCGGGCATCGAGGCGGCGGTGCGCTCACTGGTGGCCTCCGACCACCCGGTAGAGATCATCGTGGTCGACGACGGTTCCACCGACGGCACCGCCGACCTGGTCGAATCCCTGAACCTGCCCGGGGTTCGGGTGATCCGCCAGCCCAACGCGGGCAAGCCGACCGCACTCAACACCGGCATCGCCGCCGCCTCCTGCGACCTGCTGGTGATGGTCGACGGCGACACCGTCTTCGAGCCCGACGCGGTGCGCAAGCTGGTCCAGCCCTTCGCCGACGCCAGCATCGGCGCCGTCTCCGGCAACGCCAAGGTCGTCAACCGCGGCGGCCTGCTGGGACGCTGGCAGCACATCGAGTACGTGGTCGGCTTCAACCTGGACCGGCGCCTGTTCGACCTGGCCCAGTGCATGCCCACCGTGCCCGGCGCCGTCGGCGGCTTCCGCCGCCAAGCCCTGGAGCGCGTCGGCGGGGTCTCGGACGTCACCCTGGCCGAGGACACCGACCTGACCATGGCGCTGTGCCGCGACGGCTGGCGGGTGGTCTACGAGGAGAAGGCGATCGCCTGGACCGAGGCCCCCGCCTCACTGAGCGCCCTGTGGCGCCAGCGCTACCGCTGGTGCTACGGCACCCTGCAGGCCATGTGGAAGCACCGCGGCGCACTGCTCCAGCGCGGCCCGGCCGGGAAACTGGGCCGACGCGGCCTGGGCTACCTGCTGACGTTCCAGGTCCTCCTTCCGCTGCTCGCTCCCGTCGTCGACGTCTTCGCCCTGTACGGGCTGGTCTTCCTGAACCCGGTCCACATCATCGGCCTGTGGCTGGGCTTCCTCCTGCTGCAACTACTGATGGGCCTGTACGCCTTCCGGCTGGACGGCGAACGCCCCGGGCCGCTGTGGAGCCTGCCGCTGCAGCAGTTCGTCTACCGCCAGCTGATGTACCTGGTCGTCATCCAGTCCGTGGTCACCGCCGTCGCCGGCACCCGCCTGCGCTGGCAGCGCATGGAGCGCTACGGCTCCCTCCAGGTCCCCGTCAGCGCACCGACCGCATCCGTGGCCAGGCCCACCGTCACCACTCAACAAGTCCAGCAGATCCAGCAGGCCCAGGGTTGCGCGCCGTACCAGTACGTCCACGAGTCATACGCGCCGACACCAGGGCAGCGGCCGGCTCCTCGGACATCAGACCTCGCCCAGACCTGGCTGGACGAGGCCTACGGCCACCCGGCGGACACCCCGTACTACCAGCAGTCACCGCCCTACTTCCCTGCGGAGTACCCCGGCGAGTACGCCGGCCCGCAGTGACCCGCCGCCCCAGTCCTCTCTGGGGCGGCATGCCGGGCTGGTCATGCAAAGGCCGACCACGCACCAGCAGCCCTTGCCGAACTACGCGCGCCAGCTCCGGAGTTGACGAGCCCCAAGGTGGTGAAACCCCGTCAACTCTTCACTGTGCCCTGGCTGTTGGGCCGGGGACAGGGGCGATCTCGCCCGTGGCAGCGCGTCAGGCTGCTTCCGGCGACGCGGGGACGATGACGGCGGTCTGGCGCCAGATGAGGCCGTCGCGCAGCACCCAAGTTCCGACGATGCCGAGGACGTTGCCGGCGATCTCGATCGTCGAGTGGTAGAGGACGCAGTCGTCGGCCTGCAGGATCGCCATGACCTCGATGATCTTCGGGTTCAGCGCCACGTAGTCTTCGAGGAACGCGCGTATCTCGGTCGTGCCCGTGGCGACGGTGTCCGGCAGCCGCATGATCTGGGCGTCGGGGTGGTAGTTGCTCAGCATGCCTTCGATGTCGCCGGAGCGGAGCTGGGCGAGATCCTTTTCGAACATCGCTGGTACCTGGGTTGCGGACATGACTGTTCCCTTCAGGAGTTGGCCTGGAAGTCATAGGAGGCCGTGCCAGGCCCTGTTCGACTCTGGTGTCCGACAATCGGCGGACGGATTCGGACCGTTCAGCAGCGGTAGCAGTGCCTTGCCGTGGCCGGGAGGGCGATCCAGGCCAGGGCGGCGACGACGAGGCCGTAGCCGATCGCCGTGTCGTGCAGGCCGATTCGCGTGGTGAGAATGCCGGCGATCACACCGGGAACCGAGAACGAGAGGTAGGCGACCACATAGATCGCCGTGATGAGCTCGCTGCGCCGCTCCGGCTCGGCGAGGCCGGCGAGCGTGCGGAAGGTTCCGAGGAACCCGGCGCCGAAGCCGCAGCCGGACACCACCGTGCCGACGTACAGCAGTGCGGGCACGCTGAGGGCGACGGACGCCACAGTGATCAGGACCCCGGTGCCGAGGAGTGCGCAGCCGACCAGCATGGCCCGGCGCGGCGCCGAGCCGCGCATGACGATCCCGGTGACGGCGCCGCAACCGCAGAGCAGGAAGATGACGGCGCCGCCGAGCAGCGCGTTGTGGGAATGCTCCATCGTCAGGGCGAGCGAGGGGCCGAGTGACAGGTACAGCCCGCTCAGTGCCCAGACGGAGACGAGCACCGGCACCGTGGCGAGGAACGCGCGTCGCAGTGGGCGCTCGACGCCCACCCGTGAGCCCAGCCTGGCCCTGTGGCGTTGGGTGACCGTCTCCGGGACCATCGTCAGCAGAATCACGATCAGGGCGACGAAGCCGGCCAGCAGCAGCGCGTAGATCAGCCTGGTGGGCGCCGGGGCGTATCGGACCAGAGCGCCGGAGGACAGTGCGCCGACAGCCAGGCCGGCGGCCGGAACCGTCGCGTTGACGAGCGGGGCGAGTCCAGGGCGGTTGGCCGGCTGCAGGTCGACCAGCGCCGCCGAGACCGCTGCGGTGACCAGGCCGGTCGCGCACCCCTGGGTGAGCCGCGCCGCGTAGAGCCATCCCACGTTGTCGGCGAACAGGAACAGCACCATGGTGACGGCCTGCACGACGAGGGCTGCGGCGATGACGGGCCGACGGCCCAGTGCGTCGGAGAGCGAGCCTGCGAGCAGCATCGTGCCGAGCAGGGTCAGCGCGTACACCCCGAACACCGCGGTGAGTGTGGTCGGGGAGAAGTGCCACTGGGCGGCATAGATGCCGTACAGCGGTGACGGGGCGCTCACGGCGAAGAGGTAGAGGAACGAGATCGCCGCTACGATCCAGAACCCCCGACCCATGCGCCGGCTGTCGCGCGCGGCGTCGACCGCTCCGTGCTGTATGGCTGTGGTCACGAGTGCACTCCCCCTTGTCGGTAAGCCCTTCTTTCGGCGCCCTTCCTGACGCGCGGTCGGCGACGGTGTGTGCAGCGAACCGAGGGCCCGCTGCACACACCGGTCAGCACGTCATGCCGTGCCGCCGTTCACGCGGATGTTCTGGGCTGTCACCCAGCCGGCAGTGTCGCCGGCCAGGAATGCCACGACGGCGGCGATCTCGGCGGGCCGGCCGAGCCGGCCGAAGGCGCTCAGCGCCTCCAGGCCCGCCAGGAACTGATCGCTCTTGCCGGTCCGGTAGGTTTCGGTCTCCGTCGCGCCGGGGCTGACCGTGTTGACCGTGATTCTCCGCGGCCCGAACTCCTTGGCCAGGATGTGGGTGAACTGCTCGACCGCACCCTTGGTGGCGTCGTAGACCGCGTACCCCGGGAGCATGAGCGCCGTGGTGGAACTCGAGATCGTGATGATCCGACCGTCGTCGGCCAGGTGCTCCCAGGCGAGCTGCAAGCCGTGGAAGACACCCTTGACGTTCACCGCGAAGCTGAGATCGAACTCGTCCTCGGTGACCTCGGCGAACGGCTTGGTGATCGCGACCGCGGCGTTGTTCACCAGCACGTCCCACCGGCCGTAGTCGCTCAGCAGCCGCTTGACCATGGCCTGGAACTCGGTGCGATTGCTGATGTCGGCGGCGACGGCAATGGCTGTGCCACCGGCCGCCTCGATCTCAGCGACCACCGCTGCTGCCAACTCCGGTGTGTGCGGGTGGTTGATCACCACGCGGGCTCCTGCGGCCGCCAGGGCGCTCGCGATGGCCTTGCCGATCCCGGTGGCCGCTCCGGTCACCAACGCCGTCTTCCCGTCGAGGGATGCGGGCTGGTTCATTCGAACCAGTGGTCGAGGTGAACCTGGGCACCCTCACCCAGGTTCGCGCGGAACCCGCCCTCGCCGCGGAGCCCGGCCAGATCGCCGGTGCCGGACCCGGGCACCACGAACCACTCGCCGCTGACGATGTTGCCCTCCACGGTGCCGGAGTCCTGCAGCAGGAACGTGCCCGCCCGGCCCCCCACCTTCCCGGTGATTCGCTCGATCCCGACGAAGCTGGCCGACCCGTCAGGCCGGGCAGCCTGCAGGAACTCGACCACGCCCTCGCCCTCGATCTCGCCGCTGAAGCTCTCCTCGACGTGGATCCTGGTCAGGGCCGGCCCCTCGGTCGGCTCTTCGTAGGCCGCGGGCTCATACTTGTGAACGGTGATGACCGCGTTCACGCGCTTGGTGGAGACGCTCATTGTGTTCTGCCCTTCGCGTTTATGGTGCCGAAACTGCGCTGATGTGCCGATCCGCGGCTGCCACAGGGACAACGCGGGTCTTCTCTCCGCTCCCGGCGCCAGGTCATGAGGCCGTAATGGACATCGGGTGCTGGAAGAAGTTCGTGGGATCCCACTTCGCCTTGACCTGCTGGAGTCTGGGGAAGTTGGAACCGTAGTACAGGGTCTGCCAGGAGACACCCGACGTGTTGATCGTGGGGTCGGCCGTGTCCGGGTCGGGCAGGTTGATGGTGCAGCCCTGGTAGGCGTCGTTCGGCACCGGGACCCCGCCGGTACTCGCGAATATCTGCCCGTAGAGGTCCCGCAGCCAGCCGATGTTGGCGGCATCGCCCGAGGGGTCCGTCCAGTAGACGTTGAAGAACGCCAGCAGGGCGGAATTGCGATAGGCGATGGGGGTCGCCGACTGGGCCACCGAATTGATCATTCCACCAGCCATCGCGCCTAGCTGCAGCAGGGCCGGAAGGGGGTTCGAGTAGTCCGACCGGGTCATGTTCGTGTAGATGGAGGCGATCTGAGCGGGCGTGAAGCCCTTGATGAGATAAGCGCTCTTCACCGCGTTGCGAAATGTGGCGTTGGTTTCGATCAGGGGCGTAGCGGTGTTGATCGTCTCCTCCGCGGCCATCCACGGAATGGTCCGGTACGGCACGGCAGCCGATATGCCGGTGTTGGCGGTCAGCGCGCTGTGATACGTCGCGATGAGTTGCGCGGCATTCGGGACGGTCGCGTCGACCTGCGTGATCCACGACAGGGAGCCGGAGGACACATGCGGGATGGTGAGCACGCTGGACAGCGCCGCATAGGGTGAGCTGGGAGAGCTGTTGTTCTGGAAGAACGTGCCCAGATTGCCGACCAGGTTGGTGAACTGGGTCTGACTGAGGGAGGACCAGGGGACGACGACATTGGCGATGAACACGTTGCTGGGCGGGTTCGGCAGCAGCTGACCGGGATTCGCCCCCGTCGCCGACGGTGATCGGAACCAGTATTTTGTGATCACTCCGAAGTTGCCGCCACCGCCACCACTGATCGCCCACCAGAGATCGCTGTTGACCCCGTTTCTCTCGGCAATGACGACGCTTGCGTTCTTGTAAGCATCGACCACCACAATCTCAACGGCCGAGATGAAGTCGGTTATCATGCCGAACTTCCGGGACAGAAGGCCGTGGCCACCGCCCGTCACATGTCCGCCGACTCCGACGCTGGGGCAGTGACCGCCGGGCAGGGTGACGCCGTATCCGCGGAACAGGGCTTCGTAGACGTCACCGAGCCGGGCTCCGCCCTCGACGGCGAAGGCGTTCCGAGTGATGTCGAAGTAGACCTTGTTCATCAGCGAGAGATCGATGACGGTCTGCACGGAGCTGTTGTAGACGAAGTTCGCGTAGCAGTGACCGCCGCCGCGAACCGAGATGCGCTGGCCGGCCTGGGCCGCCGCCGCGACCGCAGCCAGGACCTGGCTGGTTGTGCCGACGAGCTGCACGGAGCCGGGACTGCCGACCCACCGCCGGTTGAACGCGGTGACCAGCTGGGGGAAGCGCGGGTCACTGGGACTCACCGTGACTGGCCCGAACGCGGGCGGGACGGAGTCCTGCAGGGTGGCTGTCTGCGCGGCGGCGAGTGGCGCGCCGCTGAGGAGTTGCGCGGCACCGGCGCCGCCCAGGAGCGCCGAGCCCGCGACAAAGCCACGTCTGGATATGGCCATTCCGTATCACCTATTCCCCGGATATGTGAGGCAGGAGCGCCGGATGGGCGCCTGCACGTTACCTGCCGTTCCCCCGAACCCTGCTGGCTTTCGCGGCAACGATTCCTGGCGCGTTTCACCCTGCTCTTGCTTCAGCTGCCCGAATGCCCGACGGCAGGCGAACCCAGGTCTTCGGTGAGGGCCTGGTCAAGACTGCGCGGCTTGGCACCGGTGACGTCGAAGACCGTTGTCTCCACCTGGGCGGCGTATCCGTCCTCACCCGACCGCCGGTAGTCCTGGTAAAGCTCGATCAGGGCCTCGGTGAACCACTTGTTGAGACCGGCCGTCAGCATCGCGGACCGGGCCGTGGGGTCGTCCACCGGTACGTACCGAACCGTACGGCCGAGGCGCTCGCCGAGTTTGTCGCAGGCCTCGGCATGGCTGAGCGATTCCGGCCCGGTCAGGTCGTACGTCATTCCAGCATGTCCGTTCCCGGTCAGTGCCTGGAAGGCGACTGCCGCGACATCGCGGGCATCGGTCATGCTGATCCTGCAATCCCCCGCCGGGGCGTAGTAGTTGCCCTGCGGGTCCACGGTGGGCGGCCAGCCCGTGGTCACGTTGTGCATATAGAAATTCGGCCGGACGATCGTGTGGGGAACGTCGGATTCCCGCAGATGTTCGTCGACCTGACCGTGATGGCGGATGAACCTGGCCCGCGAAGCCGGGTCCGCACCGAGGATCGAGCTCCGGACCAGATGGGAAACTCCGGCCCGGGCCGCGGCGTCGATCGCGTTCTGGTGCCAGGCCCGCTCGTCGTGCGCGGGAGAGGACAGCAGGAAGACCTTGTCCACGCCCGA
Source organism: Streptacidiphilus sp. MAP12-16 (assembly GCF_041262165.1). Classification (NCBI taxonomy): domain Bacteria; kingdom Bacillati; phylum Actinomycetota; class Actinomycetes; order Kitasatosporales; family Streptomycetaceae; genus Streptacidiphilus; species Streptacidiphilus sp. MAP12-16. The sequence continues at coordinate 201,500 of NZ_JBGCBY010000009.1, forward strand.
CATGGCGCGATCAAGGGTGGCCGGTTTGGCGATGTCACCGACAACGCTGTCCGGGCCGTCGGCCGTCTCCGACGAGCGGGTCAGCGTACGCATCGGAACCGCGGCTGCGCGCAGCAGCCGAACGAGCTCCTGCCCCGTCCTGCTACGGGCGCCAATGACCAGGATCACGTAAATCCCCCTGTCGTGTGGCTCGAATTGATGGCTGTGCGGATCATGAGCCTGGGGTCCTAAGCGGACAGCTGAAGCCTTGCCATTGGCCTCGGGCCGGTCAAGCGCGACACAGGGACTTCGCCAAGTGCCTGTGGGACTTCGTCAGGTCGCACCACGATTGTGGGTTCATCGGACATGAGTGTTATTACTCCGATGGGTCGGCAGATCGCGCCGAATATCAACGGACTTCACCCATGGCGGTCCACTCGTGGGGGCGACAGGAACCGGTCACCCCCAGCGCCGACCTGGCGGCCTGCTCGGCCACGACCGGGTTGCTCTCGCTCCTGGCGGGCCTGCTGAAAGGGACCACGCCGGCCCGGCCACGCACACCTGCTCAGCTGCTCAGCTGCTCACCCATCGGACCTCGACTCAGCTTGGAGCAACTGGGCTCTGATCTCGTGCTTGAGGACCTTGCCGACCTTCGACCGGGGGAGGTCCGACCACACCTCGACCTGCTTGGGGGCCTTGACGCTCCCGATCCGGGCCTTCACGAAGGCGCGCACGTCGGCGTCAGTCACGCTGTGCCCCGGGTGGAGTTGCACCACCGCGGTCACCCGCTCGCCCCACTTGTCGTCCGGCAGTCCGACGACTGCGCAGTCCTGCACTGCGGGGTGCTGGAGCACGGCCTGCTCGACCTCCGCGGAGTAGACGTTGAAGCCGCCGCTGATGATCATGTCCTTGGCGCGGTCGACGATGAACAGGTAGTCGTCGGCGTCGAGATAGCCGATGTCCCCGGTGTGGTGCCACCCGTACCGGGATGCCTCCTCGGTGGCAGAAGGATTCTTGTAGTAGCCCGCCATGACGAGGGAGCTGCGGACCACGATCTCGCCACGCTCGCCGGCCGGCAGCAGCCGTCCCTCGCTGTCCATGACGGCGACGTTCACCAGTGGGGCGGGCCGTCCGGCGGAGGTGAAGCGCTCGCGGGCGAGGGTGCCGTCGGAGTGGAAGTGCTCCGCAGGTGCCATCGTCGAGATCATCATCGGGGCCTCGGACTGGCCGAACAACTGCCCCAGCACCGGGCCGATCCTGTCGATCGCCTCCTCGAGGCGGGACGCCGACATGGGAGCGGCGCCGTACCACAGGCAGCGCAGGGACGTCAGGTCCGCGGTTGCCAGGGCGGCGTGGCCGAGAAGCATGTAGATCAAGGTCGGGGGCAGGAACGTGTGCGTGACTCGACGGCGTTCGATCAGCGCGAGGAACTCGGTGAGGTCCGGCGCCGGCATGATGACGATCTCGCCGCCGAGTGTGAGTACGGGGAAGCACAGCACACCTGCCGCGTGGGTCAGGGGAGCCAGCGCGAGATAGACGGGTCGGGTGCCGAACGGGTAGCTCATCAGCGTCAGCGCCGACATGGTCTCGATGTTCCGGTCGGTCAGCATCACGCCCTTGGGCCGGCCGGTGGTACCGCCCGTGCCGACGAGCATCACGATGTCGTCGGCAGGTTCGGCCTGCCACGGCTCGGCAGGAACGCCGTCCAGCCAGTTCGGGAGGGACGTGGCCAGGTCCGGGGACCCGTCGAGGCGGACCAGCGTGGTCAGCTTCGGCAGGTCCGGAAGGATCTTGGCCACCAGTGGCGCGAAGGCCTCCTGGAAGATCAGGCAGGTGCAGTCGAAGAGATCCAGCAGGTCGCGGTTTTCCACGGCTTCGTTGCGGGGGTTGACGGGACACCAGACCGCACCCGCCCGGGAGATGCCGAACACACAGGAGAATGCGGTCGGATCGTTCCCGGACAGGACCGCGACCTTGTCCCCGGGCCGCACTCCCGACCGGTGCAGAGCCTTCGCCACGCGCCAGGAGAGTTCCTGGACGTCGCGGTAGGCAAGCGTGCGGTCCCCCATCGTCAGGCAGGGCGAACCTGGGCCCAGGGACGCACCTTTGTCGAGGTAGTCGATCAGACGCACTGGCGCCATCCTCAATGTCGCGGTACGGGGCTCCGAGCGTCTGGGCGCCGGAGCCCCATACCGGTCGGCTCTGGACACTCGGCTCTGGACAGTCTGCTCTCAACCCTCAGCTGTGGAGCCTCAGTTGTCGACCGTCAGCTGTGAACGGTGAGCACCGGGTCGAGCACGAGTCCGAAGCTCTTCAGTACACCGAGCAACTCCCGGTGGCCGAAGGCCTGGCAGGCCGAAGCCAGACCGACGCGCCTCGGTGCCTGCTGCAGCAACGAGTACGCGGCGTACGCCTGCAGCAGTCCGGTCTGCTTGTAGTTGCTGTTGCCGTGGATCACGCAGTGCGCGCGCCCCAGCGGGCCCGAGGCGTGGACGGAGTCGAGCGAGGTGTTGATCCTGGGATTCTCCCGGGGCGGCATGCTGGCCTGCACCGAACTGGCCACTTCGGCCAGGGCGGCATCCTGCTGGTCAGCCGGAAGTGTCTTGATCTGCGACTCGACCAGCTTCACCGCATCGACCACGCCCTGCATGACCGCGCGGTCGAAGACACCGCCGGCGACCTTGCAGTTCGCCACCCGCGGGTCGTTCTTGAACCACACCGGATGGCTGGTACCGCCCCACGGCAGAGCCAAGCCGGTCTCGTGCTGCCCCGGGACCGTGACCTCGAAGGTCGTGAACGGGTCCCACCGCTGGTACTGGTTCTGCTCCAGGTAGTACCAGGAGGCCTTCAGGATGGTGAAGATCGTCTGCGTCGACGCGTAGGTCGGGAACCCCTTCCACAGCACCAGGATGTCGAGCGTATCGAGGCCAGGGGTCTCCAGGCAGATGTTGGCGGCGATCTCACCGGTCGTGTACATCTGCGCGACGCCCGGCGAGAGCAGGAGGCCCTTCTGCGCGAACTGCTCACCCCACCGCGCCTGTGCGTCCAGGAGCCAGTCCTGCTCCCCGGTGGTGTCGAGATAGTGACAGCCGGCCGCGAGGCTCGCCTGCACGACCTCCGGCCCGTGCTGGATGAACGGGCCGACCATGTTGCTCACCACCTTTGCGCCGCGGAAGAGTTCGGTCAGGGGTCCGACCGCGTGCTCGACCTCGACGATCTCGTGGTCCACGGTCTCGATGCCGGGCACCTTGTCGAGAACCTCCTGGATGCGCGCCTTGTCGCGTCCGGCGGCGATGAAGGGGACGTTGTACTCCCGGAGGTATTCGCACACGAGCCGGCCGGTGTAGCCGGATGCCCCGTACACGACGACGGGCTTGGGGTTGCTCATGGTCATGCGGCCTTTCGGAGACAGGGGAGGGAGGCGAGGCAGGGGAGGCGCGCTACGCGGGGCAGGCGGGGGAAGCCCGTCACATGCCCATGCCGCCGTCGACCGGCAGGCCGGCCCCGGTGATGAAGCGGGCGCCGTCCGAGGCGAGGAAGACCACCGCGTCGGCCATGTCGGAGACCTCGCCGAGTCGGCCGAGCGGGGTCAGGTCGATGACGTCGCCGACCGCAGCCTCGGCGCTCGGCCAGAGCCCGAGGGTCGCCATGTCCGCCGCGAGCTGCGCGCCCATCTCGGTCGGCACCAGCCCTGGGTAGATGCAGTTCACGCGCACCCCGTAGCCGAGCTTTCCGGACTCCATCGCGGCCACCCGGGTCAGCCGGTCCACCGCGGACTTCGTCGCGGAGTAGCCCGCGATGCCAGGGAAGGGGATCGTCGCCGCGACCGACGAGATGTTGACGACCGCACCGCCGGCTCCGGCGGCACCGCCAGGCCGCATGGCCCGGAACGCGTGCTTGATGCCGAGCGCCGTCCCGAGGACGTTCACCTCCAGCATCCGGCGGACCTCGGCCGGGTCCAAGTCGACTACGAGGCCGGAGATTTCGACCCCGGCGTTGTTGACGACGATGTCCAGGCCGCCGAGCTCCGCGACCGTCTGCGCGACGGCCGACTCCCAGCTTGCGTCCTCGGTCACGTCGAGGGAGACGAACCCGGCTGTGGCCCCGGACTCCCTGAGCGAATCCGCCGTCGCCTTGCCCGACTCCTCCTGGATGTCTCCGATGACGACTGCCGCGCCGGCCCGGGCGAGTGCCCCGGCCATTCCCGCGCCAAGTCCGCGGGCCCCACCCGTCACCAGCGCCTTGCGCCCGGTCAGGTCGTACACACTCATGGAACATCTCCTCGTTGAGATGACTCGCCGACAGCGTCGCTCCGCACTGCCGCAGGAATCCAGGGGGCGGGGCGTATCGCCAGCGTAGGCTTTTCTTGACAGTCGTCAAGACTTTCCTTGACGACTGTCAAGATTATTGCTGGGTGCTCGTGGATGGCCGCGATAGCCTGGTGGTGGAACCCGCGCGGTGCGGGCAGATGGAAGGGCTGACGGGGAGACGCGCGGTGACCCAGGTTTCGAGCAAGAGCCAGGAGAGGCTCTCCCGGCGGCAGGTCGACAAGTTCAGCGAACGGCGGGCACAGCTGGCCGCGTCCGCTCTGCAGACCCTGTCCGAACTCGGCTACGCCCGCACCAGCCTGCGCGAGATAGCGCAGAACTCCGAGTTCTCCCACGGCGTCCTGCACTACTACTTCCGCGACAAGGTGGAGCTGATCACCCACTGCGTGCGGCAGTACAAGGCGGAGTGCGTCACGCGCTACGACCGGATCGTCGTCGACGCCGGCTCGGCCGAGGAACTCAGGCAGGGTTTCGGCGCGGCGATGGCCGCCACGCTGCGCGAGGACGCGACACTGCACCGGCTCTGGTACGACCTGCGGAACCAGGGCCTGTTCGAGGAGTCCTTCCGAGCGGACGTCCTCGACATCGACCAGAGCCTGGAACGAATGATCTGGCGTGTCGTCAGCCGGTACGCGGAACTCGCAGGCTCGCCCCCTTCGGTCTCACCCGGGGTCGCCTACGCGATCTTCGACGGACTGTTCCAGCAAGCGCTGCTGGGGTACCTGACCGGTCGTGACAGCGCTGCGGCCGACCTGCAGACGAACGTGGAGCAAGTCCTGGACCAGCTCGTCGTCCGCACCTGACTCCCCGCCAGAGAGCAGTCGGCGCCGTAGTGGCGACTCGATCACCTCCGAACCGAAGGTGACGTCAGCGTTCGAAGACGCCGGTCAGTCGGCCGCGGCCGAGGACGGGTGGGGTGACAGCGGACAGGAGGGCGCGGGGTCGTGCCCGGTCCGGGGACGTTGCGTTGGGATCGCTGCCCAGGCGGCTTTCCAGGGCGAACAGTTGAAATATGTAGCGGTGTGGCCCGTGGCCTTTGATCGGTGCGGGACCGTGGTAGCCGCGTCCGATGGTGGACCGCAGCACCCGCACCCCGGGGCCAGGCTGCCGCGTGGCCAGGGCACCGGGCTCCAGATGTCCGGCTGCCGGGTCGATCAGGGCGACGCAGTGCACGGCGGGCTTGGCTATGGGGACGTCGATGTCCTCGACGACCAGGAGGAGCTGTGCGGTGCCGGGTGGGAGCGGGGTCCAGGCCAGGTGGGGGGACAGGTTGTCGCCGCCGATGTTCTTCGCGCCGTGCTCCAGCGGCATGGAGCCACCGTCGCTGAAGTGTCGGCTGGTGAGGGTCAGCAACTCGGGGCCGTGGAGGTTGGGCAGGTTCCACGCCGTGTGGGTCTCGCCTGCTCTGCGGTTGTTCAGGAGTCGGCCGAGCAGGGTCATCGTGTGGCCTCGACCCTGTCGATGACCTCGGCGGTGGTGGCGGTTTCGCCGATCTTGGGGAAGACGCGTTCGATGCTGTGGCGGTGGGAGTCGACGTCGGGGTCGCTCATGGCGTCGGTGGCCACGACGACGTGGTAGCCGTAGTCGGAGGCGGAGCGTGCGGTCGACTCGACGCCTGCACTGGTCGAGATCCCGGCGAGCACGACCTGGGTGACGCCCAGGTCCCGCAGGAGGGTGTCGAGTCCGGTGTCGTGGAAGGCGCTGCGCCGCCGCTTGGTGATCAGGTGGTCGGTCGGCTGCACATCAAGCTCGTCGACAAGGTCGGCCCAGCCGGCCGCCAGTGCGGTGCCGCCGCCGGACCATCCGGCCTCGGTGCGTCCCGGCGCGCGTCCGGTGACGTTGACCAGAACCACGGGCAGGCTGTGCCGACGGAACTCGGCAGCCAGGTGCGCCGCTTGCTTGACGACAACGGTGACCGCAGGGTCGCTGTGGGCGGAGACGATGCCCTTCTGTAGGTCGATCACGACGAGCGCGGACGCGGGGTCGATCGTTGTCAGTGCCATGGTTGCCTCTCCTGTGGGTGACGGACTGTTGCGGCGGCCGCGGGGAAGGGGTGGTCTGGGATGGCGGTGGGTTGAGCCGGTCGCCTGTTGCCGGAGCCAGCGCACCGTCGATGACTGCCGCTTCCGCAGGTAGGCGATGTTGCTTCGTCTCTGCCTTAGACCGACCGGCAAATGGAGGGCGCGTCGCGGGCAAGGGGGCACCTCCCGCCCGAAGGGTGGGGGAGGCTCTCGCCCAGACGGCTTCTCCTCAGTCGCCAGGGCTCCGCCATGGCTCCTTCGTCGGCACCGCCTGGACTCGGCCCTCGACCCTCCCCCAACCTTCGGCCGGGGGGACCCCCTTCTTCTTCCACCCTCCATTTGCCGGTCGGTCTTAGATGTTCTGGGCCAGCCGCTCCAACAGCGGTGCTGCCGCCGTGAGCTGCTCCAGCTCAGTCGGTGTGAACGCGCCGCTGGTCAAGGCCTGGGCGATGAGCTCGGTCCGGTCGTTGCGCTTGTTCTTCAGCGCCTGCAAGCCGGCCTCGGTCACCGTCAGCACCGCGCGCCTGCCGTCATCCGGGTCCGGGCGGCGTTCGATCAGGCCACTGGCCCGCAGTGCACTGAGCGTCGCCCCCATCGCCTGCGCCGTGATCTGCACCTCCCGGGCCAATTCCGAGGAGGTGGTGGGCCCCGAGCGGTCCAGGCACGACAGGGCGGTCCTTTCGGGCATGGTGAGCCCGCCTCCGGTGGGTACTTGGCGCACCCGACGCACCAGAACGCTGATGCTCGCCAGGAGAGCCGCAGCGACACCACTGGGGTCCAGATCGTCGTCCATATACTAAGCCTACCTTATTAATCTGCCTTATGGTCTATTTCAGGGCAACAGCTCTCCGGACCACGGCCACGGGCGGCTGTCAGCGGGAGAGGCACGGCGATGGGCCAGGGTCGGGCACATCCCCCGTTTACCGAGTGCGACTAATCAGTCACCATGGGCACAAGCGGGCGGGTTGAGATCTCAGCCCCCAGTGGCCCTATCTGGCGTGGCCCGGTCCGTCACAGCACCGGCACCGCCATCGCCACCCGCCCACGCCGCCACCCCCGGACGCCCCGCACACGCCGAGCAGCGCAGGCTGGTGCCTGCCGGGCCTGGGCCATGGGGAATCCGCCGCCCACGCCGACCGGGCCGGTCGCGCTCCCCAGCCGGGCGCCTGTGGCGGCTATCCGGCCGCGACTCGCGCCGCCCGCAGATAGACAGGGATGCGGTAGGACGAGGCAGCACACCCGAGAGGTCCCCAGTCGGCCTCTGGGCGCCGACCCCGGCCAGCGAGGCGAGCCGGGACGGCCCCGGCCCTCTACCCCATGAATCGACCTCCACAGAACCAGCAATTCGGACATAAGGCGCGAGCTTCTCGTGACGGTGCTCACAGGAGGAAAGGCACCAACGATCACCGATAGTTGATCGATCCGCCGGGTTTGCCGCACCGCACGGCCCTCTCGGCGACGGCCCTCGCGGCCAACCGGGCCGCAGGACCAACGTCCCCGTATTCCTGCAGCTCAGAGCCACTGTTCAGCGAACCGAAGTTTTCTCGCATCACCTGGTTTGAGAACCGGAGGCCAGGGAAACAAGCGCGATCGGGCGGTGCGCGAACCCAGCTCTCCTACGATCCCGCGTCGTATCAAGGGCTCTTGGAGGAGCGCCGGCAACCCGCTAACAATGGCGATGTCGAACCGACGCCGCGGCACTCCCGCCGCAGCCGACCCCCGGCACCAACCCCTCCGTGGTGGTGCCCGGTGCCCCCCGCCGTTCCGGCCCCTGTCCGGCCGCGCGGCCACCCATGGGGCAGGCACCAGCCAACCCAGCGAGGACCTACTCTCCCATGTCTTTCATCCCTGCCCGTCTCCGCAAGCCCACTGCCCTGCTCGTCGCCGCCGCCGGCATCGTCACCCTCGGCGCGGCCGTCGCCCCCGCCACCGCCTCCGCCGCGACCGGCTCCGCCCAGAGCATGGCCGCGCAGATCGTCCCGGCCAACCAGCTGGCTTCGTTCGACCAGATCATCAGCCACGAGAGCGGCTGGAACACCAGCGCCACCAACGCCTCCTCCGGCGCCTACGGCCTGGGCCAGGCCCTGCCCGGCTCCAAGATGGCCTCCGCCGGCGCCGACTGGCAGACCAACCCCGCCACCCAGATCAAGTGGGCACTGAGCTACATGGACAGCCGGTACGGCAGCCCCAACCAGGCCTGGTCCTTCTGGCAGGCCCACAACTGGTACTGATCCAACCTGCTACCGATCCGGAGACGACTGTCACCGACAGTCCAAACCGAACGCTTTGAAGTAAACGTATGGGCCCGGTGCATCGCACCGGGCCCATACCGCGTCCCGCCTACGCATCCTGGGCCCGAGCACCGCAGTCAGCCCCTGAGACCGGCAATCCTCGACTCATGGACAATCAGCACGATGTCACGCTGCCGAGTCCACGCCGAGACCTGGTCGATTCGACCTGCGATCCAGACCTCCATGACGGTGCTACGTCCTGGGTGCACGAGATCACTGCTTGATCTGCGAGCCGTCGCGCGCGGCAGGAGCATCAGCCCCAGGTCCGCGTCCATCGCGTCAGCCAGGCGGCCGAGCATGTCGACGGTCGGATTGAGGTGGCCCGCCTCAATGCGCGAGACCACAGCCTGACCGGTCCCGGCGGCCCGAGCCAATTGGGCTTGGGACCAGCCCAGCCCTTGGCGGCGCTCGCGGATCAACTCGCTCCATCGCCTGCTCGGGCACGACCACGATGTCGGGGATGCGGAGCTTACCCAGGTGCTCCTCGTCGGTATCGGTGCTCTCGAATGCGGCCAGGGGTGGGGTGAGCTGGGCGTCAAGCTGGCGCACGATGCGCTTCGCGGTGAGCCCGTGCAGGGGAACCGGGCTCATCACCATGACGATTTCGCCATCGATGATCTCAGCGGCGCGGCCCGTCTGGGCCATCAAGTGGTCGCGCAGATCGCGGAGGTGCCGGTAGATCTGCTCCTTCGTCTCCATTCCCCAAAGCTAAATGATCTATAGGTCATAGGCCATGTGGTGTGGAAGGCAGTGATCGTAGCCGCACGACCGCTGGGTGGCTGCGCGACGAAGACACGGGGCTTCCCTGCGGTGATCTGAACAGTCCTGGCCTGGACAACTGAGGGTTCGTCACCCGGTCCCCGCCCGCCGCCGGGCCCGCCGCGCCGGTGCGCGTCACGCGGGTGGGTCACCGGTGTTCCGCTGCCTGCCCTCGTAGGCCAGACTTCTGTTGATCCACAGTTGCGGGGCACCCTGGAGCCGCAGCGGACGGAAGCCGACCGGAACACCACTATCTGAGGAGCAACCGTGGCCGTCCCCGCCGGACCAGGTGCGCGATCGAAGCGGCTGGTCCTCGCAGCCATGATCTTCGCCGTTGCGATGACGTTCATCGACCAGACCATCGTTTCCATCGCCGTGCCGCAGATCCAGAGGGAGTTGGGGCTGAGCAGCACCGGCGTGCAGTGGGCGGTCAACGCCTACCTGTTGGCGCTGGCCGCGCTGTTCGCCTTCGGCGGCAGGCTGGCCGACACGGTCGGGCACCGGAAGATGGTGCTGATCGGCGTGATCGTCTTCGCGGGCGCGTCGGCGCTCTGCGGGCTCACCCCGAAGGGGGCCGCCGCGGAGGCGTGGATCGTCGCGTTCCGGGCACTGCAGGGAGCAGGCGGAGCGATCATGTTCCCGGCCGCGCTGGCGATCGTGGTGCAGACGTACCCGCTGCGCGAGCGCGGACGGGCGCTCGCCCTGTTCTTCGGCATCGCGGGAGGGCTCACCGCCGTGGGCCCGATCCTCGGCGGCTACCTGACCCAGTGGACCTGGAGGGCGATCTTCTGGGTGAACATCCCGATCGCCCTGATCGCCCTGGTGCTGATCGTCGTCTCCAAGCCGGTGACGGAGCACCGGCCCGCCCCGATGGACTACCGCGGTCTGGCCCTGATCGCGAGCGGGGTGGGGTTGAGCGTCTTCGGTTTCCAGCAGGCGCTGCTCTGGGGCTGGAGCAACCCTGGGATCGGGATGTGCATCGGGGCCGGGATACTGCTGCTGGTCGTCTTCTGCTTCGTCGAGCGTGGTACGCCGTCACCGCTGATCCAGGTGAGCATCTTCCGGGTCCGGCCGTTCCTGGTGGAGAACGTGGTCCTCTTTGTGACCATGCTGGTGTTCGTCCCGGTGTTCTTCTTCGCCAGCGAGTACGCGCAGATCGCGCTGGGCAAGACGGCCAGTCAGGCGGGCCTGTACCTCCTCTACTTCTTCCTCGGCTTCGTCGTCGCGGCGCAGATCGGCGGCCGGATGCTGGACCGTGGCGGTGCCAAGCGCCCGGTGGTACTCGGCTGTGTGCTGTCCGCAGTGGGTTTCTTCATGTGGGCCGGACAGGTCACCAAGCTGGAGTTCTCCTCCCAGCAGTGGTACGTCGTTCTGGCCGGGGCGGGGATGGGGTTCATGCTCGGGCCGGCCAGCACGGACGCGATCAACCGGGCGTCGAGGCTCTCCTACGGCGAGGCGACCGGGATCACCCAGACGGTGCGCAACTACGCCGCCAGCCTCGGGCTGGCGATCCTGGGCACCATCCAGGTCGCCCAGTTCCGCTCACGACTCACCACCTCGCTGGTCGCTCAGGGGATGCCGCACGCGCAGGCGGCGGCGCTGGCGGGGAACGCCTCCCAGTCGCAGAGCGGTGGCGGCGGGAGCCTGGCGTCCATCCCGGCATTCGTCAGGCTCGACTTCGCCTACGCCACCCGTACGGTGCTGTTCGCGATGGCTGGAATCATGGCGGTGGGGGCGATCGTGGCGATGCTCGGCCTGACGCGCGGACTGCAGGCCGAGCCGGCCGAGGCAGGCGCGGACGGAGCGGAGGCCCCGGTGGGCGGGGATGAGAGCGCGCAGCACTGAGGGCTGCTCATCGAATACGCGGCGCCCCGGCCACCGCCATGCGCGGGCGGGCAGGCGTGAAGGGGGCGGGGAACCGCGCTGCCGCGCGCTCGTCTACGCCAGGAACGGCGCGGACGCGGCCCTGCCGCAGTTGGAGGCGGAGGGCCGGCTCAGCCTGGACGACAGCGTGGCGACATGGCTGCCCGGAGTGGTCCAGGGCCACGGCAACGACGGATTCCGGATGACAGTGCGTCAACTGCTGAACCAGACCAGCGGGTTGTACGACCCGACCACCGAACCGGCCCTCTTCGGGACCTGCAGAACCTGGCCGCGGTGCCGCCGAGCAGCGCTCTGGGCCCGGCGCAGACGGCCGTCTTCTGCTCCTGACCACCGCGACCGAAGCGGGGCAAGCGAAGGTATTTAACTTGACAGTTAACTAACCACATGGTGAAGTAGCCGTATGGACTCGACCAGCACCCCGGTCGACGTCACGGCGGCGGACGAAGCGCGCCTGGACGTCACCTTCGCCGCCCTCGCGGATCCCACCCGCCGCTCGATCGTTGGCCGCCTGGCGCGAGGGGACGCGACGGTGAACGAGCTGGCGGTGCCCTTCGACATGTCCTTGCCGGCCATCTCCAAGCACCTCAAGGTGCTGGAGCGCGCCGGGCTCATATCGAGGACCCGGCAGGCCCAGTTCCGGCCCTGCCACCTCGAACGCGAGGCGCTCGACGTCGCGCTGCACTGGATCGAGGAGAGCCGACGGATGTGGACCGAGCGCTTCGACAAGCTCGACCAGCACCTGCGCGAGATCCAGGCAGTGACTCCCCCGAACGAGAACGGAGCCGACCGATGAACAACCAAGGACTCGAGGCGGGAGAACTCAGCGTCGCGCGCGTCTTCGACGCTCCCCGCGAACTCGTCTTCCGCTGCATGGTCGAACCCGAGCACCTGACCCACTTCTGGGGCCCGGCCGGCACCAGCGCACCCCGTGAGGACATCGTCGTCGACGCGCGTCCGGGCGGGGTCTTCGAGACCGTCATGGTCAACGACGCCAACGGTGGCCGCTACCCGACGCGGGCCGTCTACGTGGAGGTCAGCGAACCGGAACGGCTGGTGTGGACCGAGAACCACAGCGGGATGACGATGACCGCGACCTTCACCGACCTCGGCGACGGCCGCACCGAAGTGCACATCCACCAGACGAACGTCCCCGCGGCGTTCCGCAGCCCGGAGGCACAGGCGGGCTTCCTGTCCTCGCTCGACCGGTTCGCCGCGCACCTGAAGACCCTTGCGGGCGATTCCGGGCGATAGTCCGACCGAGAAGGCGATGAACCGATGAAGACCGAGACCACCGACATCACCGACATCACCGAGGCGATAGCCGCCCAACGGCGAGAACTGGCGGGCGTGTTGAGCGCCCTACCGGCCGCCTCCTGGGAGGCGCCGACGCTGTGCGCGGGGTGGCGGGTGCGCGAGGTCGTCGCGCACGTGACCATGCCGTTCCGCTACTCGACCACGCGGTTCCTGCGCGAACTCCTGAAATCCCGAGGCGACTTCGACCGGATGGCGGACCGCTGCGCCCGGCGGGACGGCCAGGCGTCGCCTGACGAACTCGTGGCGGGCCTCCGGGACAACGCGACGTTCCACTGGAAGCCGCCGGGTGGCGGTCTGCCGGCCGCACTCACCCACGACGTGATCCACGGCCTGGACATCACCACGCCGCTGGACATCCCCTTCCAGGTCCCCGAGGAGCGCCTGCGGATCGTCCTGGAGACGATCACAGGCCCGAAGAGTCTCAAGCACTTCGGCATCGACCTGACCCGCGTCGAGTTGCGCGCCGACGACATCGACTGGTCCTTCGGTACAGGGGCCCTGCTGTCCGGCCGCGCTCAGGACCTGGCGCTGGCCCTGTGCGGACGGGATCTGCCCAGCGGCAGGCTGCGCGGCGCGAGTCTGATCTCCCAGCCCGCACTCGGGGCCCGGAGGGCGCGCGACGGAGTGCCGCTCGACCACACAGAGGTGGGATGAGATCGCCGGACTCGCGCGAGGGGTTACCGGTGGGGGCTCGGTTCACCGCGCACTCAGGTACTACGGACGGGAGTTGGCCCGGATCCGGCAGCCGGCGGCGCCCGCGATGCTGCGGCGCCGAGGGGCGCGCCCGGGCCGGTGCACACGATTGAGTCCATCGCGGTTTGCTAGCTCGCGGTGGTGAACTGGGGCAGTCGGGCCATGATGGCCTGGAGATCGGCGTCATCGGAGATGCCCTGGAAGTCGTAGCGGGGGGTGTACGGCGCCTCCAGGGCGCGGATTTCCTCGTCGCTCAGCTCGATGTCGAGTGAGGCGACGGCGTCGTCGATCTGTTGGACGGTGCTCGCACCGACGAGCGGGGCAGTCACAACGGGCTTGCTGCGTAGCCAGGCCAGCGCGATCTGGGCGCGCTTGACGTTGCGGGCTTCCGCGACCCGGCCGACGGTGTCGATGATGGCGCGGTCCGACTGCTCGGTCAGCGGCGTGTAGAGCATGTCGGCGAAGCCGTCGTTGCTGCTGCGTGGCGTGCCCTTGGCGTCGTCCCAGGCGCGGGCGAGGCGGCCGCGGCCAAGCGGACTCCAGACGATCGTGCCGATGCCTTCGTCGAGGCAGAGCGGGATCATCTCGCGTTCCTCTTCCCGGGCGAGGAGGTTGTAGTGGTCCTGCATGGACGAGAAGCGCGCCCAACCACGCTCGCGCTGCAGGTGCAGTGCCTTGGCGAACTCCCAGGCGGGCATGGAGGAGGCGCCGAGGTAGCGCACCTTTCCGGCCTTGACGAGGTCGTGCAGCGCCTCGAGTGTCTCCTCCAGCGGGGTCGCGTGGTCGTTGCGGTGGATCTGGTACAGGTCGATGTAGTCGGTGCCGAGGCGGGTGAGCGAGTGGTCGACCTCGGCCATGATCGCCTTGCGGGAAAGGCCCTTGCCGTTGGGGCCGGAGCGCATGGGGTGGCGCAACTTGGTTGCGATCACGACCTCGTCGCGGTTTGCGAAGTCCTTCAGGGCGCGCCCGAGGATCTCCTCACTGGAGCCTTGCGAGTACATGTTGGCGGTGTCGAAGAAGTTGATGCCGACCTCCAGCGCGTGCTGGATGAGCGGGCGGGCGTCGTCCTCGCCGAGCGACCAGACCGGGTGGCCGCGGTCGGGCTCGCCGTAGGTCATCGAGCCGATCGCGACGGGCGAGACGTCCAAGCCCGTGGTGCCAAGCTTGATGTACATCATGAGGGTGCCTCCTGGTAGGGTTCAAAACTAGCGGAGAGTTCTCCGCGTCTTCCCTCGAAACTAGCGGAGAGCTCTCCGCATGACAACTCCTCCACCCTGACCGGAGCGAAGACCAGTCCATGACTGCCGACGAGACCCCTCGCACGTACGGAACCCAGCGCACGGCCGCTGCGCGCAACCGCGTCGCGATCCTTGAGGTCGCGCACGAGCTACTGGCAGAGTCCGCCTCCGCCTCCATGAACGAGATCGCCAAGCGCGCGGGCGTCGGCGCCGGCACCCTGTACCGGCACTTCCCGACCCGCGAGGACCTGATCCTGGCCGTCTACCGGCACGACGTGCAGAAGCTGGTCGACTCCGTCGACGAGACCCTGGCGACCCAGCCGCCACTGGCGGCGTTCACCACCTGGTTCGAGACGCTCGCCTCCTATGTCCGCGTCAAGCACGGCCTCGGGGAAGCCCTGCACAACGCGGCGGTCCAGAACGCCATCGACGAGACCTACGCCCCCGTCGTCGTCGCCGTGACGAAGCTGCTCGACGCCTGCGTGGCCGATGGCACTGTCCGCCCCGGCCTCGACCCCGCTGATGTACTCCTGCTCATGGGCTACCTCTGGCGCGTGGGCCCCGGCGAGGAAGGCGTCGACCAGGGCCGTCGCCTCACGCAGATCGTGCTTGACGGCATCCGCACCGGGCGAGGCGGCAAGGAGAGCACCTGACGGCAGGCGGAGTGCTTCCGCTTCCTGCGCATCACCGCCTTCGCCAAGCGGCCCGTTCCGGGCGTCCGCAGACAGCGGCTGTCCGGATACAACCGCTCGGGCCTCGTTCTCGCACAAACCCTGATTGAGCGGGCCTGTACATCGCAGGGGGACTGTGCTGGCATGTACTGGACAAAACGTGGGCCCTGGCGTACTGGCGTACTCACTCCCACGCGATCCCCCACTCAGGATGGTTCCCATGACGTCACGGTTCGTAGTCGCACGTCTACCCATGGCACTGGCCGCCGGCCTGGCGCTGGTCGGTCTGGCGGTCGGGCCCGCGTCCGCTGCCGACACCCCGGTCACCCTCGCCTGCCAAGCCACGCCACCCGTCGGGTCGGCGCAGACCTTCTCGCTCTCCGCGGGGGTCAACGCCACCGCCCCGGCCTCGGTCGTCACGGGCAGCGAGTTCTCCGTAGCGCTGGCACCGGACGCGCTCACCGTGCCCAGCGCGGTCAGCGGCTACACGGTCAACTCGATCAGCAACCTGCAGCTGACCGTCCCTGTGCCCGCCAACGCCACGCTGAACGGGGAGTCGCTCTCCGGCGGCTCCGGATACGGCTCAGGCACACCGAGCGTCGCGGTGAGCGGCGGGAACATCGTGGTCACGGTGCCCGGACCGATCGCGGGCGGCAGCACCTTCACCCTCCCGCAGCTCAACCTGGACCTGACGGCGGGCGCCTCCGGTACCACGGTGCAGACCCAGCTGACCGGCAGCAGCTACTCCAGCCCGGGCCTCACCTTCACCGCAAGCGTCCCGGTCTTCTTCTTCACGGTCAGCGTGCCGACCGCCTGCTACCCCTCGCCGAGCCCCGTGCTCAGCTCAACGTCCGTCAGCTGAGCAGCTAGGGCGCGGTGCGGTGATGAGTGCTGGCTACAGGACCTCGGCCCGCCGGGGCCGGGACTTCTCCACCTCGGGCAGCGCCTCGATCACACTGCGCAGATGCGCGCGCATCGCGGCCTCGGCGGCCTCGGCGTCGCCTGCGCACAGCGCTTCGACGACGGCGAGATGCTGCGGCAGCGACACGGCGGGTCGGCCTGGGTGCATGGCCAGACGGAACTGGTGGCGGACGTTCTGCCCGCGCAGGCGCTCGAGCACCGTGCAGGCGGTGCTCTGTCCGCTGACAGCCAGGATCCGGGCGTGAAGTTGCCGGTTGAGGTCGGAGTACCCGAGCACGTCACCGGTGGCCACCGCCTCCTGCATCCTCGCCCCGATGTCCCGCATGTCGCGGCGGTCGTCCTCGGTGACGCGTTTGGCCGCCTTGGCAGCGCACAGGCCTTCCAGCGCCATGCGGACCTCGGTGATCTCGATGGCCTCGTCGAGCGACACGGCACGCACCCGCGCGCCGCGGTTCTGGATTCGCTCGACCAGCCCCTCGGTGGCCAACTGCACGAGGGCGTTTCTGACGCCGGCCCGGCTGGCGCCGAACTGCTGGGACAGCTCAGCTTCCACAAGGCGCTGGTTAGGGGCGAACTCCCCACTGGTGATGGCCTCGCGGATGGTCTCGGCGACCGTCGGCAGGACGGGGTCCGTCGTGTCGGCCGCGGCGGCGACTACAGCCATAACGCACTCCCCCATATTGGCGACAATATTGTTCCCTCCATGCTATCGGGTGTCAGGTCTGCGTCGGCGGCTCCACGGGCGGGGTGCCGTGAGTGTGGAAGGACTCGATGGTCTTCAGGCCCCAGGCCTGGCCCTTGGCGCGTTCGGTCTCGGTCCAGGTGATGGTCTTCCAGTCCGGGGCCAGCACCAAGCGAGCGACGGGGTTGCACAGTTCGACGCGGTTGCCGCCGGGTTCGTAGACGTAGAGGAAGAAGGTCTGCTGGATGGCGTGCTTGTGCGGGCCGGTCTCGATGAACACCTCGTTCTCGAGGAAGATGTCCGCCGCGCGCAGGATGTCCTCGCGGGTGTCGGTGGCGAAGGCGATGTGGTGCAAACGCCCGCTGCTCCCGGTCCAGTCCCGGGTGTAGACCAGGTCGTAGGACTTGTTGGTGAAGGTCAGCCAGCGTCCGGCGATGACACCGCTGTCGAGAAGGATCTGCTCGGTGGGGTGGGCGCCCAGCACGTCCTGGACGAACGCGGAGGTCGATTCCACCTCGGCGGCGAGGAAGTTGACGTGGTCCAGACGCCGCACCGCCACGCCGTGCCCGGGGTAGGCCTGGGCCTGGTTCTTCAGCGAGGGTGCCAGTTGTTCGGGGGCCTGGTACCACTCGCTCTCCCAGTAGATCTCCATCTCGTGGCCGTCCGGGTCGCGGAAGACGTAGGTGGGGCCGAGGCCCGGGTCGCCGTCGCGCCAGCCGATGCCCAGGCCGGCCGCGTCGATGGCCTTCACCCGGCGATCGAGGGATTCCTGGCTGCCGGCTCGCAGGCCGGTGCGGCGGATCCCGGAGGTGTGGTGCGCGGTGAGCTTGACGGAATGGTGCTCATAGTCGTCCCAGGTGCGCAGATAGATCGACTCGCCGTCAGCGCCGTTCTCGGTCAGCCCCATGACCCGGGTGAAGAAGTCCAGGCTCTCCTCGGGCGTGGGGGTGAGCAGTTCGACGTGGGCGAGGTGGGCGATCTCGTGCGAGGGTGCCACGGTCGGCGGTCCTTAGGTCAGAGGGGGCGGGGGAAGACGGTGCCGTCGAACAGCTTGCGGGCGGTGCGCACGAGGCTGGACCGAATGACGCGCGGTGGAGTGGTGGTCACGTCGAGGTCGATGTCGACGTCGAGGCGGCCGCTGGGGTGCTCGATGGCCATGGCGGTCCCGGGCGCCGGCAGGTGGGCGAGGTCGTGGCCGACGGCGCCCTCCAGTAGTACCGCGGTCGCTACGGTGACGGCGCCGAGCACGCCGATCGAGGCGTGCGGGCGCAGCGGGATGAACGTGCGGGTGCTGATGGTTCCGCCGTTACGCGGCGGTGAGACCAGGGTTGTCTTGGGGACCGGAGCGTCCGTGACGTCGCCGAGGCCCATGAGCTTCCCGGCTCTGAGGCGCAACGACTGGATCCGGTCCTGTAGTTGAGTGTCGGCGGCGAGGTCGGCGGGCGTCTCGTAGCCGGTGACACCGAGGTCGCGGGCCTCGGCGAGGACCACGGGCATGCCGTTGTCGATGCAGGTCACGGCAATGCCGTCGATCATGTCGCGGACGTTCCCAGTGGGCAGCAGGCGCCCGCAGGCAGCGCCCTCGGTGTTGGCGAAGTCCAGCAGCACGGGCGCCGCCGTTCCGGGGACCCCGCTGATGGCGGCGTCCCCGTTGTAGTCAACGATGCCGCCAGGGGTGGGGAACCTGGCGGTGGCCAGGCTGCCGGAGTTGAGCATGCGGATGCGCACCGAGGTGTTGGGGTCGCCTGCGGCGACCAGGCCGCGTTCCACCGCGAAGGGCCCCACCCCGGCGAGGATGTTGCCGCAGTTCTGCTTGTCCGAGACGGTGGCCGTCTCCACGCCGACCTGGAGGAACAGGTAGTCGATGTCGGTGTTGGGCTCGGTGGAGCGCGAGATGACGGCGACCTTGCTGGTGAGCGGGTGGGCGCCGCCGATGCCGTCGATCTGCCGGGGGTCGGGGGCACCCATGACCCGCAGCAGCAGCTGGTCGCGCTCGTGCGGGTCGCCCGGCAGGTCCTCGGCCAGGAAGTAGGCGCCCTTCGAGGTGCCGCCGCGCATCAGCATGCAGAGCAGTCCCGTTGGGGTGGGAGGCATGTCGCCGCCTTCGCGATCAGGAGTCGCCGCGGCGGGCGTACTCGTCGGCACTGACGTATTCGATGCCCAGGCCGGTGAGCCTGCCGCGGAGCCCGTAGCGGTCCAGGCCGAGCTCACCGCGACGGAAGGCGGCGCGGGACGCCTCTTCCTTGTCGCTGCGGGCCTGCGCTGCTGCAACCGCCCGGACCACGTCTGCGCGCGGGACGCAGAGGACCCCGTCGTCGTCCGCGAGAACGGCGTCGCCCGGCCGGATGATCTGCCCGGCGATGGCGACCGGCACATTGACGGCACCTGGTGTGGCCTTGACCGTGCCCTGGGCGCTGACCGCCGCGGACCACACGGGGAAGTCCATGGCGTGCAGTTCGGCCACGTCCCGCACACCGGCGTTGATGACCAGTCCGCGCACTCCCCGGTACTGCAGAGCGGTGGCGAACAGCTCGCCGAACATCCCGTCACTCGAAGGGGACGTCGTGGTCACGACCAGGATGTCGCCCGGGCGGCACTGCTCGACCGCGACGTGGATCATGAGGTTGTCCCCGGGCCACGACAGCACCGTCACCGCCGTTCCGCCGATACGCGAACCCAGGTGCGCGGGGCGGATGCCGGGCCCGAGGTAGCCCGTGCGGCCCATCGCCTCGTGTACGGTCGCCACACCGTGTCCGGCCAGCGCCTCGACGTGCTCGGCTGCCGCGCGCGGGGGGTCGGTGACGACGATCGTCCTCATGCCAGTACCCCCGTGGTCTGCGGGTACAGCCGCACGAAGGCTTCGGCTCTGCAGGACTTCGGCAGACCGAGGTTGGGGCCGGCGTTGCGCTCGAGCTGCACGCCGCGCCGCTTGGCCAGGTCGGTGTAGTAGTCCCACATGTGCTGTTGGGCGGGCAGGCACTCCATAGCCTTGCGCTTGCGGTCGAAGACCGCGGTGATGTCCAGCAACGTATCCGGCTTGAAGTCGCACTGCTCCGGCTGGTGGGGCTCGAAGAAGAACACGGGCGGAGCGCCCAGCGGCTTCCCGGGCGCGTGGTAGCCGATCGCCTGCGCCAGGATCCGGGCCTGCAGCGCCATACGCGCGGCTGCGGGGTGGTCGCCGTTGTAGGGATCGGTAAGCGTGTGGGTCAGCACCACGGCGGGCTCGAACTCGCGGTAGACGTGCACGAGTCGGTCCACCAGTTCCCGGGTCTCCGACAGCGGGTAGTCGCCCGCGTCCAGGAACTCGATCTCGGCGCCGAGCGCGGACGCGGCCTGCTCGGCCTCCTCACGGCGCACCGCCTTGATCTCGTCCAGTGTCCTGCCCTCACGCCAGGCGCGAGCGGACTCCCCGCGCTCGCCGAAGCTCAGGCACACGACCTTCGCGCGCCGGCCGCCTGCGGCGGTCAGGGCGATGGCCCCACCGGCACGCCAGACGAAGTCGCCCGCGTGCGCGCTGATCACCAGCAGGGGCCCCTCCGCACCACGGGCGGCGGCGGTCGTGCTCGAATCGTTCATGGTGGCTCTCCAAGGCAGCCGCAGGGGGCTTGGGTCGGGGCGGGCGTGGTGGGGTGGCCGGCTGCACCCGCGGGGTCGGCGCGGTGCGCCCGCCCAGGGGGCGAGCGTGTCGATGAGGCTGACCAGGTGGTGACGCACCGCCAGTTCGGCGCGCTGCGGACCGCGGTCGCGGGTCGCCTCGACGGTCTCCGTGTGCGCGGCCGGGGATACCGGGGAGCGCAGCACGTTCGCCACGGGTGACATGTGCCTTCTCCTTTGCGACCGACGGCCACGCTAGGGTGTGGCAACAGGATTGTCAACAATCTTCGTTACAACTCTTGCGCCACTATCTGCGTGGGTCTACAGTCGCCGAACAGATCGCCGCTACGGAGCCGAAGTAGCGGAAAAGGCCAGGTCCCGGCGTCTTTGAGTCCAGCGCCGCCGCGCCGACCGCCAGGCCATCCACCCGCGCGGCCACCGGTGTCGACGGGCACTCACTGCACCACCCCACCTCAGAAAACAACGAAGTTCTCCATGAATGAGGGGCCGCTTTGTCTATCCCGCTGTCACCGCCGGGCAATCCGAGCACCGCACCCAGTCCACCGGCCGCCCGAACCAGTCTGAACAGGGCCACCATCGTCGCAGTCGGGTTCGCGGTCTGCCTGGCCCAGATAGGGCTGGCCGTGCCGGCCACCCTCAACGGGACCTTCCAGACCGTCCTGCACCCCACCGGAGCCTCCCAGCTCGACTGGATCTCCGACTGCACCCTGCTGCCGATCGCCGCCCTGGAGCTGACGTTCGGCGTCCTGGGTGATCTGTTCGGCCGCAAGAGACTGCTCGTCAGCGGTGCCCTGCTGCTGATGATCGGCGAGATCGTCTCCGGCACCTCGACCGGAGTCGGCCAGATGTACGTCGGGCAGTTCATCGCCGGCCTCGGTTCGGCGGCCCTGTTCCCCACCACGCTGGCCATCATCGCCTCGGGCAGCCACACCCACGCCTCCCGCGCACGCATGATCGCGCTGTGGGCCGCACTGCTGTCCACCGGGAACTTCATCGCCCCGATGCTCGGCGGCCTGACCGCGACCTACGGGAGCTGGCGCACGGCGTTCTGGATCATCGTGATCCTGGCCGCCGCCGACGCCGCGTTCAGCTACTTCTTCGCCGCCGACTCGCGCTCCCCCGAGGGACGCTCGCTGGACATACCCGGACAACTCACGGTCGGCCTGGCCCTGTTCGCCCTGCTCTACGCGGTGATCGAGGGACCGACCGCCGGCTGGGGCAGTCCGGTGATCATCGGCTCCTTCGTCGTCGCCGCGGTGCTGCTGGTCGCCTTCGTCGTGATCGAGAGTCGCGTCCCCGCCCCGCTGCTGCGCATGGACCTGTTCCGCAGCCGCGCCTTCGCGCTGGCCTCCGCGGTGACCGTGCTCGGCATGTTCTCCTTCCTCGGCACCGCCTACTCCATCAGCATCCGGATGGAGGTGATCCAGCATCAGAGCGCTGTGCGCACCGCTTTTGCGTTCATCCTGCTCAGCGGCCTCACGATCTTCCTGCTGCCGCTGACCTCATTCATGATGGCCCGTTACCAACCGCGCTGGATCCTCGGCGGAGGCTTCCTGCTCATGGCCGTCGGGCAGCTACTGGCCTCCGATCTGGCCATCACCCAGACCTCGCTCCCCTCGCTGATCCTGCCGATGGGACTGGTCGGCGTCGGCTTCTCCTTCGCGGTGTCCTCGGTCACCGCGACCGTGGTCAACACGGTGCCGAGCAGGCTGGCCGGCATGGCCGCTGCCACCACCAGCATGGTGCGCGACTTCGGCTTCGCGATGGGCCCCGCCCTGATCGGCGCCATCGCACTGAGCAAGGCGGCCACCAAGTTCCACGCCGCACTGGCGAACGACTCCTCGCTCTCGTCGATCAAGGCCGCGGCCGAGGGCGCGGGCCCGATCGTGACGAACTCCGTACCGCCGAGCGTCCCGTTCAGCAAGGCCGCCCCGCTCGCGGTCAAGGCCCTGGACCACGGCTATTCGCTCGGTTTCCTGATCTGCGGAATCGCTGCGCTGGTCTGCTGCGCAGTGACGGTCGCCCTGCTCGGCGGAAAAGAGGAGCAGGAAGCGGAAATCGCGATGATCGAAGCGGAATCCGCGATCGCCTGACTGCTACGGGCTTCATTCGTACAGCAGTGAGTGGCTGAGCTGCACAACCGAAGCTCAGCCACTTAGATCGACCGGCTCCGGGACCACCCCGTCGGCGATCAGGCCGGCGAAGACCGCCTCACCAAGGGCGTGTACGGCGGACTGTGGCCGGACCATCACCGTGAACTCCTTGATCCTGCCGGCGTCGTCGAAGTGCATCAGGTCGATGCCGTGGATCTGCCTGCCGTTTACGGTCGCCCGGAAGAGGAGGATCGCCGACGGGGCCCCGGTGCTGTCCGCGCTCGTCTGGGACCTGCCGTCATGGTCTCCGATGTAGTGGAAGTCCTCGAACGTGCGCAAGAGGACCCCGAAGAGGCCCAGCACCATCGGCTTGCCCTCGAAGGGCGTGAACTTCACGGGGCTGTAGAAGCGGATGTCCTCGGCGAACAGAGTGTCCAGGGCGGCAAGGTCGCGGCTGGCGACGGCGGCGCGGAAGCGGTCTGCGGTGGTCACGGCGTCTCCTCCATAGTCATGAATGTGACTAATCAGTTTCTTTAGTATCATGGGAAGGGCGTCCGTGGACAGTGGCAGGTGGAGGAGATCCGATGGCGTTGCGGCATGCCGTGCTGGCGGCGCTGCTCGACGATGAGTTGAGCGGCTATCAGCTGGCCAAGGCGTTCAATCTGGGCGTGGCGAACTTTTGGCACGCTCTGCCGCAGCAGCTGTACGCCGAGTTGGCCCGGCTGGAGAAGGACGGGTTGATCACGGGCAGAGATGTAGTGCAGGACACCCGGCCGAACAAGCGTCTGTTCACGGTCACCGGCGCTGGCCTGGCCGAGCTGGAGGGGTTCACGGCAAGCTCGGCCAAACCCTTCTTCATCCGCGACGATCTCCTCGTCATGGTCCAGGCAGCCGACCACGTCGATACCGACCACCTGATCGCGCAGCTCACTGAGCGCACTGTCTTCGCCCAGGCCAAGATCGACCTGTTCGGCCAACTGCTGCGAAGGATGCGAGGTGACCGCACCGAGGAGGAATTCCTGCGCGACGGCGAGCACGTCGGCCCCTATCTGACCTGTTTGCGCGGCCTCGCCTTCGAAGAGGGCAACCGCGACTGGTGCGAACGCACCGTCACGGTCCTACGCGACAGGCAGGCGGCCCGGGCCCGGTCCTGACACACCAACTCCGAGGGCACAAGGCGCCTGTAGCTCATCGGCGCACCGCCGGATCCGTGTCCCGCTAGGAATCAGGGCAGGGCTGTGCCGGGTCCGTCTGGCACGGTTCTGGCAGAGCCCGGCTATCGGCTCGTCACTCCGGCACGGGGTTCGGCGGTAGCGAGAGGATCAGGCCCGCCAGCTTGCGCGCGTTCCAGCCAAGCAGTCCGCTGAGGACCACGACGACTCCCGCAGCGACGATGGCGATCTTTGCAACACCATCTGGGGCGATGAACCAACAGCCGAGTGTCTCGGCCACGCCAACAAGCGGCAGTACGTAGGGCGGGAGCTTCCTCCACCACACGCGCCAGTGTTGCGTTCGAGCCCACTCGATCGCGGCGCCCGCAACGGCCGGGTCAGGGTGCCTGCGCTGCCGCCTCGCGAGATTCAGTACCTCAATGCGGGCGCTCCTCGGTAGTCGACGCCACGCTTCAAAGGCAGCCTTCCGCTCCGCGGCAGGCATCTCGATCAGTTCGACCACGCGCGCATCATGCCAACACCCCGGGGCCGCGCACCAGCCCGCCCCGCTCCGTGGGTTTGCTCTGGCAGGCGCATGCTCGTTTGACGCTGATGAGTCGTCATCCGCACGGTCGGCCGCAAGGCGGCATTCACCGTGCGGCCATCAGCGACCGCCAGGGTTCGGTAGTCCGCTGCGCGAATCTGGAGGAACACTATGGACTCAGAACTTGAGACACCCGAGCAGTCCGTGCCGTCCGACCAGCCCGAGCATGCGGAGGGGCTCTCCCGCCGATACGCCCTCGGGCTGCTGGGCACCGCAGGCGCGGGAGCCGTGGCGGTGCCGCTGCTCGGCGCCGGGACCGCGGCCGCGGCCACGCCGCTCGGCGCCCCCGCGTTCAATCCGACGCCCGACACGCTCGGCGCTCCGCCTGTCCAAGGCCTGCACCTGACCTTCGGCGCGGACCCGCGCAGCCAGATGGTCGTCTCCTGGCTGACCGACGGACCGGTCAAGCAGCCGCGGGTGCTCTACGGCACGCTGACGCACGGATTCGGCTCCAGCGCTGACGCGCAGACCCGCAGCTACGTCGACGGCAAGTCCGGACGCACCGTGTATGTGCACCACGCCGCGCTGAACCGACTCCGCCCGGGCACCGACTACCTCTACATGGTGTCGCACCAGGGCGCCACGCCCGACAGCGGCAACTTCCGTACTGCTCCCAGCGGTCGGGCGCCGCTCACCTTCACCAGTTTCGGCGATCAGTCGGCTCCCCAGGTGACCTGGGCCGCCAGCGGCGCCGTCGGTCTCGACGCGAACTCCACCCCCGCGACCAAGGACATCGTGAGCGGGATCGAGCAGGTCGCGCCGCTGTTCCACCTGCTCAACGGCGACCTCTGCTACGCCAACCTCGATGTCGACCGGGTGCGCACCTGGAACAACTTCTTCACCAACAACACCCGCTCTGCGCGCTTCCGCCCGTGGATGCCCGCAGCAGGCAACCATGAGATCGAGAGCGCCAACGGACCGATCGGGCTGGGCGCGTTTCAGACCTACTTCTCCCTGCCCTCGACCGAGTCCGACGCGGAGCTGGCTGGGCTGTGGTACGCCTTCACCGCGGGATCCGTGCGGGTGATCGTGCTGCAGAACGACGACAACTGCCTCCAGGACGGCGGCGACATCTACATCAGCGGCTACTCGGGCGGCCGTCAGCTGGCCTTCCTGGAGAAGGAGCTGCGTGCGGCCAGGTCATCGGGCGACATCGACTGGGTGGTCGTCGCGATGCACCAGGTGATGATCAGCTCATCCGACGCCAACGGGGCCGATCTGGGGCTGCGTCAGAAGTACGGCCCGCTGTTCGACAAGTACGGCGTGGACCTGGTGGTCTGCGGCCACGAGCACAACTACGAGCGGTCGCTGGCCGTCCGCGGCGTGGTCACCAGCAGCGAGACCCTCACTCCCAACCCCGTGTCGTCCGCCACCGACGACATCGACACCTCGCTCGGTACCGTCCACATGGTGCTCGGCGGCGGAGGCGTGTCAGGCACGACGAACCAGAAGTTCTTCAAGGACGGCACCGCGAAGGTGATCACGGCTGTCTCGTCCAGCGCGCCGGCCGGCACCAAGCGAACCTCCACCTACGTCACCGAGGAGGCGATCTGGACCGGGGTGCGCGACCTCGACCACCCCTACGGCTTCGCGTCGTTCACGGTCGATCCCGGCCGGCACGCCGGGGACACCACCCGACTGCACGTCACCTACTACAACGTCAACAAGCCGAACGGCGACCTGTCGGTCTTCGAGAAGTTCACCCTGCACCGCAAGCGTTCCGACGGACACCGCTGAGCCTGCGGCTGCGTCCACGTGCCAGCGGCGGCCGGCGTTCCGGGTGGGCTCCCGGCGATGAGTCAGCGCCGCTGCGCCGAGGGCCGCAACGCTACGACGGCGTCCATGGCTACGACTGATGGGTCCACGGGTGCCGCCAAAGCCCGTGGACCTCGGCGGACGGTGCCAGTAGTCCCGCCGACGATTCAGCGTCGATCGCTGTTGTGTACGTGACAGCCTTGCCATGTGCGGGCGGGATCTGGCTGCGACCCACCGCCCAGGCGTAGTGCCCCGCCCCCGCCAGGCCTGGGGGACGGCGGGGCGCTGCCACGTGCCGGCCATCGGCCTGGACGTCCACTCCGTCGCCGAACTGCGCCGTTCCAGACCACCGGCGGGCATGGCCTCCAGTGACTCGTCCGATACGGGCGAAGGTGCGCCCCGGGGCTCGGAGACATAGCGTGGAAGCAGGGAAACGGCCTTCGCCGAGGCTACGCGCGTCGGCGTCCGATATGGCTCCGCGCCTGCTATGGGCTCTGCGCCAGCTATGGCCCTGCGCCAGCCCCGGTCCGAGTGTGCCCACGGACACCGACACCGCACTCACTCCGCGTCCGCCGTCCGCCCTCCGCACAGCGACGAGTGCCGCGGGAGCACCGAATGCCAAATCTCAAGATCACAATCGCGGTCCTGGTCTGCGCCGGTTCGGCCCTCGCCACCGCTGCCTGCGGCCCCGCTTCCGTATCTGAGGCGCTGGTCGCCTCGGCGCGACCGACGGCCAGCCCGGCGGCAACGACCGTGCCGGTCATACTCGACTGTCTGAGCCACTCCCAGGTACGCCCGACCACGTACGTCCTCGCCTGTGGCGACGGCAACAACTACCTGGTCGCCCTGCACTGGTCGCAGTGGGGGACGAAGTCCGCCCGCGCCTTGGGGACCGACGAGGCGAACGACTGTGTGCCGTACTGTGCCGCAGGCCGCTTCCACGGCTACCCCGTGGACGTCCTGCTCGACCGTGCCCAGCCCTGGAAGGGACACCCCGGCGTCCTGCGCTTCACCCGGATCACGCTCGACTACCCGGCGAACCGGCCAGCGGGAATCCCGAAGCAAACGTCCTTCAACCTGCCGGCCGGACCTGCCTGATCCAGCGCTTCGCGCCGTCGCGCACCGACCACCCATGGGAGGCCCGGTTTCCGGGCCGGGCCTCTGGGCTGCCGTATGAGGATTGCTCAGCTGTGGGAGACGGTGAGCGCGTAGAAGGCGACGCGGGCGCCCTTGGTGGTGCTGTTGGAGGATGACTGGTTGTACGAGCCGGCCTTGAAGTACTGCTTGTAGCTGTTGAAGGACGAGGGGACGGCGTAGTGCGTAGTGCTTCCGTTGACCGTCAGGTCGATCGTGTGGCCGCCTGAGACGCCGATCGTGTAGCTCCACGTCTGCCCGACCGGTACGTGGCCCACCGTGTGCGTTGTCTGGCCGCCCGAGGGCGAGTTCTCGGTGCCGAGGACGATGTCGCCGCTTGCACGGTAGTACAGCTCCACCAGCGGCTTGGTGGATGAACCACCCGTGCCGAGGTGGATCTGCCCGACGCAGACATGGTCTGTCACCGACACCACGCGCAGCGTCGCGTTCAGACGGTGGGTGCCGCTGAGCGACCAGTCTGCGGGGCTGCCGTCGCGGTTCATCTCGCGCAGTTCGGAGCGGGCGTAGTTGGAGTTCGGCGTGGTAACGCCCTTCTCCGGTGCCCAGAAGGTCATCGCACCGTCGCGGCTGTCGGTGTAGAAGTACGAGTCCTGGAACCCGTTGGCCCCCTGGAGCCGGGACGACGGGATCGTGGTCGGTGAGCCCGGGGAACCCACCGGTTCCTGCAGTTCCCACACCGACAGGTCGAAGTTGCCGCCGGGCGCGACGGCCGGGCTCGCCAGGGGCCCGGCGTCGGCGTTGGAGCTGCCCTGGGCGCCCAGTGTGACAGCCCTCTCCGCGGCGGTGGCGGCGGTGACGCCGGGCATGGCCGACGCGGTGGGCACCGCGAGGGCCAGGCCGGCGGCGGTCGCGGTGGCGGTGGTCAGGGAGATGAGCAGCGTGCGCATGCGCATGGGGGTGCCTTCCCGTTCGCTGGGTGGTCTTGGTCGGTGAAAGCGCGGCTCTCCGCACATCGTGGTTCATATACATGAACTACGTGTGTGAATGTGAACGAGTGAACTCTAGGACCCTGCCGTGGGCACGTCAACGCCTCCCGGGCAGTGCGAGGGGCGGGGTGCTCGCGAGCAGTCCACGCTCCGTGTCGGCGCCCGGCCATTCCCTGCGACTCGGAGGCATCCAGCCCGCCTCCGACGACCTGATGGCGCGCGCAGATGAACGGGCGTTCCACTAACGAATTCGACGTCAACGCCCAGACCGAGCCGCGGGTACTGGGCGCGGCCCCTGCGGGGGTGGCCGACCCGGCGGTCACCCGGAAAACGTGGGTCATCCATGTTTGTCGACCCGTAGAAGACTGGTCGTATCAGACCGAGGCGCCACAGCACTGGGAGGTGCCATGTTCGTACGCACGATCTACGCGACCGGCGATCCAGCCAAGATCGACACGACCATCGAAGCACTCAGCACCGAAGGCCGCCGGCTGCTCGCAGAGCAGCCGGGCTACCGCGGCTTCGGGCTGTTCGCGGACCGCCAGCTCGGCAAGCTGACGATGGGCACGATGTGGGACAGCGAGAAGGCCCGCCAGGACAGCGACGACAACCTCGGCGCGCGGCGTGCCGCCATGCTCGAGCCGTTCGCCTCGACCGTCTCCGTCAACAATGCCGAGGTGGCCGTCTTCGACCGCCGCGAACAGCCAGGCCCCGGCGCCTGGCTCCGGCTCAGCAGGATGGATTTCAACCCTTCGGACGCCGACCTGCTCCGCGAGACCTTCACCGCGACGGTGCTGCCCAAGCTCGAGCTGCTCCCCGGCATGTGCAGCGCGACGCTCTTCATCGACCGCACCCACGGCCGCGGCTCGGTGGGCGTGATCTTCAAGGACCGCGCGTCCCTCGATGCGTCCCGCTCCACACAGGCGGCGGCCCGCAGCGAAGGCGCCGCCAAGGCACACGTCACCATCAACGCCCTTGAGGAGTTCGAAGTCGTCTTCGCCGACGCCGCCCCCACAAGCTGAAGAGGCAGCGCCGGCATCTGCATCCGAGCCGCCGCGAACACCGCGACCGGGCGCGGGAAGTCCGTCACGCCCCTCTCACGCTGCTGCCAGGCCAGCAGTCACTTGCGGGTGGCTGCCCGAGCGCCGCGGAGAGCGCACCGGCTGGCCTCGCTGCTGCCCCGAAACGGTGCAGCCAGAAGGTCGACGGGGCGCTGAGCGTCGGCCAGGGCAGCCCGGACGGGCTCGTCCTCGGACTGGACAGGGAGGTCGCGGCATTGGACGGGGACGATCTCTAGGGCTCGGCCGGCCGCTCCTGCTGCTCGCTGAGGTCACGTATCACGACGCGTCCGCTTTCGAGGTCGATCGGCCCGTGATGGGGGTCGCCCACTCCCTCCTCGTCACGGGTCCACTCAAGCCTGTTCCGCTCGTCTTCCGTGTGCCGCCGGCCCGGCGAGAACAGTTCCTGCAAGATGCTCATGCTGTGCCAACGGCAGTACGGCCCGGCGACGTTCCCTCGCCTGAACCCGGACTGCCCGGCGCTGCTGCAGCGGCGCCCGCCGAACGACGAGCCGGCAAGGCTTGCCAGGTCAGCGAGGGCGGCCCGCAGCACAGCGCACGCAGGTGCTCGCCGCCGGGCGCACCTCCAGACGCTCTGCAGGGATCGGCTCGCCGCAGCTCTCGCACCGCCCGTAGTCGCCTCGTTCCAGTCGTTCCAGCGCTCGATCCAGATCGGCCAGATGGTCCTGTGCCTGGACCAGCAAAGAGGCGACGTGGGCCCGCTCGAAGGCGGTGCTGGACCCCTCCGGGTCGTGCTCGTCGTCAATCGCCACCAGGGCATTCGCCTCGACGATCTCAGCGAAATCACGGCTCAACCCCGCGATCTGCGCGATCGTGCCAGTACGTTCGGCAGCAAGCCGCTCGTAGGCGGACTCACGCTCGTTCGGGGAGAAGACGGCGTCACTGGACGAATCGCTCATCGACACGACAACACCGGCACCAGATATCGCATTCCGCGCACCTCGCGCCCTGAGTGCCGAGCAGCCAGTCCATGACCTCTGGCGTGCTGGATACCGCGAGCGGCCACCACCCTCGAGAGCGCCCCGCCGTCACCATCGGCCGCGCCTGCCACGCCAAGCGGGTCAGCCTAGACTGAGACGTGGGGGTGTCACTCTTCGGAGGCCGCCATGAGCCGTCTGCGCCATTTCCACCTCGACCATGCCGGGCACTCGATCACGGTGGACGTCCGCAGGGGGCACGGGCGCGAGGTCGAGCTGCTGATCGACGGCAAGGAGGTCGGCTACCGGCGCGAGCGCGCGTCCGACATGGTCACCATGGGAGGCGAGTTGCCCGAGGACCCGCCGCAGCGCTTCGCGGTTCGGGTCGACCACCTGCGGCACCGCACCCACGCTCCGGCGTGCACGCTGCTGCTGGACGGGCGCGAGATACCGATGCCCGAGCGCGAGGTCAGCGCGCGGTGGCCAGGAGTGCGGCCATAGCCGCCCACCGGCCCGGGGCTCGACCGCGGAACCCGGCCCGGTCGAAGGCCGCGTCAACCCGCACCAAGGTGCCGCAGCGGCAGATGTTCGGCCGCGCGACGTGTCCACGTCGCGCGTGGGGCGTCGTCGAGATCCTTCGGACTGAAGACGTCCAGGCCGGCCGGCGCCGGCCGACCTGGACGCCATGATCAGACGAGGTCGAACCGGTCGAGGTTCATCACCTTGTTCCACGCCGCGACGAAGTCGTTCACGAACTTCTCCTTCGCGTCATCGCTCGCGTAGACCTCCGCGAGCGCGCGGAGCTCGGAGTTCGACCCGAAGACGAGGTCGGCACGGCTGCCGGTCCACTTGACCTCACCCGTGGCCGCGTCGCGACCCTCGAACGTGTTCGCGTCCTCGGACGTCGCCTTCCACGTCGTGCCCAGGTCGAGCAGGTTGACGAAGAAGTCGTTGGTCAGCGACCCGGGGGTCGTGGTGAAGACACCGAGCTGCGACTGCTGGTAGTTCGCGCCCAGGACGCGGAGGCCACCGACGAGGGCCGTCGTCTCGGGGGCGCTCAGGGTCAGCAGGTTCGCCCGGTCGATCAGCACGTACTCGGCCGGCAGCCGGCTGCCCTTCCCGAGGTAGTTGCGGAACCCGTCGGCGGTCGGCTCGAGCGCGGAGAACGACTCCACGTCGGTCTGCTCCTGCGACGCGTCCGCGCGGCCCGGCGTGAAGGGGACCTCGACCTGGAAGCCCGCGTCCTTGGCGGCCTGCTCGACGGCCGCACCACCAGCGAGCACGATCAGGTCGGCGAGCGAGACCCGCTTGCCACCGGTCTGGGCGGCGTTGAAAGCCTCCTGGATCCCCTCCAGGCTGCGCAGCACCGTCGCCAGTTGGTCGGGGTCGTTGGCCTCCCAACCGCTCTGCGGCTGGAGTCGGATGCGCGCACCGTTGGCACCGCCGCGCTTGTCGCTGCCGCGGAAGGACGCGGCCGACGCCCACGCGGTGGACACGAGCTGGGACACCGACAGGCCCGAGGCGAGGATCTGGCCCTTGAGGGAGGCGATGTCCTCGGCGCCGATGAGCTCATGCGTCACCGCGGGGAGGGGGTCCTGCCACAGCAGCGTCTCGGCCGGGACCTCCGGGCCGAGGTAGCGCACGATCGGGCCCATGTCGCGGTGGGTCAGCTTGAACCACGCCCGGGCGAAGGCGTCCGCGAACTCGGCCGGGTTCTCGAAGAAGCGCCGCGAGATCAGCTCGTAGGCCGGGTCGATCCGAAGGGAGAGATCGGTCGTCAGCATCGTCGGGGCGTGGCTCTTCGACGCGTCGTGGGCGTCGGGGACGGTACCCGCCCCGGCGCCGTCCTTCGGCCTCCACTGGTTCGCGCCGGCGGGGCTCTGGTACAGCTCCCACTCATAGCCGAACAGGATCTCGAAGAAGGTGTTGTCCCAGGTCACCGGGGTGTTCGTCCAGATACCCTCGAGGCCGCTGGTGATCGCGTCGCCACCCTTACCGGTGCCGAAGGAGTTCCTCCAGCCGAGCCCCTGCTCCTCGAGCGGGGCGGCCTCGGGGTCGGGGCCGACGCTCTCCCCCGGGCCCGCGCCGTGAGTCTTGCCGAAGGTGTGGCCGCCCGCGATCAGGGCGACCGTCTCCTCGTCGTTCATCGCCATCCGGCGGAACGTCTCACGGATGTCGCGGGCCGCTGCGAGCGGGTCCGGATTGCCGTTCGGGCCCTCCGGGTTGACGTAGATGAGGCCCATCTGGACCGCGCCGAGGGGGTTCTCCAGCTCACGGTCACCGGTGTAGCGCTCGTCGCCGAGCCAGGTGGTCTCGGGACCCCAGTACACGTCCTCGTCGGGCTCCCAGACGTCCGCACGACCGCCGCCGAAGCCGAAGGTCTCGAAGCCCATCGACTCCAGTGCGACGTTGCCGGCGAGGATCATGAGGTCGGCCCAGGAAAGGCTCTGGCCGTACTTCTTCTTGACCGGCCACAGCAGGCGGCGGGCCTTGTCGAGGTTCACGTTGTCCGGCCAGCTGTTGAGGGGTGCGAAGCGCTGCTGGCCGGCCCCGGCGCCGCCGCGGCCGTCGCTGATCCGGTAGGTGCCCGCGCTGTGCCACGCCATCCGGATCATGAACGGGCCGTAGCTGCCGAAGTCGGCCGGCCACCAGTCCTGCGAGGTCGTCAGCACCTCCGCGATGTCCCGCTTCACTGCCGGGAGATCGAGGGTCTTGAACGCCTCGGCGTAGTCGAACTCCTCACCGAGGGGGTTGGCCACGACGGGGTTCTTGGCGAGGATCTTCAGGTTGAGCCGATCCGGCCACCACTGGCGGTTTCCGCCGCCCTGAGTCGGGTGCGGGGCGCGCCCATGCGCGACGGGGCAGCCACCTCCGCCCTCCGTCTTCGCGTCTACGACGATTGCATCATGGTTCTCAGACATGGGAATCCTTCCGGACCAGGCGGATCACGGTGCTCAGGAACTGCGGGCGGTGGAACAGTCGGGGCACAGGCCCCAGGAGATGACCTCGGCCTCGTCGATCGGGAAGCTGTGGTCGTCGAACGCGGTCAGGCAGGGGCCCTCGCCGACCACGCGGTCGACGTCCGCGACGACACCGCACGACCGGCACACGACGTGGTGGTCCCTGACGCGTCTCTCGAACCGGGCCGGACTGCCGGTCGGTTCGATACTGCGTACGACCGCGCCGCGAACGCCGAGGTGGTCACCATCCCGGACGGTCTCGAGCAGCGCGACGCGGGTGGCCGTCATCGGTAGGCCGGCACCGAGAGGCTCCTCGGCGGTGGTCCCGTCACGTCTTCGTCTCCTGCCGTAC
Organism: Streptacidiphilus sp. MAP12-16; assembly: GCF_041262165.1. Taxonomy (NCBI): domain Bacteria; kingdom Bacillati; phylum Actinomycetota; class Actinomycetes; order Kitasatosporales; family Streptomycetaceae; genus Streptacidiphilus; species Streptacidiphilus sp. MAP12-16. The sequence continues at coordinate 234,888 of NZ_JBGCBY010000009.1, forward strand.
TGGAGTCTTCCTGTCCCTTGGCTATCGCCTAAACCGATCCTACAATGGACAGAGTCTAAGTCAAGAAGCGCCTCAAACCCATATCTGATCGGAACCCGGACGTCCGCCGGTAAGCTTCGAATGTCCCGCCGAACCTGAATAGGTGAACCGATATGAGTGACCTGCTGGAGCGACTGCGAGGGCGTGGCTGGCGGCTGACCTCCCAGCGGCGTGTCGTTGCGGAGGTCCTCGACGGCGACCACGTGCATCTCACGGCCGACGAGGTGCACGCCCGCGCGGCACAGCGGCTGCCCGAGATCTCCCGGGCGACCGCCTACAACACCCTCCGCGAGCTGGTCTCCCTCGGTGAGGTCATAGAGGTCTCCACCGACGGCCGCGCCAAGCGCTACGACCCCAACGCCCACCACCCGCACCAGCACCTGGTGTGCTCCAACTGCGGCACCATCCGCGACGTCCACCCGACCGGCAATCCGCTGGCCGACCTCCCGGCGGAGGAACGGTTCGGCTTCACGGTCTCCGAAGTCGAGGTCACCTACCGCGGGCTCTGCTCCTCCTGCGCCTAGCCGACGCGTGCCGAGTCCGGGGAGGGTGCCACACCGTGTAGTTGCATTCGCGCAGGCGGGGTCCTGGTGGACGAGCGTTGCCGTGCCGATGAAGGGCGATCGTCGCGGTCTCCACGGCGCGGTTCAGGCCGGAGGTGAAGACCTGCGGCGTGAGCCACGCCCTCTCCAGCCACGCCCTCTCCGCCGATGCGACGGTGACGCGCCCCGACGGCGGCACTCTGACCGTGACCGCCACGCCCGCCCAGCACGGACCCGAAGGCTGCGAACCGATCTCCGGCGAGATCGTCGGCTTCGTCCTGACCGCGACCGACCTGCCCACCCTCTACGTCAGCGGCGACAACGCCTCACTGGCCCTGGTCGAGGAGATCACCGAGCGCTTCGGCCCGGTGGACACCGCCGTCCTGTTGTGCGCGGCAGATTGCTCCGACTCGGGAGCTTTGCCTCCCGCCGCGCTGTGGAGGTCCGTTCGCTCCGCGCGCGTGCCAATCCGGTCGGATATGTCGAGGCTGACGCCCCGACGTTCCAGTCGGCGGTGGAGCGTGCGGCGCTCCGACTCGGAGGTTCCGCCCCACACACCCGTACGCTGCCCGGTGCTCAGCGCCCATTCCAAACACGGCAGGGCCACAGGGCAGCCTCCGCACACCGCCTTGGCCCTGGCCAATTCGCGAGCGCCGGGACCCCGCTCCACTTCCGGGAAGAAGATCTCGGGATCCTCTCCCCGGCAAGCGGCCTGCGACCAGACGTCCAGCCACACGTCCATCTAGTCCTCCCCCGGGACGGGGGGTTCCGGCAGCGCGGGCCGGTCGGGCAGCGTGGCCTGGTTCCGTTCGGACACGGCGGGCTGCGCGGACCTGCGCTGCTCGTCTCGTTTCGGCACGTCCTCGCTGGTGCTACTTCCGATTCGCGGCGGTGCGCCCGGTCTGTCGGTGTCCATCTTCGCCTCCCGCGAATCAGCGAATCGTCTGCACGAGCGCCTGACCCCGATCCGCCCGAGCAAACCCCCACCAGTTCTATGGGGCGCAGGGGCCGGCTCCGAAACACCGATAGGTTCACGCTGGTCGGCATCGCCTGGACGCGCGACCTGTTGTCGCGCTCTGATCCTCGCGGCCTCAGCAGCGGTGGCCCGCGCTGGGGTCGTCGCGGTCGCACAGGTTGTCGCTGCCATGGTGCTGGTGGTCCTCACGGGTCTGGCCCAGCATGGTTACGACCGAAGGCATCCCAAGCCCTCGCCGACCCCCAGCGTCTACTAAACGCCCTGCTACAGCGGAAGCGGCACCTGCTCCTAGCGGTGGTTGACGGCGGGGCAGAGCTGTAGCAGGAGTCAGGCGGGGTCCGAGCGGGCCACGTCCAGCCGCTCGCGTTGGTCCACGGTCAGCTCCAGCTCCACCGCGTCCAGCGCCTCGTCCAGTTGCGAGGTGCGACTGACACCGACCAGCGGGATGACAGCCGGTGACCCGCCCAGCATCCAGGCGTAGACGACCTGGTTGGGCGTGGCTCCGGTTTCCTTCGCCACCTCACGCAGGACCGCCAGGGCCCGGGCGGTTTCCGGGTGGTCGTACTCGGCGGGCAGGGGCTTGAGCGGGTCCGTGTATGCGCCGTTCAGCAGCGAACTGTAAGCCAACACCGTCAGGTCAGACTGGCTACCCGCGTACGCAAGCATCGGTTCGTCCAGGGAGACCTGGTAGTCGAAGTCCGCACTGGGCGCGTGCCGCAGGTAGGTGTGTCGCTGCTGCAGGGCGACGTACCCAGGAACGCCCACCTCCCGGGCCAGTTCGCGGGCGCGGGCAAACCGCTCGACTCCCTGGTTACTCATGCCGATCTGCTGGGTCAGGCCCTCAGCGACCAGTTCGGCGAAGGCAGCGACGGTCTCCTGTACTGGTGTCGACGGATCGTCCACGTGTCCGTACAGCAGGTCGACGTGGTCGGTCCCGAGCCGCCCCAGGCTGTGCCGCGCGCCCTTGTGGAGTACGCCCCGGGAGAGCCCCTCCCGGTTGGCGGGCCACTCACCGGCCCCGGCGGGTAGTGCACCGAGCTTAGTAGCCAGCACTACCTGGTCCCGGTTGCCCCGCGTAGCCAGCCAGCGACCCAACAGGCGCTCGCTGTCGCCGCCGTCGCTGCCTTGGCGCCAAAAGCAGTAGCAGTTGGCGGTGTCGATGAAGGTGCCGCCGCGCTCGACGAATCGGTCCAGCAGGGCGAACGAGGTCTCCTCGTCGACGACCGTGCCGAAGGGCAAGGTGCCCAGGCAGAGTGCGGAGACCTGGCGGGTGCCGATGGTGCGGTAGTGCATAGGTGACCTCTTCTGTCGATCTTCCAGTTCGTTTCACTGCCCGTCGATCCTCACAACTGGAGCGCGCTCCAGGTCAAGCCGGGGCACAATGCTGCCCATGGCCGCCCGCACGACGCACTACCTGACCCCGGCCGAGACCGTTGAGCGGTCCGGCTTCAGCCTGGACACACTGCGCTACTACGAACGCATCGGCCTTCTGACCGACGTGGGCCGGTCCCCCAGCGGGCACCGCCGCTTCACCGCGGAGGACCTGCAGTGGCTGGGTATCCTGCGGTGCCTGCGGGACACCGGCATGCCGATCGCGGAAATGCGCCGGTACGCCGACCTGGCCCGCTGCGGTGATCCAAAGTCGTTGGCAGAGCGCATCGCACTGCTGGAGAAGCACGACACAACGGTCGAAGAACAAGTCGCATTGTTGCGAGCCCAGCAACAGCACCTGCGAGAAAAGATCCGGTACTACCAGTCCGTCCAACCGGCCTGACAGTGAGGCGGATCACGGGTCCGCACCCGTCCCGACAACGCGTCACACGATCTAGCGCCGAGGCCCTGTATGGAAGTTCTCCCGCCCGTCACGCTCGATGAAGTAGTCGCCGTCTGGCTCGCAGCTGAGGTTCACTCCGATCGATTCGGCACCACGGTGCACAGCCTGTTGAGGCGCGACGGCCAGCCGACGACGTTGCTGACAAACCCGGACCTCTCCGACGCTCTTGGGACGAAGCAAGGTGGTCGCAGATCAATGGCTTTACTGACCTAGGCACTTCGGAGCATCAGCCAGTCCGGGCGGCCCCTCGACACAGACCAACAAGACTCACGTAACACCCTCTCGGAGCCCGCGGGCTTGTGGCTCGCCACCACGGAGGGCCGCCGTTCGTACCCGCTGTCTGCGTTTGCTTCGATCTCCGTCATGAGGGACATCATCGGAGCCACTCCGCGTCGGCCGCACGCGGGTTTCACGCCGGCCTCGTCAGCGGGGCCCGGTCGGTGTGGGGAACGGCAGCCACTCGTCGAGCCACTCCTGTGCCGTCACTTCGCGGCGCCACTTCCCGCCTCGGTGATCGGCGACTGCTGCCCACAGGTCCCAACGGAGGAGGTCACGGTTGCGGCGTCCTGAATCTGACACTTGGTCAAGGGGCCGTGTTCTGACCGTTCGCCATTCCCCCCGGTGGGCGGCCGCCGCCCTGTGCGCCGGTGCGAAGGTCAGCTGTCGGGAGAGTGGGGTCCGCGGCGCGAGTTCAACCACTCGGCTTGGTTCCACATCACCGCCGTGGCACCGACGGGCTCGAAGGTGATGTGCGGGTCGTTGCTGTGGACGAGGCAGAGCACCCGCCGGGCGTGGATCGCGGCACTGCGAGCGCGGATGGCGATGATATCCAGGACGATCTGGGCCGCCGAAGGGCATGCTCGGGTGAACTGGTCGTAGTGGGTGAAGGCGAGGACGATGCCAGCCGCACCCTCGGGCGTCCCGTAGTCGCCGGCCACCACGTCCCGCAAGCAGTCGTTCAGCGCGTCCAGGTTCCGGCCGTAGTAGCTCGGGAAGTCCAGCGTCGCGGATATGTCCTGGTGGAAGTCCTCCTCGGTCGTCCACTGGGACGCGTCCAGGACCACCACCGCGTAGTGATGGCTCCGCAACCGGTCAAGTGTCTCCTCCAGAAGGTGCTGCCTCCAGAACAGTGTGACGAAGGTATCCGCCGCAAGCCGGTAGTAGGGGTCGTCCGCGAGCTGGGCATCACGATTGAGATCTGGCACGGCCAGAGAGCCTACCCGCGCCAACGGGCGTCGCCTTCAGCAGCGGTATGCCACCAGAGGGCGGGGTGGGTCCGGTGACGGTCGCAGTCAGCTGGTCGGGATGCAGCCAGGTGCGTGGTCCCGGCCGCGCCGGCGGCGAGAATCGCTTCTCGGCAGCTGTTGATCCCTAGTCAAACCTGCTACCAGGGGCTTCGCTCGCAGGCAACCCCCGCGTCTGAGTGAGCGACCGTGGCCTCCTGGAAAATCTGTTGCCTGACGGCCCGCTCGTTGAACATCATGGCGACCATGGATCTGTAAGTAGCAGCGCACGTACGGAATGAAGACGGGTTGAGTCACTCCCCGTCTCTCTCCGACGTGCCGCTCGAAGCCCGCACCGTGTGACCAGTGCGGGCTTCCTTCACGCGACGTGATGTGCGACGTCGCGCCAGCCAGCGAGCTCCACTTTCAGGCGCTGGCCGTTCGCCACTGGATCCGGGAGGCAGTTCACGGCGCCGCAAAGCGCTGCCTGGCGCCTCCTCCGTAGACCTTGGAATTCGCCGAAGCCATGAACGACATTCGCAGTACCCGTATGCCCGCTGACGGTGGCGGACCTGACATCGACCGGAAAGCGCTGTGGGTGGTCAGAGAGCTCGGACTACCCGCCATCGTCAAATCATGCGTGTCGTGCAGGTCCACGCGACACCATCCGACCGGAAAGTTCCGCGTGAACGCGAACGGGAAGCTCCTCGACGTCTGGATGCTGATCTGCTGTGAGCTGTGCGGCCGCACGTCGAAAATCCCCGTCCACGAGCGCATCCATGTGCAGTCACTCGAGAGCGAGCGGCGGTTGATGTTCGAGAACAACTCTCCGGCCATGGTGCGACATCTGGCCATGGACGGGGCGCTGGCCGGCAAGGCCGCATACCGGCAGGACTGGAGCGGCACATGGGAGCTGAAAACCGACATGCCGTTCTACGACCTCGAGGGTGAGGATCCGCCGCCGCTCGAGGTCGTCGTCAGATTCGAACTCCCGGCGCCCATCCGGGTCGAGAAGCTACTCACGGCCGGATTCGGCCTGAGTCGATCCGCCATGAGAGGCATGGTCGATTCCGGCCGCATCCGCCTGCCCCTGGCCATCGATGCGAAGGCCCGCGAAGACTTCACCCTCTTCGTCGTCACCACCCCGGGGCGCCACTACGCGTAGCCGCCGGGCCGGGGTCGTGCTCAAGGCGGATCAGGATCGGATCGAGTCTGGGAAACCAGACGCGCGAAGCCCCTTGGCAGCGGTGATTTCTAGGCAACACTCACTGCTACCAGGGGCTTCGCGCCAACCTGACGGGTACTCAGGCCATGGGCAGGGCAGCAGGTTCCGCCGTTCCGCTGCCCATCTTCACAGCCCGTTGCACGGAAGGCTCACTTCGGAGACTTCGCTGGATTGATCGTGATGTGGAGCTTCCTGGTCTCGCTCTTGGCCTTGGGCAGGGACCCGTCGCTGAGCTCGACCGTGAAGTGAGCGGCACCCCTGGCCGTCGGAGTCCCGGAGATCGCGCCGGTTGCCGCGTTCAGGGTGAGCCCGGCGGGCAGCGCGCCCTGGACGATGGACCAGGTGTAAGGCGTGATACCGCCGGTACCGGCCAGTTGCGCCGTGTACGGGGTGCCGACGGTGCCGGTGCCGAGCTGCGTTCTGGTGAATGCCAGCGGGGCCGCGGCGGGCGTGGTGAAGGTGAGGGTCTGACCTTGAGTGGTCTCTTCGCTGCTGCTGGTGACGATGCGGAAGTAGTACTGGGTGCTCGGAGTCAGACCGGTCAGGGTCGCCTGGACCAGTTGTGGTTGGGTGCCGGTGCCGAAGTCCCGCGCCGTGGTGCTCGAACCCAGCGCGGTGGTGGTCCCGTATGCGAAGGAGTAGGTGGTGTCGGTGCCTGACGGCACGACAACGCCGGTGAGAGTGGCGCCGCCCGCGGTGACTCCTGACGCCGGTGAGGTGACCCCGTTGGCGCAGGCCGGGGCGTCGACGGAGGCGGTGGCATCCTGGCCGTCCAGGATCCAGTCGACGGACGGGATGATCTTCGGGTCGAAGGCCACCGAGAAGCCCTGCGGGTAGTTGCCCTCGTTGAAGAACGTCGGCTGGCCCTGGAACGGACTGGCAGGATAAATCTGGTTGTCCTGACCAACTCCGAACTCGAGTTGCTTGCCAAGGGTGTTCTCGTAGCCAAAGTACGCCGTGACGATTCCGCTCTGCGCGTCAGTGGTCACGCAGTTGACGTATGGCCTGAGTACACCGCTGCTGGCCGCTGATGCCGGGTCGCCGACCAGCACGGCGCCGCCGACAACGACGGCAGCCAGCGCGGCCGTGCGCAGGTGCCGCCGGTGTCGGCCACGAAACGAGGATGAGGTAGCAGCCATGATGATTTCCCCCCTGGACAGTCCCTGAACCGTCGCCCGGGACGGTGCGAGTCAGCACCGACGGGAAGGTGACGCTCGAACAGAGAAGTTGATTCCGTCAGCGTATGGGCAGATGGGCACATGTCAACTCCGGTGACTGCAGTGGTGGTTACCCACCCAGAGCGTTCAAGTGGCCATGAACGAGGGCGGTCCTCGTCGGGGGACCGGGCCGAGGACGCCGTGTACTGGGCCGCCACCAGCGTGCGCTACCTCCAGGCGCCCGCACTCACCGCTGACGGTGTGCGGATCGCCCCGTCGAGCGTGGCCCCGGTCGACCCGCTGACTTCTTTGACCCAGGAGCAGCCTGGGGCCGGTTCTCGTTTCGGATCGTGTTCCGCGGCCGGCTGGTACGGTGCCCTGCGTCGACGAGTCGGCCAATCCTCTACGTGCCGACCAAGTCCCTTCGTATCGAGTGGTGGTGGGCCGGCTGCTCCAGGATGTCGCGCCTCTCGCCCACGTCCTCAGCCCATCGTCTTCTGGCCGTCAATGGCCTCGCGGAGGATGTCGGCGTGGCCGGCGTGCTGCGCGGTCTCGGCCACGATGTGGATGAAGACCCGCCGCGCGGACCGAACCGCGCCCGGCGGGAACCAGGGCGCCTTCGGCAGCGGCTGGGCTGCGCCGAGGTCGGGCACGGTGCGCACGAGCTCGTCGGTGCGCTGCCCGATCCGCTCGTACTCGGCCACGATGTCGGCCAGCGTCTCATCCTCACGCAGGACGAAGCCGTCGGCGTGCTCGGCGTAGCTGTCCTCGGTCAGCTCCATCGTGGCCGGTCCGTCGAGGATGAAGTCGACCCAGCCCTTCTCGGTCCTCGCGACGTGCTTGATCAGCCCGCCCAGGGTCAGCTCGCTGACAGTGGTGCGCTGTCGCGCCTGGTCGTCAGTCAGCCCTTGCACCGTGCGCAGGAGGAACCCCCGGTGCACGGCCAGGCTCTCCAGCAGGTCATCCCGCTCGTTCGTCATCATGAGAAGAACTCTACGAACTCCAGCGGTCACTTCCTGACCTGAATTGCGCGAGACTGGGGAATATGGCCAACACGAGCTCCCGGACGCTGCGCCTGTTGTCGCTGCTGCAGACCCACCGCCACTGGCCCGGTGAGGAGCTGGCCGACCGGCTGGAGATCTCGGTGCGCACGCTGCGCCGCGACATCGACCGGCTCCGCGAGCTGGGCTACCCGGTGCAGGCCAGCCGCGGTGTCGACGGCGGCTACCGGCTGGCCGCCGGTGCGGTGCTGCCCCCGCTGGTCATGGACGACGACGAGGCCGTCGCGATCGCTGTCGGGATGCAGGCGGCGGCGCAGGGCGCGGTGGCGGGCATAGAGGAGGCCGCTGTGCGCGCGTTGACCAAGGTGGTGCAGGTGATGCCACCCCGGCTGCGCCGCCGGGTGGACGCGCTGCGCGCTGTCACCGAGCCCGTGAGCTGGGGCGCCTCGGCCACACCTGCCATGGACCCAGCGGCGCTCATCGCGGTGGCGCAGGCCTGCCGTGACACCGAGCGGATCGAGTTCGGCTACACCACCCGCGGCGGTGACCCCTCGCAGCGGCACGTGGAGCCGCACCGGCTCGTGCCGGTGCAGCGCCGCTGGTACCTGATGGCCTACGACCTGGGCCGACACGACTGGCGCAGCTTCCGTCTCGACCGGCTCACCGCGCCCCGGAGCACCGGCACCCGGTTCCACACCCGCGAGCTGCCCACCCCCGACGCGGCGGCGTTCGTCCACGCGGGGATCGAGACGCAGCCCTCGACCCACACGGTGGAGGCGCGGATTCACGCACCAGCCGCCGTTGTGGAGGCACGGATCGGCGGATGGGCCACCGCCGAGCCGATCGACGACGAGCACTGCCTGCTCCGGATGACGACCGACACACTCGACTGGCCGGCGATGGCACTGGGCTCGATCGGCGCGGAGTTCACAGTTCTCGCCCCGCCCGAGCTGGTGGATCACCTGCGAGAATGGGGTGCGCGGTTCGGGCGCGCGACGGAGCCTCCTGCTTCATGAGGTGACCTTGGCGATGAACGCGGCGAGGTTCGCTACGGTCCGCTGGATCTTCTCCTCCAAGGTGAGCGACTCGTGCGGCCGTGCACCGACGCCCGCCTCCTTCTTGCCCCTCACATACAGCGGGCAGGCGAGGTCGCTGCAGATGTAGGCGCCCACGGAGTTGCCCTGCTGTCCGGCCTTGCCGGCCTTCGCGGCGACCATGAGCGAGACGCCTCCGGAGTGGGTGGTCACGCATATCGAGCACATGCTGAGCCGCGTCTGCCAGGAGGCGGGGCTCGGGCAGCGCAGGGCGAGCGCTACCGGGCGGCCGTCCAGCTCGGTGGCGAGGTAGGCCCGGTGGGGGGCCTGGGGGTCCCGCCAGCCGAGGAAGTCCAGGTCGTCCCAGGGCCTCTCGGCCAGGTCGCGGGGGACGGACAGACGCTTCGACTCACCCTTGGTGCAGTTCACGAACGCGGTACGGATCTCTTGCTCAGTCAGTGGCCTCATGAACGGCAGGCTAATTTGCCTAAAGCTGTTAGGCAAATTCATAATGGTTGTTGCCAATCAGGAGGAAGGTTATGGTTCGAGCAGGGCTATCCCCGGAGCGTCTGACCCGGGCGGGAGCGGAACTGGCCGACGAGGTCGGCTTTGACGAGGTGACCGTTTCGGCGCTCGCCCGGCGATTCGACGTCAAGGTCGCGAGTCTGTACTCGCACCTGAAGAACTCCCAGGACCTCAAGATCAGGATCGCCCTGTTCGCGCTGGAGGAACTCGCCGACCGGGTCGCCGCCGCCCTGGCCGGACGTGCGGGCAAGGATGCCCTGGCCGCCTTCGCGAATGCCTACCGCGACTACGCCCGAGAGCACCCCGGTCGCTATACCGCCGCCCGGCTCAGGCTCGACCCCGAGACGGCAGCCGCCAGTGCCGGCGTTCGGCACGCACAGATGACGCGGGCAATCCTGCGCGGCTACGACCTGACGGAGCCGGACCAGACGCACGCCGTCCGGATGCTGGGCAGCGTCTTCCACGGCTACGTCAGCCTGGAGATGGCCGGAGGCTTCAGCCACACCGCCGTCGACTCGCAGGAATCCTGGGCCTGGATCTTGGATTCCCTCGACGCTCTTCTGCGGAACTGGACCACACCCACACCCTGACCAGCAGGGGGCCGCACCGCCGGGCCGCCCACCGGCGCACCTGAAGATTCCGGAAATCCTGATCAACCGGCTGGGACAATGAACACTGACAGCGTGCGCGTGTCGCGCGGGGCCCGACGGCCTCGCGCGACACGGACAGGATCGGGACGGGTCAGGCGGCCTGGTCCGGCTTGACGACCGTGTCGACGAAGTCGCCGATGGCGCCCAGGGTGGCTCCCAACTGCTCGATGTGCGGGAAGTGCCCCGCGTCGGCGATGGACGTGAAGTGACCGTTCGGGAAGGACTTGGCGTAGCCGCGGCCGTAGAGCGGCAGCGCGATGCCGTCCTGCTCGCCCCAGGCGACCAGCACCGGCACCGTGACCCGGTGCAGCCGGCCGCGCAGCTTCGGGTCGTGCGTGAACGCCTCCCCCGCGTAGGTCGCCAGGGTCCGCTGGTTGGCGGCCGCCGCGGCTCGCTGCTCGTCGCTGAAGGAGGAGAAGTCGGGGCGGAAGGCCGGGTTGTGGAACGCCAGCTGAGTCATCTCGGCGGGGGCCATCACGCGGGTGTCGCGGACCTCGTTGTCCTTCATGTGGGCATGGATACCCACTGCGTTCAGCAGGACCAGCGCGCCGATCCGGCCGCGGGTGTCACGCAGTGCCATTTCGGCGGCGATCCAGCCGCCGACCGAGTTGCCGATGACCATCACCCCGGTCAGGTCCAGAGCGTCCAGCAGGTCCAGGTAGGCCACCGCCAGGTCCGCGACAGTGTCAAACCCGTCGGGCCGGAGGGTGGCGTCGAAGCCCGGGTGGGTCGGGACGATGCCGTACACGTGCTCCGACAGCGCCGTCGCCAGGCCCACCATCGTGCGCGGGCCGGCACCGCCGTGCAGGTACAGCACCGCACTGCCCTCGGAATTGGTGCCGAACTCGTTGATGGTCAGGGACAGGCCACCGGGCAGGTCGACGGTCCGGGAGGTACTGGTGGAAGCGGGGCTGGTCATGATGCGGAGTCCTTGTCGTCGCGTTCACGAGAGCTGACTCTCATGAATATAGGCGGCCCGCACGCATCGTGCAAGTCGACTCTCGCCAAGAGAGTTGACTCACTTCAACGCCGGCGAGGCGGCCCGCCAACGCGCGCTCGCCCCCACGGCCGTGTGTGACGAACTCGTCGACAATCGCGCGACTGAGGGCCAGGGGGGTTCGGCGAGTTTGGGAGCCACCTGATGTGATGGCGTGTGACATGCCGCTTTCGGAGTAATCGGAGGCGCTGGGCTGTTTGGCCGTCACGCTGTGCTGTGCCTGCGCCTGTTGATCACGGTCGAGGTCGGGAGACGGCCGGTGCACCGGTCGCGTGAGACTGGCGGCCGGGGCCACAACTCACCCTGCAAGCCAACCCGAAGGACCGCCCGTGAACGCCGCTGTCGCCGACCTGATGCGCCGCAACCTCCTCGACGTCTTCAACGAACCAGACCGCGAGCGCCGCAACGCGGCCATCGCGCAGACCTACGCCCAGGACGTCGTGTGGCACGAACCCGACCGCGTCATCCGAGGCCGCGAGGCGCTCGCCCAGCGCGCCACAGAGCTGCGTACGCAGACCCCGGACTGGGTCTTCCGGCCCAACGGCCCGGTCTCCGTCAACGACGACCTCGGCCACCTCGGCTTCCAGTTCGGCCCCGCCGGTCAACCGCCCATCGCGACCGGAATGGACATCGCCCGCTGCAAGGACGGCGTCATCGTCGAGCTCTACACCTTCGTCAGCGGGAGCAGCCAACCGTCCTAGCGCGTGTATTGAGTCGTGATCAATCTGCGGATTCGCCTCCGTGGCGACGCGTGGTCCGGTGGATCGTCTGGCATGGCACGTGTAAATGGCTTATGGAGAACAGGAGTTCATCGATCCGCCCTCGTGAATGGCCCGACTCGTACCGACGATCAGGCATGCAGCTCGCCATCCTTCCGCCGGGACGTGTCCGGTGCCGGCCATGGGCTGTGGCAGGGCCTTCGGGGCAGGGTCGCGTGCGGCCCGATTCTCCGAAACCCGACTGACACAGGTCTCGTCAGTGCGACAGGATGTCCGTTTGTCGTACTGGCGAGTGAAAGGCAGTCCGCATGCCGCACCCTGCACCGCGACCGATTCCCGAGTCGACCGACCTGCTCACCGCGGAACTGGTGGTGGACATGGCCGCCCCCGTGGCGCCGGCCATCTCGCCGGACGGTCGCCTGGTCGCCTACGGCGTGGTCGCGAACAGCGGAAGGGACGGACGTCCGCACAGCTCTGTCTGGGTCGCCGCCGCCGATGGCAGCGCAGCCCCGCGCAGGCTGACCGACGGCACGGCCCGCGACGCCGCCCCGAAGTGGGCGCCGGACTCGGCCTTTCTGTTTTTCACCTCCGACCGCGAGGAGCGGGGCACCGCTCAACTCCAGCGGATCCATCTGGACGGCAGCGAGGACATCGCCAAGGCAGAGTCCCTGACCAGGCGGCGCGGGGGCATCTGCGACTACTACCCGCTCGCCGACGGCCGCACCGTCGCGCTGCTCGCCGAGGACGAGCCCACCGCGGAGGACAAACGCCGGGAGGCCGAGGGTGACGACGCGAAGGTCTGGGGCCGGCACCTCCCGGTCACCCGGCTGCGCCTGCTCGACCTGGCGACCGGCGTGGTCCGCACCGTGGACGGCCTCGGGGACCGCCATGTCGTGGAGGTGACCCAGCGTCCGGACGGCGGCCCGCTGGCCGTGCTGAGCTGGGCCACCCCCGAGCTCGACCCCGGCGTCACGACGATAGGACTGCATCTGGTCGCCCCGGAGACGGCAGCCGTCCAGGACCTGGGCCCAGTCGGAGTCGAGGCCCAGTTCCCGGTCTGGTGGAACCACGACGGTGAATGGCATCTGGCCCACCTGACGGTGACCCCTGGGCACTTGGTAGGCGGGCTCGCTGTGATCGACACCGTCCCGCCCGCTACCGGCCCGACCGTCGAACAGCGCAATCTCACGGTCAGCATGTCCGCCTGCCCCACCGAGCTGGTGCAGGTCGCCGACGGGCCGCCGCTGGCGCTGTTCGCCGACGGGCTGGATACCGCGCTGTACCGGCTCGATCCGCAGTCGCTACGGTTCCACCGATTGTCCTGCGCGCCCGGCACGCTCGCCGGGCTCACTGCGAGTCACTCCGGAGAGGCCCTCGCTGTGCTGATGAGCACCGCGCGCGAGCCCAGGAACGTCCACGCGGGACCCACGGGCGGGCCACTGCTCCGGCTCAGCGACACCAGTCCCGAACTGCGCAGGATCCGCTGGGGTGCCCAGGAACGGCTCAGCTACCAGGCGTCCGACGGACTCCAGCTGGACGGCCTGCTGATCCTGCCTGCCGGCCGGCCTCGGGACGAGGGTCCATTCCCGCTCGTCACCATGGTCCACGGCGGCCCTTACTTCCGCCATGCCGACGAGTTCACGCTCAATGCGGTCGACTGCGGCCAGTGGCTGGCGACCGCCGGATACGCGGTCTTCCTGCCCAATCCCCGGGGCGGGTCGGGCCGCGGCCATGAATTCGCCGCCGTGGTGGCGGGCGCGGTGGGCGGCGACGAGTGGACCGACATCCTCGCCGGGATCGACCTGCTGGTCGCCGAGGGAGTCGCCGATCCCGAACGCCTGGGCATCTCCGGCTGGAGCCACGGCGGTTTCATGGCGGCCTGGGCCATCGGCCAAACCGAGCGGTTCAAGGCCGCCATCATGGGCGCCGGCATCAGCGACTGGGGCATGCAGGCCGGGACCGGCGAGTGGGGAATCGTCGACGCGACGCTCGGCGGCAGCACCGGCTGGAACGGGCCGGGACCGCACATCCACGACCGGAACAGCCCGATCTCCTACGTGTCCCGGATCCGCACCCCGGTCCTGATCCTGCACGGCGAGCAGGACACCAACGTCCCACTCGGCCAGGCGGTCCACTTCCATCGCGCACTGCGCCACTTCGGCGTCGAGCACGAGTTCGTCGTCTACCCCCGAGAGGGCCACGGGCTTCACGAGCGCGCCCACCAACTCGACGCCCTACGGCGTATCCGCGCCTGGTATGACCGCTGGCTGTAGACCCGTACCAGGGTGGGCATTGAGTCGTGATCGGCGCCCTTCTCCAGAGCAGTCAGGAGGTCTTCGCCCAAGTGCATCCCGGCGGCGTCGTGGTGGGCGCGCGTAGTGGTGGAGTCGATGCTGACCAGGGAGAGGTCCACCTTTGACGGTCGACCAGGCGCCGAACTCACGCGGCATCTCCCGCCACTGCCCACCCGTCTTGAAGCGCCGGATCACACCTTCGAACTGCTGCCGCAGCCGCCCGGGATACGGGCCGTACTCGCCGACCGGCAAGTACGGCTCGATGAACTCCCACTCCGCATCCGACAGTTGCACTCGCGTCACGCGAAACGCTTTACCGGATCAAACCCCCGCTATGAGGGTGAATCCGCAGATTGATCACGACTCGATACGCGCCCTGGCACGACGGGTACGAGCGCTCCGCCGCGGCCGCCCGGCACGCGGGTGCACACGCCACGGCCGCGGCGACCGTCCTGGCAAGATAGCGGCATGGAACGTGTACTTGGAATCGGTGGATACTTCATGCGGGCCGCCGACCCGGCGGCCCTGGGCGCGTGGTACCGCGATTGCCTGGGCCTGGACGCCGATGAGAACGGCCTGTGGCCTCAGGGAGCCGGGCTGACGGTGTTCGCGACGTTCGAGTCCGTGACCGACTACTTCGGGTCCCGCGCCCAGCAGACCATGCTCAACTTCCGGGTCCGCGATCTGGATGCGATGCTCGCGCAATTGCGCGCCAAGGGAGCGGACGTGGCTCAAGAGACGCAGGACATGGAGGGTGTCGGTCGATTCGGCTGGGTCACCGATCCTGAGGGCAATCGGGTCGAGCTCTGGCAGCCCGCCTGACCGCGCGTCTTCACGCGGGCGGTGACGTGCTGGTGGCCCCACTAGGTTGTCGAGGTGCGAACCTTGGTCAGGCCCGCACGGCCATGTGCCACTGCGCCTTCTGCGGGCTGTAGCGGGGACACCTCGGCGAGCTCGTCACCGAACTCGCGCCGTGGTGGCAGGCGCGATGCGAGTCCGGGTGCGCAAGCGGCGCCGCGACGACCGGCGGCGCCAGGCCGGCGCCGGCCAAAATCAGCGTTGGCGTTCACCGACCGACTGCTGGTCACCCTGGTGCACATGCACACCGCCGGGCGGCTATGGATGCTGCCCGCCACCAGCTGGAACCCTACACAGTCACGATTCAGGTGTAGTCCCGCTCGCCGCAGTCGCGGCCGATTGCTCGGTCCAGATCGTTTTGCCGGTGGCGTTGTAGCGGCTGCCCCATCGGGTCGCGAGTTGTGCGACGAGGAACAGGCCGCGGCCCCCTTCGTCGGTGGATCGAGCCTGCCGGAGCCGGGGTTGAGTGTTGCTGGGGTCGGATACCTCGCAGACCAGGAGGCCGTCATGGGTGTCACGGATCAGGCGCAGTGTGATCGGGCCGCCTGCGTACCGGATCGCATTGGTGACCAGCTCGCTGACGATGAGCTCGGTGGTGAAGTTGAGGTCGTCCAGGTCCCAGTCGGCGAGCTGGTCGATGGTCAGTTTCCTTCCGGAAGTAACGGCCGCCGGGTCGACCGGGATCTCCCACGACGCCACATCGGTGTCGGCGATGGTCCGTACCCGGGCGAGCAACAGCGTGACGTCGTCCGTCAGTTCGGCGGCCGGGGCGCTGCCATGGGCCAGCTGGGCGGCGGTCGCCCTGAGGTCGCACTCGCCCGGGGCCAGCGCGGAGAGCCTACGGCCCAAAGATTCCATCCCGGCAGCCATGTCGTGGTCGCGACCGTGACCGTAGTTGATCAGCCCGTCGGTGTAGAGGACGAGAATGCTACCGGGCGGAATGTCCAGCTCCGTCACTTCGAACGGCAGGCCGCCGACGCCGAGCGGCGGTCCCGGGTCGAGGTCGACAAAGCCGAATGTGCCATCGGGACGCACGAGCCCCGGTGGCGGATGTCCCGCGCTGGCCATGGCACAGCGGCCGGCCACCGGGTCGTATACCGCGTACAGGCACGTGCACGCCAGCACGTCCTCGTGGCCGGGCTCGGTACTGTGCACGATGCGCAGGACGAGATCGTCGAGGTGCGCCAGCAGGTCGTCCGGGCCGAGGTCGAGGTCAGCCAGTGCTTGGACAGCGGTACGGATCCGTCCCATCGTTGCGGTTGCACGCAGCCCGTGTCCGACGACGTCGCCGACCACCAGGGCGACGCGCGACGAAGACAGCGGGATGACGTCGTACCAGTCGCCGCCGGCTCCATGACCGATCGCCGTGGCAGGCAGGTAGACACCGGCTGTCTGAACCGCCGTCATGTCGGTGTTGGCCAGCGGCAGCAGGCTGCGCTGCAACACGATGCTGGAGTTGCGCTCACGCGTATAACGGCGTGCGTTGTCGATACTCAGCGCGGCACGGGACGCGACCTCGTCCAGCAGATGCAGGTCGTCCTCGGAGAAGGGCAGCGACTGGCCCGTCCGAAACACCGAGACGGAGCCCAGGATCCGCCCCCGGGCGAGCAGCACCGACCTGATCTGCCCCGTCGAATTCGGTGGCATCAACAGACGTAGCAGGGCCGGGTCGTGGCCCAGAGCCGCGCTGATCGCCTGCTGGTCCGGCAGCAAGTAGGTGGTGCCGTGCAGGTGGAGTTGTAGCGTCGGAGTATCCGGTAGCGGCGGTACGTCCATGCCCGGCTTGATGAATTCGTCCGGCCACTCGGCGTCGACCGGTGCCCGCGCCGCGCACCGCAGTCCCAGTTTGCGTGCGGAGCGCTGGGGCGGTTCCTCCCCGGCGAAGACGTTCGTGGCGAGGTAGACCGTCGCCCGGTCACCGAGGGTCGGGACGAGCACGTCGGCGAGTTCGCGTGCCGTCTCGCAGACATCCAGTGAGGCCCCGATCCTCGCGGCTGCATCCAGCAGCAGGTCAAGGCGTCGGTTCTCGGTGTCGGCGCCGATGAACGACACGATGAGGCCACCAGGGCCGCCGGAGCCGACCGCCGCAGGCAGGGGCAGGGGCAGGGCCGACAACATCACGACCAGTTCGCCGGACCGGCCCATCCGCTGCCGATGGGACAGGAGCGGCTCGCCGGTTCCGAGCACCCGCCGCAGCCGGGCCGTGAAGGCTCGCGCCTCGTTTCCTGGTACGAGATCCTCCACAGGGCCTCCGAGCCGGACGGTCAGGCCGCCAAAGTGCCCCGGCCCCAGCTTGCTGTGCGTTACCCGGAGATCCTTGTCGAGAATCGCGATGGCGATGCTCTCCTGCTGCGCCAGCGCGCTCACAAGGGCCAGTTCGAGGTCGTCCGCCCGAAGCCGACGACCCCCCTCGCTGCCCGCGAAATCCCCAGTCATGGCCCGCTTCGCCTCGCTCAATCGGGGAAACACAGCGGATAATTCACATGTTCATGGTAGAAGGTATGACTTACGGACGCCTTCCACGATTCCACGATTCCAGGGTGCTGCGAGCTCGCGGCATCAGGAGAGTTCCCGATGCCGATGTCGAGTGCGCGCCGCCGTGACGTGGCGTAAAGGGACGATCGCGGTCGGTGCCGGGCATTCACCTTCGACGGTAGGAGCAATACAGGCAAAACTGGAATCGCTGACGTTGTCCTGACTGCAGCTCCCCCTGATCTCCTGGAACAGGCACCAGACCGCCGTTCGCGAGGCCGCACGACAACACGTACATCCTGTGGCTGCTGCGCGACCACGCCGGACGGCCGTTTCCTGCGTGGTCGCGGAACTGCTCTCGTACGCCATGAGATCGTCCTTTGGACGGTCTCATCGGTTGCCGCCCGCGGTTGCCGAGGGCGCGACGGCCCCAGGGCCCGGCACCACATGGAGCGAAGGACCTTCCACCAGAAGGTGATCCCAGATCCCGGGACCCTCCGGCTCGGGCCACACCCCGTCGAAAGACACCTTGACGAAGTAGCGCCGCGCTCTGATGTTGTCGCCACACACGAGCAGTTCGAGCTCCCACACGCCGGGGTCGAGCAGGTTCGCCTCGTTCGGCGGCCAGGGTCGGCCGATCTCGACGAAGGCCGGGCGCAGCCGGTTATCTGACGACCCGTAGGTGACCGAGACCAGGTCGACGATCCGGTCCGAGTAGCGGAAGACTTCCACGGTGTTCGCATCGCCGGGCAGCTGATTCGAGGGCCACAGCAGACGGCCGTCCAGTTCCGGCCGCGCGCGGACCCACGCGAGGCGGCGGCGATCCCAGAGGTGGATCTGCAGCACGCGCACCCCGACACGTCGGGCCGTGGAGCGTCCTCGGTTGTCCAGACGCAGCCGCACGAATGCGGCCGTCTCCGCCGTATCGATGCGCTTGGTCACAATGCGGTCGCTGATCTCGTCCGGCCGCGCTGGATGGCGCAGACGCAGGGTGATCCGAGGACGGAACACCCACTCCTTCACTCCCAGCGCCAAAGCCAGCGCAAGCAGCGCTGATGCGGTCGAGGCAGTCGCGATGAACCACTCGGGCCTGACCATCCGTTCGCCTCGCACCTTGCTGTCGCAACTGGGCCATCACAGGGAGGAGCCGCCCCGAACCGATGGAAGAGGGGGAAGGTGCACCGGCTCCATCGGGGATGGTCACGCTGCCTCCGCACTCGCTGGAGGAACGAGGGCCTCCGACCAGAGTCTGCATGCCGAGCGTGATGCGCTCACCGTCGACCGCGCTCGACATCCTTCGAAAGTGCGAACGGACTGAGGCCATTCGGCAGCGGCGGGTCACCCCCACAAGGGTTATTGCTCGCGCCGTGAGCCCCCCGGGGCCGGCACTCCACCGCTACCTGCGCAGGCTCAGCAGCGCGAGGATGCCTCCGACCACGGGTCGTGCCTGGAAGCCGACCTGTCGGTTGGACACCGTGTCGTAGAGGTCGGTGAACGGCACACGCGAGGGCGATGTGTGGGCGAAGTCGTACAGCGCGTCGATCAGGTATTCGCTGACCGGGTGGCCGCGCAGCCAGGCCGCGGTCCACATCTCCCAGTCGCCCTTGGTGTAGGAGTGCCGCAGGTCCAGCGGCACGCCGTACTGGTTGACCTGTGTCAGATACCAGTCGGCCTCCCGCTGGGCCGCAGAGCGGGCGACCAGGTCCAGCCCCAGGAGTGCGTCGGGGTAGCCGTTGTACTTCAGACTCCACGTCCCGGGCTGGTCGTAGGCCAGCTTGAGGTGATCCGGGGTGGTGTCCTGGGCCTTGGCCGCCCACTGCGAGCTGTAGGTGGCGGCGGTTGCCTGATAGCGGGTGGCGTCCCCGGTGTTCCCGGCTGCGTTGGCGATCTGTCCCATCGCGCCGATGGCCAGGATGCCCTTCAGCGCCAGGTTGACGCTGTGTCCGATGAAGCCAGTGAAGTCGTCGGTCTGGTTCTGGAAGCCGGGGTCGAGCGCGTTGGCGACCAGGTACTCGGCCCACTGCTTGAGGATGGTGTAGTGCCTGCCGGCGAAGGACCGCGCGGTCGGGCCGTCGGTGCGGGCCAGGTAGGCGGCGCACATCAGCAGCATGTTGGCGGACTCCTCGACGGGCATGTCCTCCTCGTTGCCGTCGTTGTGTCCGGACGCGTCGGGGTAGTGGGAACCGAGGTCGTGCTCGGCGAACTGCTTGGGCCAGCCCCCGTTCTCCGGGTAGTCGAGCAGTGGCGCGAGCAAGAGCCCCAGATACTCCGGGTCGGCGTACAGGAACGCGGGCATCGCCGGGTAGGTGACGTCGACGGTGGAGACGTTGCCGTCGCTGGAGATCTCCTTCAGGAAGGCCCAGGGCTCCCCGCCCCGGCTGACCAGCTCGGTGCCGCCGTAGGCCTGGCGCAGCGACAGCGCGCACAGGGCGGCGTACTTGGCACCTCCGGCTGCGGTGGCCTCCCGGCGCACCTTGGCGTCGAAGGCTGCGGTCCGCGACGTGGCGGCGGCCGTGTCGGCGTGGAAGAACGCGGTCATCACCTGCCAGGTGGGCCAGTAGGAGCGCCACAGCGGCGGGAGTTGCGCGCCCAGATAGCGGACGGCCGGCTCGCGGACGTGGCCGATCGACAGGACCGCGGACTGGGTCGACCGCACCGCCCCAAGGTCGAAGTTGAAGCCGAACACCGGCCAGTGGTCGTTAATGGCCCGCGGCTGGTTGGTGTCGGCGGTGTTGGCGAGCTTGCCGTCGGCCAGGACAGCGGAGCGGACCACGGTGTCGCCGCCGATCTGCCAGGTCAGTCCGGGGCGGTTGGTCGCAGTCCACACGACGGAGCCCCAGCTGGCCATGTCGCCGTTCTCGCCGAGCACGGCCGGGGCGTCCGGGGTGAAGGAGAGCGAGGTGAGCGAGGTGCCGCTGCCCTGGACCTGCTCCTGGGACCAGCGGATCCTGGTTCCGGAGTCGCCGTGGGCCCATTCCCCGGAGATGTCGAAGTAGAGCGCCACGTTGTGGGGCCTGCCGTCGGTGCTGCGCACGTCCGCGGTCAGATAGGACAGCGGCATCGACTGGCGCCGCAGGTCGCCGGGCTCGATCGGGGACAGGAAAGTCAGCGACAGCTCGACGCCTGCGGCTTCCATGTCGTAGGTCGAACGTGTGGCCGTGATCGTCAGCGAGCGCTGCACCATGCCCCGCAGCACGTGCCCGTCGATGTTCGGCGCGCCCATGAACAGGTAGGCCACGCCGTCGATGTGGGCGATGCCGACCATGGCGGTGGTGCGCCCGGTCCAGAAGGTCGGCCAGGTCCCGGCCAGGTTGTCGGCCGGCAGCCACGTGCTCAGGTACGGGGAGCGCACGGCGAGGGGAACGGCTGGGGGCCGGATCGGGTCGAACGTGGACGCGACCGCTGTCACGTGTCCGGCGGCGGACGCGGAAGAGGTCGGGACAGCAGCGTCTGCGGGCTGTGCCGCGCCAGGCAGAAAGGCCACGCCGGCTGCCCCGAGGCCGGCCGCACCTGACCAGCGGATCAGGCCGCGACGGCTGAAGCCGTGGCCGGTCGCGAAGTGCTCGGCGCCTTCGGACTCGGCGCCTTCGGATCGGTCGGGGGCGTCCATCGAGTGGGACATGAAATTCCTCCAGGAGCCGCGGGCGGGGGCGGCGTTGGTCCAGGGTGAGGGGGCCGAGCCCGGCACTGCCTGGGCAGGCCAAATCGCGTGCCGGGGCGTGCCGGGGCGTGGCGGGGAAGGCCGGGCGGGGCGGGGTGGGGAAGGCCGGGCGGGGCGGGGTGGGGAAGGCCGGTCGGGGCGGCATGCGCACGCGGTCAGTGCGAGCGGGGTTCGGTCCGGGCAGGCCGGAAGTCGCCGGTACGCGGTTGCGGCGACAACAACCGCGCACAGCAGCGGGTCCACGGATGACAACGTTGGAAACCTGGGCATCGGAATGACAGCACGACGCTGACGCGCTGTCCACCCCTCGGGCGCAAACCTTCACATCGACCAGCCCCGAGCGCGGCCCCCGCGCCCGGCGACAGGATCCACCTACCCCTCCTCACCTGTTGTTTCGTCATCATCGAACATTTCCATGGGAGTTGACCCGCACAGCAGGTGCTGGACGCCGGCAGCCCAGCAGACGCGGTACGAGCCTTGACAGGTGCATTCGCGATACCGCAGGGTCGTCTACAACGTTGGAAATCCGGGGCTGTGAGCGGCGACACCGAACTCCCACCACCCACCCCTTGCTTCCGAGGATGTGATCGGCGCATGAACGCCACCCCACGAGTCAGGACCGCGATCGCTGCGGTCATGACGGTCGGCCTGACCCTGGCCGCAAGCGCTTGCACCAACTCCGGCTCGACCTCGTCCGGCTCCAGCTCCAGTTCCTCTGCCGTCGCCAACAACACCGCCGCCGCCCAGCAGGTCGCCTCGCCCTCCGGGACCGCCACCGGCCCCGCGTGCACCTACACGACCTACGCCGGAGGCGTGCCCAAACTGAACGTCGCCGACGGCAAAACGATCGTCGGCTTCTCCCAGTCCGAGTCCACCAGCAACCCCTTCCGCGCGACCGAGACCAAGAGCATCGAGAACCAGGCCAGGACGCTGGGTGTCAAACTCATCGAGCGCAACGCCAACGCCGATGTGAACGCACAGAACTCGCAGATCGAGGACATGATCGCCCAAGGCGCCCAGGTCCTGATCGTGGCCCCGGAGAACTCCGACGGCCTGGGCCCCGCCCTGGCCCAGGCCAAGGCCAAGAAGATCCCGGTGCTGACCATCGACCGCACCGTCACCGGCACCGCCTGCACCGACTTCATCGCCTTCATCGGCTCCAACTTCTACGGCCAGGCGCAGATCGCCGCCGACGACGTGGCCGCCGCGACCGGTGGCAGCGGCAAGGTCGCGATCCTGTCCGGCACCCCGGGGAACAACGTCTCCGCCGACCGCACCAAGGGCTTCACCGACCAGCTCGCGGCCAAGTACCCCAACTTGGCGGTCGTCGCCTCGCAAACCGCCAACTTCGACCAGACCGACGGCCAGAAGGTGATGGAGCAGATGCTCCAGGCCCACCCGGACATCACCGCGGTCTACGCCGAGAACGACGGAATGGCGCTGGGCGCGCTCCAGGCGATCAGGTCGGCCGGCAAGACCCCCGGCAAGGACATCAAGGTCGTCTCGATCGACGGGATCCAGCAAGCGGTGCAGGACGTGGCCTCGGGCCAGGTGGCCGCCGACATCGAGACAAACCCGCGGTTCGGCCCGCTCGCGTTCCAGTCGCTGCAGGACTTCTTCGGCACCACCGGCGTGCAGCCCAAGGTGATCATCAAGGACAACCACTTCACCCCCGCCAACGCGCAGCAGGCCCTGGCCCAGGGGCTGGTGTACTGACCGGCCGGCCGGCCCGGTGCGGAGCGGATCCGAAGCGCCAGGCAACCGCTCCGCACCACCGGCCGCCGGCCGCACCCCGAAGCAGCACCCCGAGCAAGGAGGAAGCAGTGGTCGAGCAGGACCCGGCCCCGCGCGCCGAGCGCGTCCTGGAGGTCACCGGGGTCAGCAAGAGCTTCGCGGGCGTCCACGCCCTGCGCGCCGTGGACTTCGAGCTTCGCCCGGGCGAGGTCCACGCCCTGGTCGGCGAGAACGGCGCCGGAAAGTCCACGCTGATCAAAGTGATGACAGGGGTCTACCGCCCGGACGCGGGACAGGTGTACTTCGCGGGCCAGGAACGGGACTTCCGCAACCCCCTGGACGCGCAGGCGGCCGGCCTCTCGACGATCTACCAGGAAGTCAACCTCGTCCCGTTGATGTCCATTGCGCGCAACCTGTACCTGGGCCGCGAGCCGCGACACTTCGGCCTGGTCGACGTCCGCCGGATGAACCGCGAAGCCGCCCGGACGCTGACGAGTTACGGCGTGACGGTGGACGTGACCCGACCGCTGCGCACCCTGGGACTGGGCGCACAGCAGATGGTGGCGCTGGCTCGGGCGGTCCAGATCGACGCCCGCGTCGTGATCATGGACGAGCCCACCTCGTCGCTGGAGCCCCGCGAGGTCGAGACCCTCTTCTCGGTCATCCGCGACCTGAGGCGCCGCTCCATCGCAGTGGTCTACGTCAGCCACCGCCTGGACGAGCTGTATGCGATCTGCGACCGCGTCACCGTGATGCGCGACGGCCAGGTCGTGCACACCGGCGAGATGGCCGGCCTCGAACGGCTCCAGCTCATCTCCATGATGCTCGGCCGGGAGATGTCCACGGTCCGCGAGCAGGGCAGCACGGCCTTCGACACGGACAGACACCGCACGAGCCACGGCCGACCCGCCCTGCGCGCGACCGATCTGACCGTGCGCCACCGCGTGCACGGCGTCTCCCTCGACGTGCACCCCGGCGAGGTCGTCGGGCTCGGCGGCCTGTTGGGCGCCGGGCGCAGCGAGACAGCGAAGGCGGTCGTGGGGGCGCTGGTCACCGAGTCGGGCTCGGTCGAAGTCGACGGCCGCCCGATACCGCACCGCAGCCCTGCCGCAGCCATCCGCGCGGGCGTGGTCATGCTGCCCGAGGACCGCAAGGTCGAGGGCATCATTCCGAGCCTGTCCGTAAGGGAGAACATCTCGCTCGCCGCCCTGCCACGGCTCTCCCGGGCCGGGCTGGTCTCCAGAGCAAAGCAGGACGAGATCGTCCGCCTGTTCATGGACCGCCTGCGGATCAAGGCGTCGAGCCCCGACCAGAAGGTCCGCGACCTGTCCGGCGGCAACCAGCAAAAGGTGCTGCTCGCCCGTTGGTTGTGCCTGAATCCCAAGGTGCTGCTGCTGGACGAGCCGACGCGCGGCATCGACGTCGGGGCCAAAGCCGAGGTGCAGGCCCTGATCGACGAGCTGGCCGGTGAGGGTCTCGCTGTCCTGCTGATCTCCTCCGACCTGGAGGAGCTCATCGAGGGTTCGAACCGGGTGGTCGTGCTCAAGGACGGCCGCGTGGTCGGGGAACTGGGCGGCGAGAACCTCACCGAGCAGGGTCTGCTCGACGCACTGGCCGCCACGCCCGCCCCTGCCCCTGCCCCTGCCCCTGCCCCTGAGTCCAAACCCGCCGTAGACGGCGCGCTGCACCACACGCACGCCGATGACCGGGAGCACCTGCCGGCTTCGGGGCCGGCCGAGGACAAGGAGGACCAGCGATGAGCGCCGACGCCTGGGCGAGTTCCGTCCGCGACCGGGACCGGCTGCTGCACCTGCTGCAGGAGTACGGGGTCTACGCCGCTCTCACACTGCTGTTCGCGGTGGCCGTGGGCCTGGACACGTCCTTCCTGTCCGTCAGCAACGTGCGTATCCAGCTCTTCCAGGTGGCCCCGACTCTGCTGGTCGCCCTGGGCATGGCGCTGGTGATCGGCACCGAGGGCATCGACCTGTCGGTGGGCGCGGTGATCGCACTGTCCGCCGCGATCGTCCCGCTGTACCTGGGCTACGGACTGCCGCTCGCCATGGCCATCGCCCTGCTGCTGGGGGCGGTCTGCGGGGCGGTGGGCGGAGCGATGGTGGCCCTCACCCGGATCCAGCCGATCGTGGCCACGCTTTCCCTGATGATCGGTGTGCGCGGGCTGGCGGAGCTCTTCAACGGCGACTCGGCCAAGCCGGTGACCGATTCTGCGCTGCTCGCACTCGGCTCCGACAGCTTCGCCGGGGTCCCGTTGATGGCCTGGATCGCGGCCGGCTGCGCGCTGCTGGCCGGGTTGGTCGTCCGGCGAACCACCTTCGGTCGGCAACTGGTGGCCATCGGCGACAACCGGCAGGCCAGCCGGCTGTCCGGACTACCGGTCCGCCGCGTGCTGATCGCCGTCTACGTGCTCTCCGGCGTGCTGGCCGCCCTGGCCGGGGTGATGATCGTGGGTCACGGCGCCGAGGCCGACCCGGCCAACCAGGGGCTCACCATGGAGCTCAGCGCGATCACCGCGGTCGTGGTCGGCGGCACACCGCTGAGCGGCGGCCGGGTACGAGTGCTGGGCACGGTGGCAGGCGCGCATTTCATGCAGCTGATCGCGGCCGTCCTGACCCAGCACAACGTGCCCGCGTCGTACACCCAGATCATCGAGGCCGCGATCATCTGCTTCGCGGTCTACGCCTCCCAGGAGCGTGGTACCCGATGAGCCCCACCGTCCTGCAGCCCACCGCCCTGCCCCCGGACCCCTCCCCCGCGGCCGCGCCCGACCAGGTCCCGCTGCGCGAGCGGGTGGCGTCCCAACTGCAGCGGCGCGGCGCACTGGCAGTGCTGGTGCTGGTGGCCGCCATCGCCTCGGCCACCTCCTCCACCTTCCCGACCTGGTCCAACATCAGCAGCATCCTGGGCAACAACGCCTTCGTGTGGCTGCTCGCCCTCGGCATGACCTTCGTGATCATGACGGGCGGCATCGACCTGTCCGTCGGCTCGATGTACGCCCTCGGCGGCGTCCTGGCCGCCTACGGGGCGCACACCGGCGGCACCTGGCTCGCACTCCTGCTGCCACTCGCGGTCGGAGCCGCCTGGGGGACACTCCAGGGCCTGCTGGTGGCCCGCGCCGGAATGGCACCGTTCATCGTCACCCTGGCCGGACTGCTCGGCGCCCGCGGCCTGCTCCAGGCCCTCACCAACGAAGGCGCCACCACCTACCTGGTGCCGGCGAACTCAGCGTTCCGCAGCTTCGGCGCCGGCACCTGGACCCCGGTCGTCATCGTCGCGGCGCTCTTCGTCGCCGGTTCCCTCCTACTCACCCGCACCCGCTTCGGCGCCACGCTCACCGCGCTCGGCGGCAACGAGAACGCCACACGGCTGATGGGACTGCCCGTCGCCCGCACCAAGACACTGGTCTATCTGCTCTCCGGCACCCTCGCCGCCACCGCCGGCGCTCTCGGCAGCGCCCGACTGGGATCCGGCGTCACCACCATCGGCGTGGGCTACGAACTGACGGCGATCGCCTCAGTCGTCATCGGCGGCACCCTCCTCACCGGAGGAAGCGGCTCGATCGGCGGCACCCTGAACGGCGTCCTGCTGCTCGCGGTCATCCACAACCTGATCGACCACTACTTCTCGCAGTACGGCTCAGCGTTCACCGACACCGTCAACGGAGGGTTCCTGGCGCTCGTCGTCCTACTGCAGACCCTGCTGAGCCGAACCCAGCAACTGTCCTGACCCTCCCCGGCACAGGCCCGTGCCCCGGAGAGCCCATCCGCCGGCGCGAAGCCCGGCCGACACGAGGAAAGCCAGCGCCGTGGGCGTGAGCCTCAAGGATGTCGCGCTCCGCGCGGGCGTCTCTGCAAAAACCGTCTCGAACGTGGTGAACAACTACCCGCACATCAGCTCCAAGACCCGCGACCGCGTACAACGCGCCATCGACGAACTCGGCTACCACCCGAACCTGACAGCACGTCACCTGCGCAGAGGACGCACCGGAATCATCACGCTCGCAGTCCCCGAACTGGGCAATCCCTACTTCGCCGACCTGGCCGGCGCCGTCATCGACGCCGCCGCCCAGCACGACCACACCGTGCTCCTGGACCACACCGCAGGACTGCGTGAGCGCGAAGTCCTGGTCTCCAGAGGATTCCGCTCCCACATGATCGACGGCCTGATCCTCAGTCCGATCCAACTGGAGAACGAGGACCTGCGCACACGCCCCGACGGACCGCCACTGGTCCTGCTGGGCGAGCGCGAGTACGACGCCCCCTACGACCACATCGCCATCGACAACGTCGCCGCGGCACGCACCGCCGTGCGGCACCTGCTCGACCTGGGGCGCCGCCGCATCGCCTTCCTCGGCGCCCGCCGTGAAAGCGCCCGCCAGCCTGCCCACCTGCGGCTGCGCGGCTGGCGCGAAGAGATCAAAGCAGCGGGCGGAACACCCGAGGAGTCCCTGGTCGTCGCCACCGCAGGCTACGACCGCCGCGACGGCGCAGCGGCGATGACCGAACTGCTCGCGCGCACGGACCCGCCCGACGCCGTCTTCGCCTACAACGACCTGGTCGCGCTCGGCGCGATGCGGGTACTCGCGGAGCGCGGGCTGCGGATCCCCGAGGACATCGCCGTGGTGGGCTTCGACGACATAGAGGAGGGACGCTACGCGGCCGTCTCGCTGACCACGGTCGCCCCGGACAAGACCGCCATCGCCAGGCTCGCCGTGGACTGCCTGGTCGAGCGGATCGCCGCCGGCGACTCGCTGCCCCGGCCGATGCCCCGACGCATCCTGCCCGGTCACCGACTCGTCGTGCGCGAGTCCACCAACGGCCGCACGGCCCCCATCCGCTCACCGCCCGCGGCGCCGACCACCCCGCCGAGCGCGCCAAGGGCCTCAGCAGCCCGGACCAATCCCGTCACCCCCAGGACCCCGAGGACCCGCATGCCACGCCCAACCCTGGACCGCACCGCGTTCGCCAAGGCTCCCGACGGCAGTGCCGTCGACCGCTGGACGCTGGACAACGGACGCGGCGTCCTCGCCGAGGTGCTGACCTACGGTGCGACTCTGCACAGCCTTCAGGTGCCCGACCCCAAAGGACCGGTGGACTCCGTCGTGCTGACGCTGCCGACTCTTGCGGACTACGCCCAGCGCAGCCCCTACTTCGGCGCCGTGATCGGCCGCTACGCCAACCGCATCGACCGGGGTCGGTTCAGCCTCGACGGGCACAGCCACCGGCTACCGGTCAACGACCGCGGACACACGCTGCACGGCGGCCCGCAGGGGTTCCACCACCGCGTGTGGCGTGCCCAACCCGAACCCGCCGGCCGGAACGGCGCCGTGTCACTCGGGCTCTCGTTGACCAGCCGCCACGGCGACATGGGCTTCCCCGGCACTCTCGTCGTCTCGGTCACCTACACCCTCGACCGGCACGGAAACCTGCGTCTGCACTACACCGCCCGCACCGACCGGCCCACCGTCGTCAACCTCACCCACCACGCCTACTTCAACCTCGCCGGCGCCGGCGCCGGTGACATCCTCGGCCACACCCTGGCCCTGGACGCGGACGCCTACCTGCCCGTCACCGCGGACGCCATCCCGCACGGCACGGCGACGCCCACTGCCGGAACGCCCTTCGACTTCGCCGAACCGCGCGCGATCGGCACACGGATGACCGAAGACGATCCGCAGGTGCGGGCCGCGGGCGGCTACGACCACTGCTGGGTCCTGACCGAACCGCCGACCGAGTCCCTGCTGCGCCGCGCCGCCCGGCTCGCGGACCCGGGCAGCGGCCGCCGCATGGAGGTGTGGACCACCGAACCGGGCATCCAGGTCTACACCGGCAACGCCCTCGACGGCACACTGCGCAGCCCCGCGGGCAAGCCCTACGAGCGACACGGAGCGATCTGCCTGGAGACCCAGCACTTCCCCGACTCGCCGAACCGGCCCGACTTCCCCAGCACGGTGCTGCGGCCCGGTGCCACGTTCCGCAGCGCCACCGAGTTCCGCTTCCCGCACCTGCCGGGCCCGCGACTCCTTTGACCGGTCGCTTACGGGCTGCCGATGTCACGCCCCGCTGTGACGACCGGCTGTGCTGATCGGCTGTGCTGACCGGCGGTGATGATCGGCCGTTGTGATGTTCAGCCGCGACGGCTGCTCTCGCGCACCACGATGCGGTACCCGGGCGTGATCATCCGGCTGGGTCCGTCGTAGACGTTCTCGACCCGCTCCAGCAGGCAGTTCACCGCGAGCTCAGCGATCCGGCGCTTGTCCGGCGCCACCGTGGTCAGCGAGGGGATCGCGTACTCGGCCTCCTCCACATCGTCGAAGCCGGCCAGCGCGATGTCCTCGGGGATACGCAGACCGGCCTCGTGCGCGGCGCGCATCGCACCCAGCGCCAGCAGGTCGTTGAAGCAGAAGACAGCGTCAGGTCGCTCGGGAAGCTTCAGCAGGCGGCGCATGGCCGCCGCTCCGTCAGGGCGGAAGTAGGCGCGCACCGGAGGGAACAGCGACGCGTCCACCGGCTGTCCGGCCTCCTCCAGCGCCTGGGTGTAGCCGAGCAGACGCTGCTGGGCCGTCGCTCTGGGGTAGGGGTCCTGCCAGCCGATCGCACCGATCCGGCGGTGACCCTGTTCGACCAGGTGCCGGGTGATGTCACGGGCCGCCGAAACGTTGTCGATGTGCACCCGGTCGGCCACCGGCCCCAGATCGGCCTCTCCCAGCAGGACCAGCGGGATCTGCCGCCCTCGGGCGAGCAGTTCGGCCTGGTCCAGGCCCAGCGGGCTGAGGATCACACCGTCGATCATGGGGTCGCCAAGACCGGAGGCGATCCTCAACTCCGCCGCGGGGTCACCACCGGTGTCGTCCATGAGCACGGTGCACCGGTGCCGGCGCGCCGCGGCGATCACCTCCACCGCGAGCTCGGCGAAGTACGGGGACGGCAGTTCGGGGAACGCGAGCGCGATCACGCCACTGCGACCGGTCCGCAACCGGCGCGCCGTCACATTGGGCTGGTAGCCCAGGACGTCGATGGCCCGCTGCACCCGCGCCCGGGTCTCCTCCGCCACCTGGACGGAGCCGTTGACGACGTTCGAGACGGTCTTCACCGAGACCCCGGCAGCCTCGGCTACGTCCTTGAGCCGAGGCGCCACTGGACCGGCGCTCTCTGCGACCATGGAATGGGCCCTCCCGTCGTGCGACGCCGAGGGCGCGCGAGGTGGCCACCGGACATCGTTCCAACGTTAGAATACCGGCTCCCAGCCAAACGATGCCTGCCCGGTCGGCTCACCCTACGGGGCGACCGGGCAGCGACGTGTGGGTTCACACAAAGCGCCACAGATGGTCGGTGGTCCCGTTGTCGCTCCACTGGGTGACCTGGGCACCGTCCTGCAGGGACATGCCGCTCACAGCCAGGACCTTGCCGCTGTGCAGGTTGGCGATCTTCGTCCAGCCACCGCCGGCGTCGACCAGCCGCCACAGGTGGTCCGGGGTGCCGTTGTCCTGGTACTGCTGGACGAAGGCACCGTCAGCGGTGCTCTGGTTGTTGACCGCGAGCACCTTGCCGCTGTTGCGGTTGGCGATCCGTACCGTGCCGTCGCCGTTGTCGACGATCGCCCACAGGTGGTCGACGGTGCCGTTGTCGCTCCACTGGGTGACGTTGGCGCTGTCGGCCAGGGACATGCCCGAGACGGCCAGGAGTTTGCCCGAGTTCTGGTTCTGGATGCGGTGCCAGGTGACGGTGTCGGCGGCCGGGGGAAGCAGCAGGGCGAAGACGCCGCCGACGACCGGGCGGTCGGCGAAGCCCTGCCGGGCGGCGGTGGGCACGTCGTAGAAGTCGGTGAACGGCACCCGCGTCGCGGTGGCGTTGGCGAAGTTGTAGACGCCGTTGATGAGCATGTCGCGGGCGCCGGTCTGCGCGGAGAGCCAGGCGGCTGTCCAGATCTCCCAGTCGGCCTTGGTGTAGATGTTGCGGGGGTCGAGTTGGACGCCGTAGGGCGCGATGGCCTTGGCCTGGTACCAGGCCGCTTCCTGGGCGGCGACGCCGGTGGGGATCAGGTTCAGCCCCAGCAGCCGGTCGGGGAACCCGTTGTACTTCAGGGACCAGGTGCCGTCCTGGTCGTAGGCGAGCTTTTGATGGGTCCCGGAGGAGTCCTGGGACTTGCTCACCCACTGGCTGATGTACCCGAAGGCGAGCGAGCGGTAGTGGCCGGAGTCAGCTGTGTTGCCTGCGGCGGCCGCGATGACGCTCATCGCGCCGATGCCGACCATGCCCTTGAGGGCGAGGTTGGTGCTGTGGGCGATCTCCCCGTTGAAGTCGTCGGTCGTGTTCTGGTAGACGGGGTCCAGGGTGTTGGCGACCAGGTACTCCGCCCATTGCCGCAGGAGAGGGTAGTGGGCCTGGGCGAAGGCGGTGCCGCCCGCCGAGGGCAGCCGCTGGACCAGGGCTGCCACCATGATCAGCATGTTGCCCGTCTCCTCGACGGGCATGGCCTCCGTGTCGGCGCTGGGCGGACCGGACGCGTTGGGGTAGTGCCAGCCCATGTCGTGCTGCGCGAAGGGCTCGCTGGCGGGCCGGTTGGTGTCCGCGGGGTACTGCAGCAACGGCTCCAGCAGCAGTTGCAGGTAGGCGGGCGAGAGGTAGAGGTAGGCCGGGAACGCGGGGTAGGTGACGTCCACCGTGGAGACGTTGCCGTCCGAGGAGATCTCCTTGAGGAACACCCACGGGGCCCCGTTCCGGTTCACCAGTTCGGTGCCGGCGACGGCCTGACGCAGTGCCAGTACGCACAGCGCCGCGTAGTTCGGGCCGGCCGCGCCACCGGCTGCCGTGGCCGCGTTCTGGATCTGCTGGTCCAGCGCGGTCGCCGCACTCAGCGCACCGGGGTAGTCGCTGAAGAACCAGTCCAGCATGCCGGGCCAGGAGCTCCAGTAGTTGGTCCACCAGGCGGGGAGGTTGGTGCCGAGGTAGCTGACCGCAGGGCTCCGTACGTGCCCGACCGCGATCTGGAACTGCGCCGAGGCGGCGCCGGCGGTGACCGTGCCCAGGTTGCGGTTCAGGCCCAGGACGGGCCAGGCGTTGTCGATGGCCCGGGGCGGCCCGCTGTCGGCGGTGTTCGCGAGCGCGCCCTGGCCCACCGTCGCGCCGCGTACCACGGTGTCCTGGCCGATCTGCCAGCTGAGTCCGCTCGCGCTCGGCGTCGCGAACACCACGGTTCCCCAGGATGCCTGGTCCCCGTACTCGGACAGCACGGTGGGGCTGTTCGGGGTGAAGCTCAGCGCGAGGCTCCCCGCAGGGGTCGTCGTCTTCGACCAGGTGACCAGTTGGCTGTCGTCGCCGTGCGCCCACTCGGCGGAGATGTCCAGGTGCAGATCCACCGTGTGGGAGCCGCCGTCGGCGCTGGCGGCCTGCATGGTGACATAGCTGAACGGCAGGCACTGGCGCTGCAGATTTCCCAGGTCCACCGGAGAGAAGAAGGTGACCGTCAGGGTGACCCCGCCCCCGCTGAGGGTGTAAATCGAACGGGTGGCGGTGACCTGCAGCGATACCTGCGTCATGGTGTTGGGCACGACCGCGCTGGACGGTGCTCCGGCGAAGGTGTAGCTCGCGCCGTCGATCCGGGCGATCCCGCAGAACGCCGTGGTCCGCCCGTTCCAGAACGATGCCCACGTGCCGGTCAGCGTGTCCGAAGCCTGCCAGACGCTCAGGTACGGAGAGCGGACCGCCAGCGGCGTGGCTGGAGGGCGAAGCGGGCTGAACGTACTGGCGGCCGGAACGGCGCTGGTCCGGGTGGCCGCCCGGGCGGAAGAGGGCAGGACGCCTGCCGCACCAGCAGTCAGCGCGGTCAGGGCGGTCCAGCGCAACAGGTCGCGACGCGAGGCGGTGCGGCAGGGGTCCGCCGGCTCGGCCGGTGGCCAGTGGGAGGAGTGCGGCTCGTGCGGTAAGGGGGAGGACATGGGTGGCCTTCCTCGCTGGGCAGGGCGGCGGCTGGGTGGGGGGCGTCGATGGAGGTGTGGGGAGCGCGGATCACAGGGTGCAGCGCATGCTGCCTGAGCTGCGCGGCCGCAGCACGGGGCGTGGCGGCTGTGGGCACGGGGCCACTCGGGCTACTCGGGCACTCGGGCTACTCGGGTACTCGGGCTACTCGGGTACTCGGGCTACTACAACGTTGTAATGGCTCGTCCATATTGAGGCACCCGTACCGACGGACCGTCAAGATGCGTGCAGCAAACGGGCTCACCAGGGTGATGTGCGGCGAGGTCGCCCAGGGCCGCCCCGAGCACCCGGTTGCCGCTGCCGAACGCGTCGCTCGACCGGCCCACCGCGCGGCGACACGCGCGGAGCCCACCGGCATCACACACCTGACGGCCCGTCTTGCGCATCCTTGTCACATGCCCCGAGGACGCCGAATCCGCCGCCGCGCCAGGAACCTGACCCCGCAGCCGGCCGCCCCCATCGCTGCGTTCGGAGAGGAGCCGGCCCCCGAGGACCTGGTCCCCGATGTATTCCCCGCACCGGTCGACCCCGCGCCCCTTGCCGCCGCGCCCACCGACTCCCCCTGCTGCCAGCCCCAGCGGGAGCGGCACCTGCAAGGCGACACAGTGGTGATCCTGACTACCCACCAGCCCCGGTGCCCGGTCTGGTCAGCCCGCTGATGTCCATCGTCGGCAACCGGCAACGTGAGACCGTCCTCCACGTCGCCTGTCAGGGGCAGCCTCCCTCGCACCGCCTCGTCTGACGCCGGGCTGCCTGCTGCGGTCGAGCCACCATCGCCCGGATCGAGGACAGACGCAGTGAACCACCGCACGCCACATCCCATGGGCTCCGCCGCGCAGCGGCGCACCGCGCCTGGCAGAGCGGCCGTCGCCACCGACGAGGGCGCTCACCGCCGGATGTCGGGAGGGACGTCGTGACGACCCCGCTTCCCGGTCCACTGGCCACTCTGGCCCCGCTGCTGCAGCACTGGGGCTATGCCGCAGTGGGTCTCCTGGTCTTCCTGGACAACGCCCTGGTGCCCGTGCCGGGCCAGACCATCCTGATCGCCGCCTCCGTGTATGCCGGAGCGGGGCGCCTGAACATTGTCGTCGTGGCCCTGGTCGCACTGGTGGCCGCGACGGCCGGCGGCGTGGCCGGCTACCTGATCGGACGCACCGGCGGCCGCGCCTTCATCCATCGCTTCGGCCGATACGTGTTGCTGCCGCCGGACCGATTCGCCAAGGCCGAGGACTTCTTCACCCGCAACGGCGCAAAGGTCGTCACCTTCGCCCGCTTCCTCGACGTCCTGCGCCAGACCGGCGGCGCGCTGGCCGGCACCACCGACATGCCCTGGCGCCGCTTCGCCGTCTACAACGCCCTGGGCGCCGCCCTGTGGGTCGGCACCTGGTCGGCCCTGGGATACGCCGCAGGCTCGAACATCGGCCCGATCTACGCCCAGGTCACCCGCTACCAGCTGTACGTGCTCGCCGCCCTGGCCGCACTGGCCCTCGCCCTGGCCGTCCGTCACCTGGCACGCCGCCGACGCCGCGCCCAGCACGATGACCTTCCGTCAGCGTCGGGGCCCGGGGTCCCCGAGGACTCCACCGACCAGGCCGATCAGAGCCCGCCCGGCGAACCCAACACACCCACTCCCCCGACGAACGGCGACTGACAACCAACTCGTTCGGCGGGTCCGCCCTGTGCTGGCCCACTGGAGACGCTCGGCCGGCCTGGGCACGGGTGCCTTCGGATCGCCCGGGCGTCCGCGGATCCGGGCGTCCGCGGATTCGGCCGACCTGCCGGTAGCGGCCCTCCCGCCGCACTTTGCCGCTGAGGGAAAATCCCACCTCGCGGAGGGGAGATTCGCGGCAAAGTAGCGGTACATTGGTACCGTAAGTTAGCAGTACATCTGTACCGGATAGATCAAGGAGGGACGATGACCAAGGCGGCTGACGGGCGTCTCGCGCGCGGCGAAGCCCGCAAGACACTGCTGCTGGACGCCGCCGTCCGCATCGTCGGCGAACAAGGGGCGGGCGCGCTCACGCACCGCGCCGTCGCCGCCGGTGCCGCCGTGTCGCTCGCCTCCGTCACCTACCACTACCCCTCGATCGATGACCTGCGCCAGGCGACCTTCGAACACGCCGGGTCAAGGATCGGACTGGAGTTCCTCGCTCTCGTCACCCGTACCGCTTCGCAACCCGACGCCCTGCCGGAGTTGTGCGGGGACTTCACCGCGCATCTGGTCGCCGATCGGCGCACCGACGCGATCGCCGTCTTCGAGATGATCCTCGCGGCCGGCCACGATCCGGAACTCGGTCCGGTCAAGCGACTCCTGGACCAGCGGCTCGCCCGCCTCCTGGAGCCCTATGTCGGCTCGGAAGCCGCGGCGCTGACCGTGACCGCCGCGATGCAGGGCCTCGTGCTCACCGCCCTCGCGCCCGACCCGGCGCGTGATCCGCAATGGCTG
Organism: Streptacidiphilus sp. MAP12-16; assembly: GCF_041262165.1. Classification (NCBI taxonomy): domain Bacteria; kingdom Bacillati; phylum Actinomycetota; class Actinomycetes; order Kitasatosporales; family Streptomycetaceae; genus Streptacidiphilus; species Streptacidiphilus sp. MAP12-16. Next base: position 270,267 of record NZ_JBGCBY010000009.1, read on the forward strand.
CGCGGCGCGGTGAGCGATCTCATCCGCCGCTACCGTGCCACCCCTCGACCCGGAGATTCCTCATGGACCCGTTCTTGACCGCCGTCAGCGGCATAGCCTGGACGATCGTCTACATCAGCGCGATCAGGATCGGGTTCCGCGACCGGACCTATGCGATACCCATGGCCGCGCTGGGCCTCAACTTCGCCTGGGAGTCCACCTACGCGGTACACGACCTGCTGGGCGGCCTGTCGCCGCAGGGCGTGGTCAACCTCGCCTGGGCACTGGCGGACCTCGTCATCGTGTACACCTTCTTCGCCTTCGGCCGCGCCGAGTTCCCGCGCTTCGTGTCGCGGCCCCTCTTCACCGCCTGGGGCGTGCTGCTGTTCGTCACGTCCTATGCGGTGCAGTGGCTGTTCATCGCGCAGTTCGGCACAAACGAGGGCGCCCGTTACTCGGCCTTCCTGCAGAACCTGCTGATGTCGGTCCTGTTCATCGCGATGCTCATCGCGCGGCGGAGCCTGCGCGGGCAGACCCTCACCATCGCCGTCGCGAAATGGCTCGGTACCCTTGCGCCCACCATCTTGATCGGCGTGCTCGACCACTCGGCCTTCGTTCTCGGCATCGGCGTCCTCTGCAGCGTGTTCGACCTCCTCTACATCGGCCTCGTGCTCTGGGCGAAGACCCACCCGGACGCACTCGCCACCGCCGCTACGCCCAGCCCGGAACCCCAGCCCGAGCCGCTGCCGCACTCGTCCGTCACGGCCTGACCCCAGCGGGCAGCCGGCCGAACTCGACGAGTTCGGTATCGAAGTCGGCGCATACGGCGCGCATGATGTCTTCGCGTCGCTTGAGGATCTCGTCGGTGAACGGTCCGCGCCGGTACTTGAGTCACACGCCCCGCGATCGCACGAACCGGATCGATCCCACCCCAAGCAACCCCTGTGCGCTACTGGCTCACCCGCTCGACCAGGAAATCCTCCCAGGTCCGCTTGCCCTCAAGCACCCCATCGAGAGACAGGTTGTCGGCGGCCCGGTAGGCGCGGCCTACCTTTCCGGGCATCCGGACCGGCAGCATCGGGCGGCGCTTGCCGCGCGCGCCCAGGTATCCGCGGGCCAGGTCCGCCATCGTGTAGACCGTCGGCCCCACCAGGTCCGGCACCAGGCCTGCTGGCTGGCCGAGCGTCAGTTCCACGAGCCGGGCCGCCACGTCTCGCGAGTCGACCGGCTGGAACCGCAGGCCGCCCGGGCAGGGCACCACCGGCATCTTCGCCATCTTCCCCACCGTGTCCAGGACCAGGTCGTGGAACTGGGCGGCACGCAACGTCGTCCATGGAATGCCGCACTCTGCTATGGCGCGCTCCGCACCCAACTTGGCCCGGAACCAATCGATCGGCATCGTGTCCGCCCCGATCACCGAGATGTACACGATGTGCTTCACCCCGGCTCGCGCCGCGGCCTCCACCAGGTTCCCGGTGGCCCGGTCGTCACCCTTGGGGCCGCCCGCGAGGTGCAGCACGGTCTCGACTCCGGCCACCGCCGACTCGACCCCCTCGCCGCTGAGCAGGTCAGCGGTCACGTACTCGACGCTCTCTGCGGACTCGCGGCGGTGCCGGCTGAGGACCCGTACGTTGCGCCCGGCCTCGCGCAGCAGCGAGACAACATGCCCTCCCAGGGTGCCCGTACCACCGGTGACCAGGATCGTTGACGTCATGACTTCTCTCCTCATTCGCACGGTACGGGAGCCTGCCCCCCGGTACGTTCAACTCGATCTTGCGTATCTGCTTCTGCTGCTATGACCCCCGGCAACCAAGGAATGTGACAGCGTGACCGATCACGACCGGCTGACAGCGCGTTTCGAGGAACGGCGTCCCCAACTGCGGGCAGTCGCCTATCGGATGCTCGGCTCGCTCAGCGAGGCCGACGACGCCCTGCAGGACGCCTGGCTGCGCATCGATCGCGCCGACACCGGCAACGTTGAGAACTTCGGCGGGTGGCTGACCACAGTGGTCGCGCGCGTGTGCCTCAACATGCTGCGCTCACGCGAGAATCGGCGCGAGGACCCGCTCGACGTGTCTGACCCGGTCCTTGACCACGGGTCCGGGGCCGACCCCGAGCAGGAGGCGTTGATGGCCGACTCGGTGGGCCTTGCGCTCCTTGTCGTGCTCGACAGGCTGGCACCCTCGGAGCGACTCGCCTTCGTGCTGCACGACATGTTCGCCGTGCCCTTCGACGAGATCGCCCCGGTGATCGAGAAGACCCCGGCCGCGACGAGGCAACTCGCGAGCCGCGCCCGCCGCCGGGTAAGAGGAGGCACGCCGGTGCCCGACGCCGATCTGGCCCGCCGGCGTCGAGTCGTCGACGCCTTCCTGGCCGCCACCCGCGGCGGCGACTTCGACGCGCTGGTCACACTGCTCCACCCCGACGTGGTCCTGCGAGCCGACAAGTGGGTCGTCCCCACCCCCGAACCCATCTGCGTCAGCGGCGCCCACCCAGTGGCCAAGGGCGCGATGGCCGCCATGCAACGGGCCCAGTCCACCCAACCGGCACTGATCAACGGAGCGGTCGGGCTCGCGATGGCCCCGCTCGGACGACTGTTCCTGGTCCTGACCTTCACCATCACAGATGGCCTGATCACCGAAATCGACGTGATCGCGGAACCGGGCCGCCTCTGCCAACTCGAACTCGCCGTCCTCGACGACTGATCGCCCAAGCCGGGTACGGCGGTGGACAGCGTCACCTGCTCGATGAGACAGGACAGCTGAGGGCGAAGCCCCGTGGATCGCGGGGCGTGAGTCACGCGTCCCAGCCACCCCGTAGGTGGCTCAGACGGAGGAGGCCACGCAGCGGCCAGCAGCGCCCTACCTCCAAGCCCAGTCGTTTGCGGCTGGGTTCAAGTTGGCAGGCATCCGCAGTTGCTTCCGTAGAGGAGGAACCACAGGCCCAGCAGGAGCAGGACGATCAACAGCGTCACGCCCAGCTGTCGTAGTCGAAGCGGTCCAGGGTGTCTCCAGCGGGTGATCGTAGCGACAGCACCGATCGCCAACAGGACGAGGGCACCGGAAGCGAGCACGCGGCTGCTGCGCTGCCAGCTCCAGAAGACTCCCGCGGCGAGGGCAGCCAGAAGCAGGCAACTCAGCACCTGCACAAGGACTTCGCCAACGGTGTCCAGGACGATCTCCTTGATCACCTCCGAGGCTGCCCGCAGAGCGTGGCGTCCGGGCCGTGGTGGAGTTGGAGGGGCCGGACGTGCGGGCGATTCGTGGTCCGGCGTGGTCGTCATCTCCGCCCTTTCGCGTCTTGTGAATTGTGGACTGGCGGAGTCGAATATTCGAAGTGCCTACTCGGGCTCCTCGGGCGGAGGCCTGCTCGTGGCGTGCCTTTACTTGGTGAGGCCTCGGTAAGCGCGCACACGTCGCGTGAGGTCATGGGCGGCCTGTGGCCACTGGGTGTGGTCGAAGGCGAAGCCCGCCTCCAGCAGGCGCGTGGGGACGACGCGGCGGCTTTTGAGCAGGAGTTCGGCGTCCGAGCGCAGTGCGAACGCGCCGAGTTCGGCCATCCACTTCGTTGCGGGCAGGCCCGCCGGGACGCCCCAGGCGCCGCGCAGCGCGCGCATGAACGTGCGCTGCGGGACAGGACCGGGAGCAGCGAGGTTAACCGGCCCGGTGAGATCGTCCCGGTCGGCGAGGAACTCGATGGCGTTGACGAAGTCGTGGTCGTGGATCCAGGACACATATTGCGCTCCGCCCGCGACTGGGCCACCAAGACCGAGCCGGGCCAGCCGCAGGAGGACGTCGAAGACGCCGCCGCGATCAGGGCTCATCACCATGGCTGAGCGTAGGGCGACCTTGCGGGTGTGCGGCGTTTTGGCTTGCCCCTGCGCGCGTTCCCAGGCTTTGGCGATCTCGACGCTGTAGGCCCAGTAGTCCGGGATTCCGGGTTCAGTGCCGCCGATCACGCCGGTCGCCTCATCGTTGGGTGCGTCGAAGCGGTGTGCGTAGATGGTGGCTGTGCTCATTTGCAGCCAGACCCGGGGAGGCCGGGCGACGGCCGCGATCGCCTCGCCCACCACTTGGGTCGAGTGCACGCGCGAGTCCATCATGGCCTGCAGATTGGCCGCGGTGTAGCGGCAACTGACGCTGCGTCCAGCGAGGTTGATCACCACATCGCTGCCATCGATCACCTCAGCCCAGGGCCCCAGGGTCGCGCCGTCCCAGCGGACTTCACGCTCGCGCACCGGCCGTCTGGTCAGGATCGCGACCTCATGGCCTGCGGCGGTCAGTGCGCGGTTCAAGATCGTGCCCACCTGCCCGGTTCCCCCGGGTATCACTACCTTCATCAAGCTCCCCCTCAGTGCATCGGGATGAGCCTAGCGCAGAGAGTTGAACATGTTCAAAAGCGAGCCCAGGCGATCGGAGGTCACGTGATCAGGGGCAGCAATACTTGGTGGCTAGTGCCGCATTGGCCGACCTTTGCCCCTATGGGATGAGGCCCGTCTTGTCTGGGATGATCTCCGATGCGAAGCCCCGGGAGCTGGGCTAGCAGATATCGGCGCGACAGAGCGCAGCACGCGGTCGTAGTATCCGTCGCCGTGGAGACCGCGACGCATGTCATGCGAGGCGCGGCTGGGGAACTCATCAGAGTCGAGGAGTTCGGCGAACCGGACGGGAAGCCGTTGCTCGTGCACGCTGGGAGTCCGGGGTCGCGGCGGCTGTTCCGGCCGGACGCGGAGCTGGCGGCGCGGGAGTTCGGCCTGAGGTTGCTCAGCTACGACCGCCCGGGGTACGGAGGCCGGCCACGTCGCCTGGACCGGCGGATCGCCGACGCGATCAGCGACGTCCGGTGTGTCGCCGGAGAGTTGGGGATCGAACGGCTCGGGGTGTGGGGCTTCTCCGGCGGCGGCTCCTACGCGCTTGCCTGCGCCGCTCTACTACCTGACCTGGTCACCGGCGCGGCAGTCTTCGCCTGCTTCGCGCCGTACGGATCGCCGGGCCTGGACATCTGCGGGGACTGGCCGCAGGAGTCCCGCCGCGAGGTGGACCTGTTCTTCACCGATCGCCCGACCGCACGGGAGATCTGGCGTCAGGACGCGGCCCGCCAGTTCGCCACCCTTGGCACGCCGGAGGGCTGGATGGCCCGCTGGGGCGACGCGGCCGGCACGGACGACGCCCGGAGCTGGGAGGTGGCGTGTCACCTCGCGGCGGTGCAACGCGATTGCCTGACCCAGGGCGACGACGGCTGGTGGGACGACTGGGCAGCGATCCTCACACCTTGGGGCTGCGACCTGACCTCCGTCGACGTCCCGGTTCAGCTGTGGCACGGAGCCCGCGACCGAGCAGTCCCCGTCGCAAACGGCCACTGGCTCGCCGCCCACGTCCCCGGCATAAAGGCGCACTTCCTGGAGCCGGAAGACCACACGAACATAGAACACAACAACAGAGAGGCGGCCTACGCCTGGCTGAGTGGACTTGCCTGATAGGTCTTCTGCGAGTCTGACTCTTCTTGGCCCATGTCGGCATTCTCGCCCTCGATCGCCTCGGCTCAACTCGCTGCGCCGGCAGCAGGAGGCATGGGCGCCGAGCGTGTCCTGAGCGTCAACTCAGGGTTCGGCAGAAGGCCAGGTGGTGGCGGGCGGCGAGGACGTGGCCCGCTGCCCGGCGAGCAGGGCCGTCCTCGGTGAGGGCGGCGGCGAGGTGCACCTTGCTGTGGTCGGCGAGGTAGCCGCCGAGGGCGGCGTCGGGCAGGACGAGCAGCCCCGCGCTCGGCGCCGGCAGATCCCTGGACCTGGTGTCAGACACCTTCCGGGCACGATGCGGTGGAGTTCCCCGCGTCCGGGCCCCACCCCGCTGCGAGGCACTCCCGCGATTGACGGCTCTACGCCCTTGTCATGGATGGGGCGAGAATGAGAACGTAATCAAGTAAGGAAAGCTTCCTAACAATCGGCGCGGTGCGTCCGTGCGTCTGCCAGTCGACCCTGACGGCACCGGAGTTGGCCCCACCGCCACAGATGGCGCAGCAGGGCTCCGGCCACCAGGACGGCTCGCGTACCCTCTCGAAGGCGGAGACCATATGAAGATCAAATCGACTGGAGCGCGGTCGCAGGTCCGCACAGCACCTCGGCTGGCCCTCGTGGCGCTGCTCGTCGTGCTGCCGGCCTCCACCGCGCTGGCCACCGCCGGCCAGGCCTCCGCCGCGGTGTCCACCGCGCAGACCGGCAGGGCCACGGTGAGCGCCGCCTCCACCGGGCTGGACGACCCGCAGAAGAAGGACATCGCGATGCAGTTGGTGTCCAGTGCGGAGAATTCCTCGCTCGACTGGAGGGCGCAGTACACGTACATAGAGGACATCGGGGACGGGCGCGGCTACACGGCCGGGATCATCGGCTTCTGCTCCGGCACCGGGGACATGCTTGACCTGGTCCAGGCGTACACGGCAGCGGAACCCGACAACGTGCTCGCCAAGTACCTTTCCGCCCTGCGCCAGGTCAACGGCACCGCCTCGCACGATGGTCTGGATCCCAACTTCACCACCGACTGGGCCACTGCCGCCGCCGACCCGGTGTTCCAACAGGCGCAGGACGCCGAGCGCGACCGGGTGTACTTCGACCCGGCCGTCCAGCAGGCCAAGGCGGACGGGCTGAGCACGCTCGGGCAGTTCATCTACTACGACGCTGCCGTCATGCACGGCCCAGACGGCTTGAGCGCGATTCGTGACACCGCTCTCAACCAGGTCCAGACGCCCGCGCAGGGCGGCGACGAGACGGCCTACCTCAACGCATTCCTGGAGGCGCGACGGGTCGAGATGCGGAAGGAGGCGGCGCACAGCGACACCAGCCGCATCGACACCGAGCAACAGGTTTTCCTCGACAACGGCAACTTCGACCTCACCACTCCGCTGAACTGGCAGGTCTACGGCCAGAGCTTCTCGATCAGCGGCTGAGAGACCGCCACGGTCGGCGTTGGTTGTTCTCTACCCGAGGCGACCAACGCACCTACCGTCGTGACTGGGTCCGCTGAGGCCGCCCCTGCGTCACGCGGCGGATGGCTGCTCATACCACCCCACCGCGCACTACCCCGAGGAACCCACGCGGCAGTGATGACGCACCCGCGACGGCGGGGTTGCGGTCGCCGTCCGGTGGGCCTGGGGGTGGGCGCAGGTCGGCGAGGCCCAGCAGTCGCCGGTAGCAGGCGTCGACGGCTGCGCACATGACTTCCGGGGTGAACGTGGTCCGGACCCGGGTCCGACCCTGGCGTCCCATCGCAGCGGCCTCGGCCGGGTGGTCCAGCAGCCAGCCGACCGCGCGGGCCAGCGCCGCCGGATCTGCGGGCTCCACCAGCAGGCCGGTGGCGCCGGGTTCGACGAGATCGGGGATGCCGTTCACGCAGGTGGCCACCACCGGACGGGCGGCGGCCAGGGCCTCGGTGAGGGCCCGGCCCAGCCCCTCGTACAGGGAGGAGACCACAAAGATGTCGAGTCCCGCGACCAGTCGTGCCGCATCAAGGCGGTACCCGGTCAGCCGCAGGTCAACGCCCAACTCGGCCGCCAACCGCCGCACGTCCGGCTCCAGCGGTCCGCCGCCCACCATGACGAATGCGGCATCGGGGTGGTCGACCCGTACGGCCGCTGCCATCCGGACGAAGTCCAGCGGCGCCTTCTGATGGTCGATCCGGCCCACCGTACCGACCAGCGGGACTCCGCGTGGGACACCCAGTTCCCGGCGGGCGTCGCGGTCGAAGCCTGTCGGGATCCCGCTCAGATCCACGGCGGAGGGAACCACCTGGACCGCGCCCGGCGGAGCGAGCCGCTGTTCCACGACCTCCCTGGCCAGCTGCGGTGCCACCGCGAGGAACGCGTCCGTGAAACGGCGGGGCAGTTGCTCTAGACGGCGGTACGCCGCGCGGCGGCCACGCGGCATGTGGTCGTGGAAACTGAGCCCGTGGAAGGTGTGCACCACAACCGGAGTTCGACAGAGCCACGCCGCGAGCCGGCCCAGGAAGCCGCCCTTCGCCGAGTGCGTGTGCACGACCGCGAAGCGCTCGCGCCGGATCAAGCGGATCAGCCGGACCAGAACGAACAGGTCGGCGGGTGCGAGCACCTCGCGGAACCCGGGAATCTCGACAGTCCGCAGGCCGGCCGCCCTGGCGCGGTCCCACAGTTCGCCTCCGGGCACCCCGGCGACCCATACCTCGTACACCCGCGGGTCCATGCCGACGGCCGTCAGCAGCGTGTTGCCGCCGGCCCCGGCCCAGAACCGGGTGATCACGTGCAGCACCTTGACCCGCGGCGGTGTCGGCTGCGGCGGGAGCAGATGGGCCGGTGCGACCGGAGCGGGCGCGGCGGGCCAGTACGTCATCCCGGCACCGCCGCATGTGCCGCGAGTTCGGCTACCTCCGTGGCCCACCGTTCTTCGCGTTCGGCCAGAACCATGGCGGCGAGTCCCTCGCTGATGCCCACGCTCGGCCGATAGCCGAAGGCCTGCCGGGCCAGCGAGATGTCAGCCGCGGTGTGACGTACGTCGCCGTCCTGCACCGGGGTTCCGAGCACCCGCACGGGTGCGGCCAACTCGGAGACCTCGGCGATGACCTGGTTCATCGTCACCCGCTGGCCGCCGCCCACATTGGCGACACCGGTCCACGGGCCGAGTGCGGCCTGCCGCATGGCGGTCACCACATCCCGCACATAGGTGAAGTCCCGGGTCTGCTCACCGTCGCCGTGCAGCGGGAACGGTTCGCCGGTGAACGCGGCTCGGATCAGCCGGGCGAACGCCATGTCGGGCCGTTGGCGCGGTCCGTACACGCTGAACAGTCGAAGCGAGACCGTCGGGACCCCGAAGCAGGTCCGGTAGAGCTCGCACAGTTGCTCGGCCGCGAGCTTGGTCACCCCGTAGGGCGACACCGGCCTGGGACACAGGGTCTCGGCGGTGGGGTATGCCTCGGCGTCGCCGTAGACGGACGAGCTCGACGCGTAGACCAGTCGGTACAGGCGCGCCCCTCGGGCAGACTCCAGCACACACTGCGTCGCCTGGACGTTGCGGTCCAGGTAGAGAGCGAACTGGCGGCCCCAGGATGCGCGGACCCCCGGCTGACCGGCCAGGTGGTAGACGACCTCCGCGTCGGCGAGCAGCTCGTCCAGCGGCAGCGCGAGCACATCACCGCGTCTGAAGGTGAACCGCTCCCGGCCCAGCAGATGCGCGAGGTTTCGCCGCTTGCGCGAAGGATCGTAGTAGTCGGTCATCGCGTCGACGCCGACGACGTCGTCGCCGCAGGCGAGCAGGTGCTCGCACAGATGGGACCCGATGAATCCGGCCGCACCGGTCACGAAGGCTCGCACCCGGAACCACCTCCCTGCCTCCCTGGGTGGCCGCCGTTCGTCCGGTTCGGATCGGGCGGCTCCTTCTGCTCTGACGCTAGGTCAGCAGGGCTCGGGCAAGATCCCATCGCAGCACGAGATCGGCTACGTCATCCGCGCAGGTACGGCCAGCCGGCGCACGGTGCGCAGCACCAGTCCGAGTTCACGCACCAGCGTGGGCGCGGCGAGGAACTCGGCGTCGAGCGCCACCCGGCGCGGCACCAGCACATCGAGGTAGTACGCCTCGGGATCGCGGACTCCGTCGGGAGGCGCCGCGAGCTCCCGCGAGCGGAGCTGGACCGGGCCGGTGATACCCGGGCGGTAGGAGAGCACCCACCGGCACTCCGCGGGGTAGCGGCGGGCCAGCCCCAGGGTCTCGGGCCGCGGGCCGACCAGCGTCATATCACCGCGCACCAGGTTGAGCAGCTGCGGCAGCTCGTCCAGGCTGGTCCGGCGGATCAGCCTGCCCAGCGGCGTCACCCGCGGGTCGGCACCGGTGGTCACGTCGGGACCGTCCGATCTCCAGCGCATGGAGCGGAACTTGTAGAGGGTGAAGGCGATCCCGCCCTCGCCGACCCGCTGCTGGCGGAACAACGCCGGCCCCTGGCTGGTGACCCGTACCAGCAGGGTGAGTACGGCGAGCAGGGGCGAGAGGACCACGAGTGCGAGGAGTCCGCAGGCGATGTCCAGCGCTCGGCGGGTACGGGACGGTGTGGTCACGCGGCCGACGCGGTCCATGGATCGCTCCCTCGGTACGCGCTCGGCATCGACCGCAGCAGCCAGCGCAGGTAGTCCCGGTACCCGGTCGCGGTGTCCCGGACTTCCGCGCGGCTGCCCCGCAGCACCGCCCTGGCGACACGGGCGGTCAGCTCGACGGACAGGGTCAGGGCGACGAGCAGGCTCGCCTTCCAGCGCGGCCAGTGGTGAAACGCGAACAGGCTCCGGCTGCACAGTGAGTAGGAGAGCCGCAGGCCGCGGATCTGGTCCGAGCTGACGTTTCCGATGTGCTGCACCCGCGCGTCGCTGAGGTAGTACGACAGCCAACCGCGCCGGCGAGCCCGCAGTGCGAAGTCCACGTCCTCCTGGTAGAGGAAGAAGCGTTCGTCGAAGCCGCCGAGGTCGTCGAACAGGGATCGGCGCACCAGCGAGAACGCGCCGATCACCTGGTCCACCGCTCCGGAGCCGGTCAGCTCCGCGGCCGCCAGGTGATGCGGGGGGAAGACCGCGGGCAGCGCCCGGTCGAGGCCGGTCATCGTCCCGATGTACGAGGTCAGGGTGGGGAACCGGGAGCAGGAGATGCCGGGCTGACCACGCTCGTCGAGCATCCGGCCGCCGCAGATGCCGACGACCGCGGCTTCCTGGGTGCGCATGAACTCCCCTACCGTCCGCAGCGTGTCCGGGTACAGCTCGGTGTCCGGATTGAGGAACAGCAGGTAGGTGCCGGAGCAGTGCGCGGCGCCCTGGTTGCAGGCTGCCGCGAAGCCCAGATTGCGGCGGTTGTGCACGGTCGTCACCCGGAGCGACGGGAGCTCAAGTCCCTCGGCGGATCCGTCGTGCGAGGCGTTGTCGACGACAACGACCTGGTCGACCGGCAGGACCGAGCGGTCGCTGCGCTCGATCGAGCGGAGGCAGGCCTGGAGCCTGTCCCCGGTGTTCCAGTTCACGATCACGACGTCGAGCATCTGGGCACCATCCCGGGCTGCTCCGTCCCGAGTTCCAGAGCGGACTGCCACTCCGTCAGCCATGCCTGGTAGGAGTACTCCTGGCAGGTGACCTGGTGGGCCTGTGCTCCGTGCCGCTCTCGCGTGGCAGCGGAGCTGTCCAGCAGCCCGAGGATCGCGTCGGTCCACTCCCCCGGGCCGTGTGGTCCGGGCATGCCGAAGCGCGAGAGGATCTCGGCGTTGACCCCGATCGGGCTGGCCACCGCCGGCAGCCCGACGGCCCCGTACTGGAGCAGCTTGTATCCGCACTTCCCCCGGCTGTACGGAGTGTCCGGCACCGGCATCACCCCGATGTCGAGGTCCGCGAGGACGGTCCGCTGGACCGATTCGCTCCAGGCGAGGCGGTCGATGAAGTCCTCGATCGGGCCGAGCGAACGGCGGGTGGTACCGATCAGGGTCAACCGCGCACCGGTCCGGGCGTGCACCTGCGCCAAGGCGTCCGCGATGAGCAGGAGGCATCTCTCGTTGTCCCGCGATCCGACCCAGCCGAGCCGGGGCGGGTCGTGCAACGCGTACTGACTCTTCCGCAGATAGGCCGACGGGGTGACGCAGCTGGGAATCACCCGCACGTCGCGATGGAATCCCGACGCCCACTCGGCCAGGACCGGGCAGCCCGCGACCACCCGGTCGGCGCAGCCCACCGCGGTCAGCGCCTTGGCCGCCTTGGGGGCCAGCCGCCGTGCCAGGCCGCCGCTCCCGTAGTCCCACTGCAGGGCGTCGTCGAAGTCGTACACCGCGAAGTCAGCCCGGGTGATCAACCGTCGTTCCAGGCCGCCCCGGCTGAGCGGGGAAGCCTCGCGGTGGAGCAGCAGCCGCTGCGGTCGTGCGTTGGCGAGCTCGCGCAGCCTGAGTTCCGCCCGGGCCACTGCGGCCGGACGCCGGACCAACTGCGAGGGCCTGGCATCACTGCGGGCAAGGTAGCTGCTGACGACGAATTCGGTGTCGAGCAGGTCCAACCACTCGAAGACGCGTACGCGCGCACTGCCCGCGCCACGGCCGTAGGGCGTGACCACACAGTTGCGAACGGGGATGTCCATGGCCCTCACCAGGCGAGCGGCGGTTTTCTTCGGTCTGTTCCAGACTCAACGTAGGCGGAGGTCGGACGTCGACGGCTCCCGCATTCGGACGAGATCGGCGTAGCTGTTCGCCGTAGCCGTTCGCCTCAGCCGTTCCCCGTAGCCGTTCGCCGTAGCTGATCGGCGCGGCGCACTGCCTCGGGAGAGTTCATGCCGCTCATCGACCTGGACGCGATCAGACCGCTGCTGGTGTGCCCACGCTGCCGGTCCACGCTGCTTGCGGCGCCCCACTCCTTCCACTGCGCGGCACCCGACTGTCCGTACCACCCCGCGGGCTCCTTCCCGATGGTCGGACGGTGGCCGGTCCTGGTTGACTTTGAGCGCAGTGTGCTGCGTCGCGAGCAGGTGGGCCTGGCCGCCGGTGCGGCGCTCCCCCGGTCGGCGGTGGACCGGCTTCCGCCCGCGTTGCGCGGGCTGTGGAAGCCGGTCAATCGAGCGGCGGTCCGAAACGTCGACCGACTGTTGCGGTCGTTGCCAGGGTCAGCGCCGACTCTGCTGGTCGTCGGCGGTGCGACCGTGGGCAACGGGACGGCCGCCGTGTACCGCGACCCCAGGGTCCAGGTCATCGGGTTCGACATCGTCACAGGCCCGTCCACCCAGTTTTTGGCTGACGCCCACCAGATCCCGCTGGCCGACCGGAGTGCCGATGCGATCGTGGTCCAGGCGGTCCTGGAACACGTACTCGACCCAGAGCTGGTGGTCGCCGAGATCCACCGGGTACTCAAGGACGACGGTCTTGTCTATGCCGAGACCCCGTTCCTGCAGCAGGTGCACGCCGGCGCCTACGATTTCGTCCGCTACACCGCCAGCGGGCATCGCTTCCTGTTCCGAAGGTTCGCCGAGATCGACGCCGGAACGGTGGCCGGCCCCGGAACCCAGCTGGTGTGGAGCATCGACCACCTGGTCCGCGGACTGACCCGTTCGGCGACCGCAGGCCGGCTGATCCGCGCCCTGCTGTTCTGGCTGCGCCGCCTCGACGCCGCCGTCCCCGCCGCCTACGCGGCCGACAGCGCCTCCGCACAGTACTTCCTCGGCCGCAAAAGGGATCGCGAGATGTCGCCCGAGGAGATCATCGCGTACTACCGCGGCGCGCAAAGATCTCGCTGAGTCGTCCCGCCGAGTCGGTCCGCAGCGGCCGCGCTCTTACGGGCCACGCCGACCAGGATGTACCGCCACCGCTCGGGCGCGAGGCGATCGAGCAGCACCCGGTCCACGGTTCCCATGACCCGCCGTTGCCGCTCGGACCTGCCGAACGCCCCGAGCAGTCCGAGGGTCGTTCGGTCGAAGCTCTCGAAGCACGACAGGAGCCGGTCGGCCCTGTCCAACGGAACGTACTTCCACCCTTTTCCGCCCCAGCCGTAACGGCTGCGGAAGAACTCATGCACCTTGCTCCCCGGCGCGTTCTCCGCCAACCACAACTCGCCGCCCGGCCTCAGCGCCGCGTGCATGCCCAGCACTGCGCTCCGCTGCCGGTCGAGAGCGCCGTCATCTCCGCTCATCCCGAAGAATCCCAGCAGTGATTTGAACGCGACCACGTCGAAGATCCCGGTGTACGGCATATCGAGTACGTCGATCTGCTCATAGGAGACAGCGTCGCCGAACCCGTGCTCGGCATGCGACGCCCGTGTCTCGGCCGAGGGCGGCTCAGCGCCGGAACACACCACCCGGAAACCCTTGGCGGCCAGCCACAGCGAGAGGTTTCCGTGCCTGCCCCCGGCCCCGACCTCCAGAGCGGACCGGGCGTCTGGGCCCAGCGCACTGTGCCGCTCCCAGAACCCGAGACACCTGGCCCAGTTCTCGACGTCCCAGCCGATGCTGTCCTGAACGAGCCTCAGTCCCATCGCTCCTCGCACCCCTCGGATTGCTGATCAGACCGGTGATCGCAGAAGCAGGCTAATCCGGTTGCGCCGCGGGGGGATCTGTTGGCGGTGCGAGTTCCAGTACGACGTCTGCGGCCGACCGGCCGTCACGGTGGCGCAAATGACGTAGCCGAAGTCCTGCCGCTGGCGCATCCGGGCTCGACCGCGACTTCGTACGGTGAGTTCATCCGGCGGTCACCGTGCCCGATGGACGGCGTGGCCGATGCACGGACGGAGGATTCCCGATGGACCTACGCGACTACGTCCGAGTGCTGCGCGAGCGGTGGCGCATCGTCATCGCCTGCCTGGTGATCGGTCTGGCTGCGGCAGCCGCGGCGGTCGCGCTGACACCGCGGACGTACACCGCACACGCCCAGCTCTTCGTCGCCACCAGCGACGTGAACAGCGCCAACGCCTACCAGGGCGGCCTGTTCTCGCAGGAGCGGGTCCAGTCCTACACGCAGATCATCGACAGTCCGTCCGTCATCAACGGCGTCATCGCCACGCTGGGCCTGCACACCACACCCGAGCAGCTCGCCGGACAGATCAGCGCGACCGCACCACTCGACACCGTCCTGATCGACATCAAGGTGACGGACACCTCGCCGCAGCAGGCACAGGCCATCGCCAATGCGACGGCCTCCCAGTTCACGACCTTCGTGGCCGGGATCGAGCCGACGTCGCCGAACGGAGTCCCGCTGGTGAAAGTCAGCGCAGTCGGGCCGTCCGTAGCGCCGACCGCGCCGACCAGTCCCCAGTCGACGCTCTACCTGGGGATCGGGGCCGTGGTCGGCCTCGCCCTGGGCGTCAGCGGCGCACTGGTGCGCGCGGCGGTCGACACCCGGATCAAGACCCGCGACGACATCCGCCAGGAGCTCGGTCTGCGGACGCTCGGCGCCATCCCCTTCGACTCCTCGTCGCGCCGCACGCCGCGGTCTGCGGACGCATACCGGGACGCTTCCCGGTCGGCGCGGACCGAGGCCGTCGATCAACTCTGCACCAGCATCCGCTACCTCGGCGGAGACGATCCGGCCCGATCGATGGTCGTCACGAGCGCGCTCCGCGCTGAGGGCAGAACCACCACCGCAGTCGACCTGGCGGTGAGCCTGGCGCAGGCCGGCCGCCGCGTCATCCTGGTCGAGGGTGATCTGCGTCGGCCGCGACTGGCCGAACTCCTCGGCCTGGCAGGAACGATCGGGCTCACCGACGTCCTGCGGGGGACGGCCGAACTCGACAGCGCCCTGCAGGACTGGGGCGACGGCCTGCTGCGGGTCGTGGTCAGCGGCGGAACCGCGGCCGACCCCACCGAACTGCTCGCCAGGCCCGCCCTGGGCAACGTCCTGCGCGCCCTCGAGGCACGTGCGGACCTGGTGCTCCTGGACAGTCCACCGCTGCTGCCGTTCACCGACGGCGCCGTGCTCGCCGCTGAAGCCGGTAGCGCCTGCCTGGTCGTACGGTCGGGACGAACCTCCCGCGCGCAGGCGCACCGCGCGCTCGACTGCCTGGCAGCGGTCGACGCACGGATGCTGGGCGTCGTCCTCACCATGGCGTCCAAGGAGCAGTCGGACACTGCCCACGACCGCCGCAGCGACTCCGCGGACGGCTGTGCGGCGCCCTCCGGGCCGCGTCCGACACCCTGGAGCACGGGCCGGGACGGCGAACCCGAGTCGGCCGGGTCGCCACTGACGGACGGCGTGCCGGTACTGACGCTGGACCCGCCGAGCACCCGACTCAGCAACCGGCGCACCTAGTGGTACCCCGCGGAAGTCCTGCGAGGCAGCGATGTCACCGCACGCGGTAGCACTGGTCCTGGGGATCACGGCCCTGCTGGCCGTGATCCCCATCCTGCTCGCGGCGCGGCGCGCGCGGGCCTTCGGCGACTGGGACCTGACCGCCACCTTCGTCCTCGCCGTCGGGATGATCGCGAGTCTGCCCACCATCCTGTCCGGCCTCGGCACAACCCAGCCGGTGACCGTGAACGCCTTCGGCACCGTCCAAGTAGGGCTCTCGGCCGGCGCCTACCGGGTGGACCAGGCCGGAAACGCCGTTCTCCTGGGCGGCAGTGTGCTCTTCTTCGCCCTGAGGTGTTTCAGTGGCAAGGCGCGGCTCAATGTCGCGCCGCTGATCGCCGCCGGGATCTGTCTGGTCACCGCGACCTCCGATGCGCTGAACGGGCATCAGATATTCGCGAGCAGGCAGGTCGTTCTGCTGGTCGTGCTCCTGGCTGCCGCTGTCGCGCGACCGGGCCGCTCCGCCTTCCTCGGGGCGGCGGCGAGCGGACTGGTGTTGGTGGTGCTCGGCGGCATACGGGCGCTGGTGAACGCCAACGGCGTCTTCCGCGACTGCCGATCCGACAAGTGCGGTGTCTTCGGGGTCCTGTACACGGGCGTGTTTCCCAACGAGAACACCTTCGGGCTGGCCCTGGCACTCAGCATCCCGTTCGTCTGGATCGCGCTGCGCGGTCGGGTGCGGGTGGTCCTCGCCTGCTATCTGGCCTCGGTCGTGCTCGCGACCGGCAGCCGACAGGCCATCGCGACCGCCGTCGCCGCGCTGCTGTTCCTGCTGGTCCTTCGGCCCCAACTACCCGAGCCGTGGAGCCTGGACAAGGCCGACGCGAGGACCGGTGCGACGGGGAGAACCTGGGTGGTACTGGGTGGTGTCGCCGTGGCGGGGGGCGCGGGGTTCGCCCTGCCCTTCCTGAACCTCGGCCCCGACTCCTTGTCGCAACGGGAGGTCTTCTGGAGCGTCGCCAGGGAACAGCTGCCCGCTTCGCCGATCGTCGGGTTCGGCGCCAAGGCCTGGGCCGATCTCTACCAGGTGGGGCAGATCCCCGTGGCGCTCACCTATTCGGTGCACAACCAATGGCTCGACATCCTCTACGCGGGCGGGATCATCGGCCTCCTCGGCTTCCTCGCACTGCTTGCCTACCTGCTATTGCGGGGCGGCAGCGGCGGCCTCGCGGTCTCCTCGTGCGTAATCATCCCGGTGCTGGTCACCTCGTGCCTGGAACGACCGTGGTCCTTCGGCATCAATGACTGGCTCACCTTCACCTTGGTCGCCGCCACCCTGATCCCAGTGACGGCGCACGGCAGCAGAGGTAGCGGCACCCCCGCGCCGACGCAGCGGCCGACCGAGCGAAGGAGCCGACGGTCACTGTCAGGAGCCCACGCCTCTACTGCCCCGCTGGTCGGGCCAGCAAGGACTGCAACGGGCGCAGGGTCTCGTCCCAGGCCAGTCGGCTCGCCTGGGCGTGGGCTTCGTCGCTGATCCGCCGCCACTCCTGTTCGTCACCGAGGGCTGCCACGGCGGACAGGAACGTCGACTCGTCGTAGGTCACCGATCCGCGCAGCTGGTCAAGGTGGCGTCGCCAGGCGGGTACCAGAACCGGGAGCCCCTGCGCGAGGTACTGCAGGTGCTTCGCCGAGAAGCCGTCCCGACGCAGCTGGTCCTGCGTACAGGTGACCAGCCCGACCTGGTACCCCTGCAGCACCTGGGGCGGCGCGTAGCCTCGGTAGTTGAGGCCGAGCCTGGGGTCGGGCGGCGGACCCCCGTAGACGTCGATGTGGGGGTAGAGCCGGGACAGCCGCGACAGCAGCGGGAGATCGATGAACCGGGACCCCAGCGATCCGAGGTAGACGATCCGCAGCGGGTCCGCGAAACGGACCCGGCTGGGCGAAGGCGTGCAACCGAAGTTCAGGGTCAGCAGGTTGCGGCCGCTGATCCCGTAGTGCTCGACGGCATACCGCGCGTAGGAGTCCCAGTGGAAGGCCAGGTGGTCCACGCTCTCGAAGAGTTCTGCCTCCAGCCGGCGGAACTTCCGGTGCTGGCGCCCGGTGAGCCTTCCCTCGTAGAACACCTCGTCGGCCCACGGCGTGGGGCAGTCGTACAGCGTGCGTGCGGTGCCGGCCGCGGTCAGCGCACCAGCGTCGTAGGGATCCTCACAGATGATCAGGTCGAACTCGTCGAGCGGGAGGGCGGATCTGAGGATGCCGCGGCGCAGTCGGTAGTCCGCACGCAGGGCGTAGTAGGAGAGGAATCGCCGTCCTGCGCCCCAGTGGCGGAGCACCAGAGCGGTCATCGCCTCGGTCGCGTACAGCGCCATCCTCCTCGGCGCCGGTGCCGGCAGCCGACGGCCGAAGCCCGACGGCGACGTGGACGCCCGGCTCAGCAGGAAGGTGTCGACCAGGCGCACCTCGTGGCCGTGCTCCTGGAGGAAGCGCCGGATCTGGAGCGGCTTGAGTTGGTTGGCGTAGCCGTCCAACTGGCCGATGATCAGGACCTTCTTGGCAGCAGTCATCGAGGACCTCCGCCCTGCACCGCCAGGATCGCGGCCACGGAGAGGCCGGCCGCTGCCGGTAGGCCGGCCAGCATGAACGGCACCGTGCCGTGCCACCCCGTTCCCACGATGGGCAGTTCGCCCGCGACAGCCACCAGCACCGCGAGCGCGATCGCCAGGACCCATCGCCCTGGGATCGGTTGCCGGTGCAGTTCGGCGACCCGGCCGCACAGCACGACGAAGTACAGGGATCCGGCCACCAGTCCGACGGCGGTGGCGGCGACCACCCCGACCACCCCGAACAGCAGCGCCAGCGGCACGGTCAGCGCGGTATTGACCAGCGTCGCGAACCAGGAGTAGCGGGTCTCCAGTCCAGGGCGGCCGATCGCCCGGACCAGGCAGGTCCGCATCCCGGTGAGCGCGACATGCACGGTGTACCCCGCCAGGAGCGTGGCCGCCACCACCCCGCTCAGCCGCAGTCCCGGGCCCAGCCACACGGGCACGGCGAACACGACAGCCGCAGTCGACACTGCCCCGTAGGCGAGCACGGCCGGCAGCCAGCGGGACTGCAGCCGGTGGAACTCCCGCACCGCGCCGGGCAGGCCGTGCCGGGCGAAGCCGGTCGTCATCCGGGTGAGGATCGGCGGGAACGCGTAGAGCGGGAGGCTCCGCACCGCGGACGCGGCCTGGAGGCCGGCGGCATAGATCCCCACGAAGCGAATCGGCAGGACCGCGGCGATCACGAAGGCATCGATCTCGCCGTTGAGGAAGACCGTGAGACCGGACAGCTGCATCCGCAGGGCGTAGCCGCCGAAGTCCCGGCGCTCGCGCGAGGGCGGCAGCAGTGGACGGTGGATGGCGACGTGCCGCGCCGCCAGCACGAATCCGCCGGCCAGCAGGACCACGAACCTGAGGGCGGTGACGGCGGCCAACGCCGTCAGCGACCCGCCGTGACCGATGACCAGTACCACCCCGGCCGCGTAGACGGCGCAGGAGCAGAGCGTGACACCTGCCAGCCCCCGGAACCGGGCGTTGGCCTGCAGCAGCGAGGTGGCCGAGTTGGTGACCAGCGCCAGGGTGACCAGCGGGCCCAGGAAGCGCAGCACCTCGACGGCCTCGCCCCGCAGCTGGGGCGGGATGTGCAGGAGGGAGGCTGCGGGTGCCAGCAGCACGCAGAGACCGCTGAGGAGCAGGCCGAGTGCCGTGAACAACGCCAGCGATCCCAGAACGAGGCGCCCGGTCCCCGTGCGGTCGCCACGAGCGCCGTGGAACGCGTAGAAGCGCGCCAGCGAGGCGCTGACGCCGCCGTCCAGGGAGGTGAACGTCCACAGGAGCAGCAGGATCAGTGACCAGACACCGAAGCGGTCCAACCCGAGGTGACGGATCAGATAGGGCGTGAGCGCGACGTTGACCAGCAGGGGTGCGGCCTGAGCGATCGCGCTGTAGCCCACTCCGGTGAAGAGATCTGCTCCCGTGGCGCCGAACAACCGGCCGAGTGGGGTAGATCGAGCACGTGGGCGGTCGAGGATCATCAATGCCCTGCCCTCCAGCCTGTATTGGCAACGTACCTCGCGGGGTCCGGGCTGGTGGGGGGTGATCCTCAGATGGCGTACAAGAAGTCGTCCTGCCATCGGATCCCCCTCCAGCTCCCCGTGCCTAGGTTTCGTACAGGGACACGACCGGTACGAGGAGGTAGTGCGATGGGCACGTCGGCTTTCCACCGTGGAGCGTCGGCGGCTGCCGACGAGCCTCCGGTGCCGTTCGCGCGAACCGAGATCTGCCCTGAGGCCCGGCTGGCCGCGCAACTGGTGCTGGAGTCGGGTTGGGTCAGCGCCGGTCCGCAGACAGGGCTGTTCGAGCGCGAGTTCGCCGACCGGGTCGGGGCCCGGCATGCGGTGGCGGTGAGTTCCTGCACTGCCGCGATCGAACTCGCGCTACGAGCACTGCGCCTGCCCGAACGCAGCATGGTCATGGTGCCGACGTTGACGTTCTGCGGGGCCGCCCAGGCGGTGGTGCACGCGGGACTGCTGCCGTTGCTGGTCGACGTCGAGCCGGGTACCGGGATGCCGTCGGCGGCCACGGTCGCCCGGGCGGCCAAGGACTGCGGGCAGCCGCAGGCGATGATGGTGATGCACTACGGCGGGGCCCCCGCGCCGCTGGGCGAGCTGGCCGAGGCTGCCGGGCTGCCGATGCGGCGGGTGGTCGAGGACGCCGCCCACGCTCTGGGGACCTATGTGGGCGACCGCCCGGTGGGTGCGCTCTCGCAGGCTGCCTGTTTCAGCTTCTACGCCACCAAGAACCTGCCGATCGGCGAAGGCGGCATGGTGACCACCGACGACGGCGATCTGGCCGAGTCGGTCCAGCGGGCGCGACTTCACGGGATGTCGGCGGACGCCTGGCGACGCCACCTCCCGGGCGGACGGTGGCAGTACACGGTCGACGACGCAGGCCTGAAGGCCAATATGACCGAACTTCAGGCCTCGATCGGGCGGGCGCAGCTGCACCATCTCAGCGACTGGCAGCACCGGCGCGAGGACCTTGCCGCCCACTACACCTCTCGGCTGCGTGCCGTGCCCGGGCTGGCCCTGCCGTCCGCGCCCCCCGAAGGCCGGCACGCCTGGCATCTCTACGCGGTGCGCGTCATGGACCACTACGGGATGCACCGGGACGAGTTGGTGGCACGGCTGGCCGAGCAGGGCATCGGCACGTCCGTGCACTTCATCCCACTGCACCACCTCTGGTACTTCCGGCGCAGCGCTCTGCGGCCGCCGAGCGGACTGCCTGGCGCCGACGGGCTCTTCCCACAACTGCTGTCGCTGCCGCTGCACCCCGGCCTCACCGAGGACGAGGTCGACCGGGTCTGCGACGCGCTCGCCGGGCTCGCCCGTGGCTCGGCGTCCGGTGCCGCGGAGGCGCCCCGAATGAAGGCGGACTCCTCATGACTACCTCCCCGGCCATGTCCGCGCAGACGCAGCAGCATCCCAGTACCGCCCTGCGCACCCTCATCGTCGGCGCCGGCGAGGCCGGTTGGGCCCTCGCCCGCGACCTGCTCCGGGTACCGGAGTTCGGCCTCGCCCCGGTCGGCTTCCTCGACGACGACCCGGCCAAGGCCGGCAACAGGATGCTGCCCCTGCTGGGCAACCTGGACCAGACCGAGTCGGCTGTCACGGCCCACTCGATCGAGGCCGTGGTGGTGGCGATCCCCGGTCTTTCGGCCGAACGCTTCCAGCAGGTCGCCGCAGCCGGGGCGGCGGCGGGCGCCAGCGTGCGCTACCTGCCGTCGTTCATTGCGGCGCTGCGCCGCGACGTGGTCGGTGGCGACCTGCGCGCGCTGGACGTCAACCGGCTGATCGGCCGCCAGGAAGTGCATGTGGTGGGTGCGGAGGCCCGGCGAACGATCGCCGGGCGGCGGGTCCTGGTGACAGGTGCCGGCGGCTCGATCGGCAGTGAACTGTGCCGTCAGGTCTACGGCTTCGGTCCGAGCCGGCTGTTCCTGCTGGACCACGACGAGTCCAACCTGCACCGCCTGCAACTGGAACTGTACGGCTCCGCCGTGAACGTCGACGACGTGGTGATCTCCGACATCCGCGACCGGGCCCGCCTTGAGCAGGTGTTCCACGAGCTGCGGCCCGAGGTCGTCTTCCACGCGGCCGCCCACAAGCACCTCCCGATACTGGAACACCACCCCTGCGAGGGTGTGAAGTCGAACGTGCTCGGCACCGACCACCTGGTCCAGGTCGCCATCGAGACCGGCGTCAGGCGATTCATCCTGATCTCCACCGACAAGGCGGCCGACCCGATCTCGGTGCTGGGCGCGACCAAACGGCTGGCCGAGATGATCGTGCAGGCACGGCACGCGGCACCGACGGTCTTCGCCGCCGTGCGGTTCGGCAATGTGCTGGGCAGCCGCGGCTCACTGCTCGACGTTCTGGCGGAACAGTTGCGGTCTGGGGCGCCGGTCACCGTCACCCATCCGGACATGACGCGGTTCTTCATGACCATCGAGGAGGCCGCCGGGCTGGTCCTCGAAGCCGCTCGACTGGCCACCGGCGGAGAGGTGTTCGTCCTGGACATGGGCGAGCCGGTGCGGATCCTGGACCTCGTACGCAAGTTCGCCGAGCAGATGAACACGGAGCAGCCACCGATCCGCTTCACCGGCCTGCGGCGCGGCGAGAAGCTGAGCGAGTCGCTCTTCTCCGAACGCGAACAGCGCCACCCCACGGCGCACCCGAAGATCCAAGCCGCCATCCCGTGCTCGCTGAGCGCCACGGCCCGCGTCGCCCTCGGCATCCCCGACCTGTACGCCGCCGCGGAGCGCAACGACGCCGCCGAGGTACGCAACAGGCTCGCCCAACTGCTGCCGGGCTTCCCGGTTCCCGCTTCGGCGAGCCTTCCATCGGCGTCCGCCGAGCGGCACCTGGTGGCAGCGGCCCCGTACCCGGACGACTTCTGATGTTCGGCCACCGCTCCCCGCACCGGCGCCGGAACATCCTCCTCGCGATCGGCGCCACACTGGCCCTCCTGCTGATGCTGGGCGCAGGCGGCCTGTGGTGGGGCACCAACCACTACGCCGGCCAGGTGCAGCGGATCGCAGGCGCACTGCCGACCGTCCCCGCGTCCCAACGTCCGGCCAAGCCCCCCGAGGCCGCGAAGTCGATGACCTTCCTCCTGGTCGGGCTGGACTCGCGGGCGGATCTGCCGACCACAGGCAACGCGGCCAAGGCACCGCTCTGGGTGTACGGAGCACAGCGCACTGACACGATCATGCTGCTGCACCTCACCTCCGACGGGCGGAACGCCTATGTGGTCTCGATTCCGCGTGACACCTGGGTGCCGATTCCCGGACACGGCTCAGCGAAGATCAACGCGGCGTTCTCCTGGGGCGGCCCGCCGCTGCTCATCGAGACCGTGGAGCAGTTCACCGGCATCCGGATCGACCACTTCGGCGCCATCGACTGGAGCGGTTTCAAGTCGCTCACCGACGCGGTCGGCGGGGTCACGATCACCATCCCGAACAACTCCTACGACCCCCAGCAGAACCGCCACTGGACCACCGGCACCTACACCATGAACGGCGCAACCGCGCTGGCCTACGTACGCCAGCGCTACGGCCTGCCCAACGGCGACCTGGACCGGATCGCGCGGCAGCAGAACTTCCTGCGGTCCCTGATGGCCAAGACGGCAGGCCAGCTCTCCTTCACCGATCCGTTCGGGCTCAGCCGGGTGCTGGACGCGGTCAGCAAGGCGGTCAGCGTGGACGACCAGTTGTCCAACAGCGCGCTGCGTGACCTCGCCCTGGGCCTGCACGACGTGGGCTCAGGCAATGTGACCTTCGTGAGCGCGCCGCTCGGGCAGTTCATCACCGTCGACGGACAAGCCGCGCTGACGCTGGACCCGCGCAGCACCCCCGCACTGTGGAAGGACGTCAGCACCGATCGGCTGCCGGCCTGGACCAAGCTGTACGGCACCAGCACGCTGCTGCCGGCCACCGTCCGCTGACTCATCCCGCCCGCAACTCGACGCCGAGCCGGTTGGCCAGCGCGACGGCCTCCAGGCGGGAGTGCACGCCGAGCTTGTCCAGAACGCTCTGCACATGGGTGCGCGCGGTGTTCGTGGTCATGCCCAGCGCGTGCGCGATCTCGATCGTGCCGTCTCCCTCGGTGAGCCGCCGCAGCACCTCCAGTTCTCGCTGGGTGAGCCAGCGAAAGGGCTCGCCCAGTCCGTCGCGCCGGGCTCGCGCGTGCCGAATGGTCTCCAGGGCCAGAGCCGGTTCGATGAACAACTCGCCCGCGACCACCCGGGTGAGCGCCTTGTCCAGCATGTCGATGCCCTGATCCTTGCTCAGATAGCCCACGGCTCCCGTCTCCATGGCGGCCGCCACC
Source organism: Streptacidiphilus sp. MAP12-16 (assembly GCF_041262165.1). NCBI lineage: Bacteria > Bacillati > Actinomycetota > Actinomycetes > Kitasatosporales > Streptomycetaceae > Streptacidiphilus > Streptacidiphilus sp. MAP12-16. Next base: position 294,408 of record NZ_JBGCBY010000009.1, read on the forward strand.
AGCACCGGATCCGGGTCCCGCGACACCGCGAGGATCCGCACCTCCGGCGCGTACTTGGCGATCAGACCGATGGTGTCCACGGCCCGTCCATCCGCCAGATGCAGGTCCAGGACGCACACGTCGGGGCGGTGTGCGAGAACGGCCCGCACCAGTCCGCTGCGACTCGTGGCGGTGGCTCGGACGCGGTAGCCGCAGTCGACCAGGGCCAGTGCCAGTGCATCCACGAACAGCCGATCAGCCTCGGCCACGACCAGCTCCGGCGCGTCAGGTCGAGGTGGCGGATGATCAGTCACGACAGACCTCCCACCGGTCGCTACCAGCTGCTCCGGTCGCTCCGGTCAATCCGGTCACTCCAGGGAAGCAGAAGCGTGCGCACTCGGCCACCAGTGGCAGCCGCCCGGGCCCCATGGCAACCTCGGACTCATGCCGGGCACAATCCGAATCCTGGTCGTCGACCGACGCCGCACAGTGGCTGAGGTACTCGCGAGAGGACTGCAGCAGAGCGGAATGGCGAGCAGCGCGGTCGCCAGCCTCGCGGAGGCGCGCAGGCTCGTCGCGGCCGGCCAAGGCCATGCGGTCGTCACCGATATCGGCCTGCTCGCCGCCGAGAGCTACCCGCCGACGGGTCTTCCCTGGGTCCGAGAGCTGGGCGTACCGGTCATCGTGCTCAGCGAGGGCAGCCGGACCGACGACCTCGCCGGCGTCGCGGTCCGCGCCGGTGTGCGCGGCTGGGTGCCCAAGAACAGCTCCCTGCAGCACTTGCTCACGGTGATCGGAGGCGTACTGAGGGACGAGACGTGGATCCCGCCCCCTCTCCTCACCCGGGTGCTCGCCGAGTTGATGACGATGCGTGAGGACCAGGAGCAGGGCTCGGAGTTGCTGGCCACGCTCACCACACGCGAGCGCGAAGTTCTGGGCCTGCTCTGTGCGGGTCTCAGCCGTCCGGAGATCGGTCGGCGCCTGTTCCTGTCGACCAATACGGTGCGCACACATGTCCAGAACTTGATGATCAAACTTGACGTGCACTCATCTGTGGCCGCGGTGGCCCTTGCCAACCGCGTCGGCCTACCCAGCGCCCTCCAGGATCAGGAGGCTGAGGGCATGGACACGCGAGAGGCATAGCGTCAGTTCCCGACGTGCGGTTCGCTCCGACGAGTTCAACCTGTGCAACGCGCGGGAGCCGATCTCTCCCGGTCGTTTTCCTTTGGCCGCTTGCGAGATACGGACCGTGTTGCCCGAGGGGTGGTCCCGGAACGCGCAGTCGCACGGGCCCCAGGACTGGCCGATGGGCTCCTGAAGCACCGCGGCGCCGGAGGCTCGCACCTTCTCGAAGGCCGCGTCGACGTCGTCGGAGCGGAACACGATGTTCGGCAGGACCCCTTGGTGAGGAGTTCCTGCAGCGCGTCACCGTCGGCCTGTGAGCGTCCTGCATGAGGCACGGAGAGCACGATCTCGAGTCCGGGCTGCGCGTCGCTGCCGAGCGTGACCCAGCGGAATCCGCCCGAAGCCACGTCGTTGCGCACCTGGGGACCTCCTGCACGCGTCGGTCACACTCATGCCCGCCCGCAGCAGCGCCATCGCCTGCTCAACCCGCCGGGTCATGCGCACTGGCCGAGGTTCATTGACACGGTGTCGGCTCGGGCGCCTTCCGGGACAGCCGTACGGGGGAAGTAGCGCCGCCGCGTGAGTGACGAAAAGCGGTGACGGATTATCACTGGCCCGTTAATCACATATTCATTACTTCGTAGGAGTTCTTTAGGTGCAGGGTCCGGGCGACCTCCATCCGCACGGGCCCCTCTCTCAGGAGGTAGAAGAAATATGCGCGCAAAGCGCTTCGTGTGCGCCATGGCCGCGGCCGGCGCCGTCGTCCTGGTTGCATCCCCGACAGCGAGTGCCGATGACGGTGCACGCGGCCGAGTGACCGTGCAGCCGAGCAGCGTCGACCCGGGCGACACCGTGTGGGTCTTCGACGGCGGCCAGTGCCACACCAAGGAGGCTGTGGCCACCTCGGAGGCGTTCTGGCAGCCGATCGAGCTCGAGCACCGCGACGACGGGATTCTTGCCGGCAAGGGCAAGATCTCCCCGACCGCCGAGCCGGAGAAGTACGACGTCTGGGTCAAGTGCGGCGACGAGAAGTTCAAGGGCTGGGTCTGGGTCAAGAAGGGCGACGACCGTCCCCACGGCGGCGTCAGCACGGGTAGCGGCGGCGCCATCGCCGGCACCAACTCGGCGGAGATGGCCGCGGGTGCGAGCCTGCTCGCCGGCTCTGCCGGAGCGGGCGCGCTGATGATGCGTCGTCGCCGTGCCGGCGGGGCGGTCTGAGTCTCCTCCCGCACATCGTCCGGCCGCGGCACCCGCCTGATCCAGGCGGGTGCCGCGGCCACGTCCACGAGCGGGGTGGCGAAGAATCCTCCCGGCCGTAGCCGGGAGGGAGTGGGATCGTCCGCACGACTGGTCGGGCCAGCCGCGAACCGAGCAGCCCGCCGATCGAGGGCGCGTCGAAGGCGCGGCCGTACTGCCACGGCGCGAACCCGAGTCGGCCGAGCATCAGGACGGCCAGCAGCGGCTTTCTGCACGACCGGATCGGCCATTTACACCGCCGAACGCCTGCAGATCTCACGAACGGCGGTACGCCGCATCGCCGACCGCAGCCGCGCCATGCAGCACCAGTACGAGCAGCGCTACCACACACTCAGAGCCAAGGCAGTCGCCACCGCGGCAGCGGTCATCACCCCTGCCCTCGCCGCACAAGCCGCCACGCTGCTGCGATGACCTCCCGTCACCCTGTGCCATCCCAGTCGACGCCGCCTCTGGTGGTGCCCGGAGACGAATGCCCCGGTGCGTCCCCAGCTCAGCCCACTGTTTGACGCGGCGCGGTGCCTGTCTCACGTCCGGGACCCTCATCCGACGAGCGACCTCACCATGTGCCGGTCGATCCAAAGACCTCGCTGGCAGGGGTTGAGCGCAGGACGCCGGTGGGCCTGTCTGGGCTCCGCCCCGCGCCCCGGCGCTCCCTTGGGGAGGGGGACGTCCGAGCGCGCCTCCGCCTGCGCAGACAAGCTCGGCCACCCGTAGAGTGACAGATGGTGGTAATTCGGATGTTCCGGCTAGTCGGCGGACAAAATGGCCGCTGGCGGCGGTGGCAATCCGCGCCGGATGAGCATTCACCGTCCTAGCGGGCGTGTTGGCCGTCGTCGGGATCTCCGCGAGCGTTCGATCCGGCTGTGTCGCTCGACCCCACCGTTAGCGGCCTGCAAGGAGACACACGTATGAACGACGTACAGCCCGAGCCGACCCAGACGACAGATTCCGGCATTCCGATCGAGAGCGACGCGTATTCGCTGACCGTCGGTCCCGATGGCCCGATCCTGCTGCAGGACAGCTACCTGATCGAGCAGATGGCCACCTTCAACCGGGAGCGCATAACGGAGCGCCAGCCGCATGCCAAGGGCAGCGGCGCGTTCGGCCGGTTCGAGGTCACCAATGATGTCAGCGCCTACACCAAGGCGGCGCTGTTCCAGCTTGGGACCACCACCCGGATGGTCGCCAGGTTCTCCACCGTTGCCGGGGAGCGAGGCAGCCCTGACATGTGGCGGGACCTGCGCGGCTTCTCGCTGAAGTTCTACACCAGCGAGGGAAACTACGACATGGTCGGCAACGACACGCCGGTCTTCTTCGTCAAGGACCCGCTGCATTTCCAGAACTTCATCCGCTCCCAGAAGCGCCGCGCCGACAACAACCTGCGCGACAACGACATGCAGTGGGACTTCTGGACCCTGTTGCCTGAGACCGCGCACCAGGTGATCTGGCTGATGGGCGACCGCGGCTTCCCGCGGACCTGGCGGCACATGAACGGCTACAGCAGCCACACCTACATGTGGATCAATGCTCAGGACCAGCGGTTCTGGGTGAAGTACCACTTCAAGACCGACCAGGGCATCGAGTTCTTCACCCAGGACGAGGGCGATCGGCTGGCCGGGACCGTCCCCGACTATCACACCAAGGATCTGTACGAGGCGATCCAGCGCGGCGAGCACCCGAGCTGGACGCTGCACATGCAGATCATGCCGTTCGAGGAGGCCAAGACCTACCGGTTCAACCCGTTCGACCTGACCAAGGTGTGGCCGCACTCGGACTACCCGCTGGTCGAGGTGGGCAAGCTGACCCTCGACCGCAACCCCACCGACAACCACACCGAGATCGAGCAGGCCGCCTTCCAGCCGAACAACCTGGTGCCAGGGATCGGGCCGAGCCCGGACCGCATGCTTCTGGCCCGGCTGTTCTCCTACTCCGACGCGCACCGGGCCCGGCTCGGCGTGAACTACGAGCAGATCCCGGTCAACGCACCCATCGCGCCTGTCAACACCTACAGCAAGGACGGGGCGATGCGGATGGTGAACCGGACCGACCCGGTGTACTGGCCGAACTCCAAGGGCGGCCCGCAGGCGGACGATGAGCACTACAAGCCCGCGAGCTGGTACGCCGACGGCGAGATCATGCGCGCTGCCTACGTCCAGCACGCCGAGGATGACGACTGGGGCCAGGCCGGCACGCTGGTCCGCGATGTGATGGACGACGCCGCCAGGGACCGGCTGGTCAGCAACATCATCGGGCAACTGCTCAACGGCGTCACCGAGCCGGTGCTGGAGCGCGCCTTCTGGTACTTGGGCAACGTGGACAAGGACCTGGGCGAGCGGGTCGAGAAGGGCGTCCGTCGCGGGCAGTCCTGATCGGAAGATCGCTTCGCGGGCCGGACCCCGCAGAACCATACGTCCAAGGAGATTCCCGATGAACCGCCTGCGATGGCTGGCAGTGGTTGTGGCAGCTCTGATCGCCATGGGAGCGGGATACCTTCTCTCCTACCTCGTCGGCTGATCACCCCGCGGCAGCCGGAGCACCGTGCCGACGCATCACCCGTCGGCGAGGCGTTGGATGGTGGTGCTCAGCCAGGCCTGGAGAGCAGCGGGGTCGCCGAGCTCGGAACGCAGGACCCGGCGGCGAGTCGAGACGCCGAGCACGAAGGCGTCGATAGCCGCGGCCCGGCCGCGGGCGTCCGCGTCGTCCAGGCCGCCCTCGCGCAGGTAGCGGTGCAGCGGCTCGAGCGAGTTCGTATCGAGGAAGGCGGCCAGCGCCTCCGCCGCCTCCGGGCGTTCGCCGGACGCGCGTTGCAGTACGAGCAGCGGGTCCTCCCCGGGTGCGCCGAACCAGCGCTGGACGATGCTCGCCGCGAGGCGTGAACCCAGCGCGGAACGCTCGCCGTCGAAGGAGTTGGAGACCGGGATCTCCACCCGGGTTGCCGCCAGGAAGAGGCCGTCCTTGCCGCCGAAGTAGCGCGTGATGAGGTTGGGCGACACGCCGGCCGCGTCGGCCACGCCTTTGACCGTGATCGCCGTGTACCCGTGCTGGGCGAACTGGTGTCGCGCGTGCTCCAGGATCCGCTGCCTGGTTGCGGCCGCATTGCGCAAAGTCATGTGTACGAGCATACACATCATGTGTACGCTGATACACATGAACGACGAGATGCGTGAACGACTCCAGCGGACGCGGCGTGTAACGACCCCGTGGAGTGACGACGGGTCACGCGGCATCCGCGGCACCCACCTCGACGAACTGCTCGAACGCTGGGCGAACGGGTACGACTGGGGCGTGCACGAGCGCCGCATCGGCGAGTTCCCCTGGGTGACGGTGCAGGCAGGCGACACCGACCTGCGTGTGATCCACCAGCGGTCTGCGGATCCCGGCGCCCCGGTTGTCGTGCTGCTGCACGGCTGGCCGGACTCGGTGCTGCGGTTCGAGCGCGTCCTGCCTTTGCTCACAGACATGCACGTGGTGGTTCCCGCCCTGCCGGGCTTCCCGTTCGCGGCCCCGCTCACCATTCCCGGTATGTCGGTCAACCGGATCGCCGGGATCCTCGCGGACGCTCTGGATGAGCTCGGTTACTCGCGATACACGGTGTCCGGTGGCGACGTGGGTGGCACCGTCGCGGAAATCCTCGCAGCCGAACACCCGGACCGGGTGGCTGCCCTGCACCTCACGAACACTGCCCCGCAGCGTGCGCTCACGGCGGACCCGGCGAAGCTCGCGCCCGACGCGGCGGCCTACCTCCGCCGGTCGGCGCAGTGGTTCCGGACCGAGGGCGGGTACATCGCGGAGCAGTCGACACGGCCGAACACGCTCGCCGTCGCCCTCGGTGACTCACCCGCCGGCCTCGCGGCGTGGATCGTCGAGAAACTGGAGTCCTGGTCCGACGAGTCCGCCTTCACCCCGGACGAGCTTCTCACCTGGGTCACCGCCTACTGGGTCACCGGCACGATCGGCACCTCTTTCGCCACGTATGTCGAACCGGTCACCCTCCCTGACCGGATCGACACGCCGACCGTGCTCTCCGTGTTCCCACGCGACATCAAACCGGAGCCGCGAAGTTACGCCGAGGCGTTCCTGAACGTTTGCGACTATGTGGAACACCCTGCCGGCGGCCACTTCGCAGCCTGGGAACAGCCCGAGGCCTACGCCGACGACGTACACCGTGCGGTCAAGCTGGGCGGCTGAAACGAAGCAGGGTGTAGTTCTCACCGGGGGAAGGTCGCTGATCAGGCTGTGGGGCGGTGGTCGTGTCGGTCGGCGGTGGGGTAGAAGCATTCATGGGTGCAGCGCCGGCGACAGGGAGCAACGCCGCGGTAAGCCGAAGACGTCCCGCAGGATGTGCGTCAATTCCTTCGAGGCAGGGCAGGCAACCTCACAGGAACGAAGGGAGACTGCCGGTATGCCTATCGCAACTGTCAACCCCGCCACAGGGGAAATCCTCGAGACCTTTGAACCGCTCGACGCCCAGGGTGTCGAGGAGCGCCTGACACGGGCGGCCGCGGCGTTCGCCGACTACCGGACCACCGGCTACGCCGAGCGCGCCGCCCGGCTTCGTGCCGCCGCGGACCTGCTGGACTCCGGCGGCGAGGAGACCGCTCGCACGATCACCCTGGAGATGGGCAAGCCGATCGGGCAGGCCCGTGCCGAGGTGGCCAAGTGCGCCAAGGCCATGCGCTGGTTCGCCGCACACGCTGAAGGCCTGCTCGCCGACGAACACATCGATCCCGCTGACGTCGCCGACGCCGGCGCGTCGGCGGTCGTGGTGCGGTACCGGCCACTGGGGCCGGTGCTCGCGGTGATGCCCTGGAACTTCCCACTGTGGCAGGTGGTCCGCTTCGCTGCCCCCGCACTCATGGCGGGCAACGTGGCGCTGCTCAAGCACGCGTCCAACGTGCCGCGCACCGCCCTGTTGCTGGAGCAGTTGTTCACCCGGGCCGGATACCCGCAGGGGTGCTTCCAGACCCTGCTGGTGGGGTCGGACGCGATCGAGGGCATCGTGCGCGACCGGCGGGTGGCGGCAGTGACGCTCACCGGCAGTGAGGCGGCAGGCCGCGCTGTCGCCGCCGTAGCGAGCGACGAGGTGAAGAAGAGCGTCCTGGAACTGGGCGGCAGCGACCCGTTCCTGGTGCTGCCCTCGGCCGACGTGGAACGCGCCGCACAGGTGGCGGTCACGGCCCGGGTGCAGAACAACGGGCAGTCGTGCATCGCGGCCAAGCGCTTCATCGTCCACAGCGACGTGTACGAGCCCTTCGCGGCAGCCTTCGTCGAACGTATGTCCGCGCTGCGTGTCGGTGACCCGCTGGACGAGGCTACCGAGATCGGGCCGTTGGCCAGCGAGAGCGGTCGGGCGGATCTGGAGGCACTGGTCGAGGATGCCCTGCGGCAAGGCGCGAAAGCACAGTGCGGAGGGCAGCGGCCTACTGACCGCCGCGATGGCTGGTTCTACGAGCCGACGGTGCTCACCGGTATCGCCAGCGGAATGCGCATCCACCGCGAGGAGTGCTTCGGTCCAGTCGCCACCCTCTACCAGGTCGGCAGCCTCAACGAGGCCGTGGAGCTGGCCAACGCGACGCCCTTTGGCCTCAGTTCCAACGCCTGGACCCGGGACCGCACCGAGCAGCGGATCCTGGAACGGGACCTGCAGGCGGGCGGCGTCTTCTTCAACGGCATGACCGCCTCACACCCGGCCCTGCCGTTCGGCGGCGTGAAGCGTTCCGGGTACGGCCGGGAGCTGTCCGCGCACGGGATCCGCGAGTTCTGCAACATCACCACGCTCTGGTACGGCTAGACCACCAGCGAGTCCGACGTGCCCGCGTGAGGACGGCTCAACTGGCGTGACGCCGCGAGACGGTGCCGCGGCCGCCCTATCGCTCGTCCTCGGTCAGGCCGCCCCACGCCCCGTAGGACTCCCCCGGCATGAAGGGCGTAGCGCCGGCAGGCGAGTTGGACCAGGCAGCTGGCGCACATTCTCTCCGCCGCGTCATCCGACCCGGCCTTTCGGGTGACGTGCGGAAGGATCCCGACGGGGGAACCGGGATCCTTCCGCACAGGGCCGCCGGGACCACGGGGGCCAAGGTCCGCCGGTCGGCCACATCGATCGCCTTACCCGTGCACGGCGGATGAAACGTGTGCCGGCGGCATCGCGGTCCGGACCAGGGCGCGGCGAGTCAGTGGGCGCCCACCCGGCGACCGGGGATCGATACGCCCGTCTCCGCGATCGGGCGGCCTCTCAGGCTGTGCCGCCGGCTTCGGGGTCATCGTCGGTGAACACGTTCTGCACCCGCTGCTCGGGGCGGCGTTCCTCCTGCTTCACCAGCGCCGCCAGGACCTGGCGGTCGGCCCGAGTCAGCGGTGGCTGCATCAGGCCGCGCGGCCACAGCCGCCTGGCCCGCACCACATTGGCCTCCGCCGCGTACACGGTGATCTGCGCACTCAGATAGAGCCAGGAGATCAAACCCAGGACGGTGCCGAAGAAACCATAGACCTGGGTGGCGTGCCGCAGTTGATGGGCCACCAGATAGCCGCCGAAGCTCTGCAGGACGGTCCAGGCGGGACCGGCCACCAAGCATCCCGGAAGAAGGTCCCCAAATTGCACCTCCTCCGGGGTCAGGATCCGGAAGCAGAGCAGGTAGAGGCCGGTGTTCACCGCCGCCGAGGCGACCAGGGCACCGGCGACGGCCAGTGCACCGTGCGCGAGGAAGCCGGCCAGCGCGGCGGTGGCCGTGCTGAGCAGCAGACCCAGGCCGAGCGCTACGAACAGCAGCAGGCCGCGCCCCAGCCGGGGGAGGAATCCCGGGCGCTCCACGCCAGGGATGTTCCACACCTGGGCCATCGCGAACTGCAGGGCCTGAGTGACGCCCAGCGCTCCGTAGAGCAGGCCGAGGGTGCCGATGACCACGGCGATGCCGGCGCCCTGCAACGAGTGCACGTTCTGACTCAACTGGCTGCCGATGATCGGGAAGTCGGCCAGCGCCGAGTGCAGTACCGCGCGCTGGGCGCTCTGGTTGCCGTGAAGCACGAAGCCGAGGCCTGTGGTGAGCAGCAGCAACAACGGGAAGACGGCGGCGAATCCGTAGTAGGTGACCAGCGCGGCGAGCTGGCCGCCCCGGTCGTCGCCGAACTTCTTCACGACGCCGAAGACGAATGCCGAGACCCGCCCCCGCTGCTGTGCCCGGTCCACGGCGCGGAGCGCGCGCTCCACCGGGTTCATGACGCTGAGGCCGATGCACCGTCGTGGGTTTCACGGACGTCCGTGCGGGCGCTGCTCATGGCCTTCCTCCTGGAGTCCGGCGAAACGCTGTCGCTGACCGTTACTGCTCGGCTGCCCTGAACTGCACCGTTGACACCTCGGCCGACGATGGGCGACACCACGCGTCAACCGAGAAAAGTAAGGGTTTGGTAAGCGCGACCATAGTCCGGCCGATGGAGGGTAGGGGACCTGGCGGAGTACGCACCGACCACGAATCCCGCTCACGATGCACGGAGGAAGAGGGAGCATCATGTCCCCGCAACTCACGGCTTCGACTGACGCTCGAACCCGAACGGTCCAGACCGCCGCACGGACCGAGGCGCAACGTCCAGCTGAGCAGGTCTTCCAGATCGAGAAGATCGACAACCCCTCCGCCTGCTCCCCCGCCGACGCCCGGGCCCTGTCCAAGGCCCTGTTCGCCAGGCTGCGCGAGGCGGAAGAGGGCACCGCCGAGTACTCCTACGTCCGGGGCACGCTGATCGAGCTCAACCTGTCGCTGGTGAAGTTCGCAGCCCGTAGGTACCGCACCCGCAGCGAGCCCATCGAGGACATCATCCAGGTCGGCACGATCGGCCTGATCAAGGCCATCGACCGGTTCGACCTCGACTTCGACGTGGAGTTCACCACCTTCGCGCTGCCCACGATCAGCGGTGAGATCAAGCGTTTCTTCCGCGACACCAGCTGGATGGTCCACGTGCCGCGCCGCCTGCAGGAACTGCGCCTTGCGCTGGCCAAGGCCGGCGACGAGCTGGAACAGCAACTGGACCACTCCCCCACCCCCGCCGACTTCGCCGCCCACCTGGACCTGACCGAGGCGGAGGTCATCGAGGGCATGACCGCGGGAAACGCCTACACTCCGCATTCCCTGGACGCCACCAGCGGCTACGAGGACGACGGCGCGCCCACCATCGTGGACCATCTGCTGGTCGACGACCCGGCCTTCGAGGCGGTGCTGCATCACGAGACACTCAAACCGCTGATCGCGGGCCTGCCCGAGCGCGACCGCGCGATTCTCTCCATGCGCTTCGGCGCCGACATGACCCAACACCAGATCGGCGAAGCCCTGGGCGTCTCCCAGATGCACGTCTCCCGGCTGCTCGCACACATCCTGCAACGCCTGCGCACCGGCCTCCTCGCAGAGGACTGACCCCGGGCACGGGTTCCCCTCGCTTTCGAACCCCGTCGATGAAGTCGATTTGTATTTCAAGGGCGGGATCGTGCTGCGGCACGGCGAGCCTGCGGTCGATGTGCCGGGAGGTGGAAGTGTGGTGGTCGGGGTCATCGCGGCATCGCCGGGCCGTCTTTCGTGGCTGTCGCATCCTGCGCTGTCCCACCAGGCTGAGACGGACGTCTACGGCCTGAGGGCCGGCGCGCTGCGACCTCACCCTCAGCGAGCCGGCCCACGCGTGGTCGTTGGTCCTACCGGTCCTACCGGTCCTACCGGAAGGGGGAACTTGGCGATGTCCACGAAACGGCGCGCTGGTGGACCGCGAGCGCCCTGCTGTCGCCGTCGCGCCTCGAGGCAGCTGTCGAGGCAGCTGTCGAGGCACAGCCTTTCGGCATAGTGTCTGCACCGAACGATGTCCGCACCGACCGGCGTTCCCTGCAGACGACCCTCCCCTGGTGGGGACGGCAGACCACGAAGGAGAGTCATGGACGGCACTGCCGCCGATGCATCCAGCTCGAACGAACCGGTGCAGATCCCAGCGGTCGCCGCGGGACGGCTGACGGTAGAGGTCAGGGATCTCGGTTCTGCGGTCGTCGTCGCACCCGTCGGCGAGCTGGACCACGACACGGCGGACGTGCTGCGCGAGCGACTCGACATCTGCCTCAGTGCTGAAGCGCCATGGATCCTCGTGGACTGCCGCGAGTTGAGCTTCTGCGACTCCACCGGCCTCAATCTGCTGCTCGCCACGCGATCGAAGGCCGAGTCGTCCGGCACCAGGATCAGTCTCGCCGAGCTGCACTCCACCATCAGCCGACTGTTTGAGCTCACCGGTGTGGACGCGGTCTTCGAGATCTACTCGACCGTTGACGAGGCGGTGCGCTCCTAGTGTTCCGATTCGCAGGGACGGCGGGGTGTTCGGAGCTCCGGCGCGGGCAGGCGTACGAACGAATCACCGGGCGCCCCCAGCGCCGCAGGACCCCGCGAAGGGATGAGGTCGGATGAACTCGAGCCAGCCTCACCAACGCTCCACCCGCAACGGCGCGCTGCCGCGGGCTTCCGCGGACGGCCGGGTCCCGGACGGCCAGATCCGCCGGCTGGCGCTGTTCGGCAGCAAGGGCGTGGTCGGCCGATGTCGGGACTTCGCCCGCGACGGCCTGCGTGACTGGGGCTGGCTCCCCGCCACCGGCGACCCCGACCGGCAGGCGTCGGCCGACGACGTGCTCCTCGTGGTCTCCGAGCTGGTCACCAACGCCTGCCTGCACGCCGGAGGCCCGACCTCGCTCCAACTGCGCGGCTCGGCCGGCCTGATCAGGGTCGAGGTGCACGACGCCAGCACCAATCGCCCCCGACCGCGCACCCCGCAGGACCTCGCAGGCCCCGGAGGCCACGGCCTGTACGTGATCGACCGCCTCGCCCGCCGCTGGGGCGTGACCGTGCACGAGGACGGCACCGGCAAGTCCGTCTGGGCCGAAGTGGTCGCACCGCCCGGCCCTTGACACCGTCTGTTGAACCACATGGCGGTTGGACCTTCCTGACCAACCATGCCCGCGTGCTCGCCGCGATCTCGCAGGACCCCGGCACCCGCGTGCGGGACATTGCCTCGCGGGTCCAACCACTACTGGCAAGCAACCGCCCGCGCGAGCCCAGTCAGAGCGGGGCGATGAGCGAGAACCGGGCGCCGTGGGGATCGCGCACGGAGGCGGTGGGGCCGTAGGGCGACGGGGCCGGCGGGGTGATGATCCGGCCGCCCAACCGCTGAGCGTGTGCGGTCGCGGACTCGACGTCGTCCACTGCGAAGGAGATGTGCCAGTGTGCGGTCTCCTCCCCGTCGACGGCCTTGACAGTGCGCAGAGCAGCGACGTTGTGCCCCTGCACGCGCACCACGACGCGTTCGTGCTCCCAGTGGACCTCCAGTTGCTCGGGACCGAGGTGGTCCCAGTCCAGCACGCTGCCGTAGAACATGGCGGCGCCGAACGCGTCTTCGGTGCTGAGCTCCACCCAGTTGGGTGCGCCGGGCAGGCGCAGGTGGCGAGCAGGTCCGGCCGTGCCCTGCCACAGGCCGAAGGCCGCGCCGCCGGGGTCGGTGGCGATCGCCAGGCGTCCGCCGGTGAAGTCCATGGGTCCGATGCCCACCGTGCCCGCGCGCTCACCCACCCGGCGCGCGGCGGCGGCGATGTCGGTCACCCCGAAGAACGTGGTCCAGGTGGCCGGGAACTGCCATCGTTCGGGCAGGGCAGCGATGCCGGCGACCTTGGTGGCGCGGGTGAGGGCGTACGCGTACGGGCCCGTCGGCTCGGAAACGGTTTCGAAGCTCCAGCCCAGGAGCGGCCCGTAGAAGGCCTGTGCTGCTGCCACGTCCGGGGTCAGCAAACTCACCCAACTAGGGGCCCCGGGCACGCACGGCACCGGGGGAACTTCCTGCATCATCGTCATCGCCCCATATCTCGTTGCCCCTCGCCTTCCCCGTCCGACCGCCGGTGGAACCGTTCCGTGCTGCAGCAGGCCGTCGACGTCACCCGCCCGGCCGAAGGCGGCCCCGACACCCGGCTCTTCCGCGGCTCGCCGCGCCCGGTCGGATACGTTCATGGACGCAACGGCCTCCATCGGACGGGCGGCTCACCGCTGCGCGCCGGGTGAACCCGGTTCGGGAGCGCCGCGTTCACATCCGGGTTTACATCCGGCGCGCTGGGCAGACGCCCTGCGACAGCGCCCCCGACCCGCAGCGCGGTCCTCGGTCCGGACCGCAGAGCCAGGAGGTTCCGGTGCCCCGCTCCCGACGCGACACAGCATGTGTCCGACCGCCCGGCGGACCCCGCATCGCCGTCGAACTCGTAGCCTGGTGGGTGCTGCTGTTCCTGCTGTACGTGGTGTTCATCAGCACCCTTTCCGCGCTGGAACTCTGCGTGGGCGCCGGGGTGTCGGGGCTCGCGGCGGTGGGTGCGTGGACAGTGCACCGGGCCGCGCAGCCCACAGCCGGGCCCGCCGGTCAACTCGCGGCGGCGCTGCGCGGGCGACCCACCCGGGGCCGGTTCCGGCCCGTGCGGCTGCGCGAAGGCGTCGGGCCGTCGTGGGCCTGCGCGCTGCTCTCCGGTACGCCCGGCAGTTGCGTCGTCGCGATGGACGAGGAGAAGGGCGACGGAGCGGTGCTGACGGTACACACGTTGTTCCCGGCCCGCTCGAGGCTCGAGCGGGCGCTCACGCAGGCGGACGACGCGTGAACGCGGCGAGGGCGGGCAGGCGCGCAAGCAGCGAGTTGTAGTGACCCGTCACGAAGGAGAGGGCAGGGACATGGGGATAGGCGGTTGCATCGGCATCTTCGCGCTGGGCGCGATTCTGACGTTCGGCGTGAACTGGCATGTGTCAGGGATGAACATCCACGTGGTGGGGGTGATCCTGATGGCCGCAGGACTCATCGGCACACTCGCGACCGTCGGCATGTACCGTCGCCGCCGCCCGCCCGTCGGAGGCCCGATGGAAGGCGAGGAGATCATCCGCGAGCGGCACTACTACGATTGAGACGCAGCGGAGGGCAGCCGGTCCGCGGCTTGGCCCCTCGGCCGGCCGTCCAGCAGCCTCACCTACGGCGGCGGAAGCGAAGGTGCTCGCCGCGGGCGAACCGCCTCAGGTTGCCGAGGCGGTTGAACCTCGCACTCTTGAGCGCGGAGACACGGTCCAGCTCCTCCATGAGTCGCCGCGACCGGTGCTCCAGGTCCAGCTCGTCGAGGATGCGGTCGACTTCTGCCAGCAGCGAGCCGTACAGCTGCCACGCATGGGGGCGCTCCTGGACCCGGTCCAGCAGCATGTCAGCCACCTTCTCCCGACTGGCCCCCGCAGCGGAAAGCTCCGTGGCCAAGCGGGACTCGGCCTCCTCGGCGTTGCTGCTGGCCTGCGCCGTCACCAGCACGGCGAAGCTGACCAGGGCTGCGCCGATATGGGCGAACAGCTCTTCCAGCGCGAGCGCGACCTCACGGGGGAACAGCGGCTCCCCCTGGTCCCGTCGCTTGGCGAGGTCGGTCAGCGAGCGGGCCAGGACGCGCACCACGACCACGCAGATCTCGAGGGTGTCCAGCCCCGTACGGAGAACCAGACGGGACAGGAGGCCCTCCGGGGTCCTGGGATTCAGCCGCAGGCTGTCCTCCGCCTGCCGCAGTGAAGCGTCGACGGCGGCGATGTCCTGGTCCAGCCTGCGGGCCTCGTGCAGCCGGGCGGCAGAGCGTCCGACCTCAGACGGTCTGTCCAGCTCCTCCGCGATACCCAGCAGCAGATGGCGCCCGCGTCGGGCGAGGTCCTCGAGGGACTCCCCCGCGGTGTCCACCCAGACTGGAGGAGCGAACAGGAAGTTGAACAGCAGACCCACCCCGGCGCCGATCAACGTCTCCAGCACCCGGTCCCAGGCCTGGGACGCGAGTCGGGTCACCCCGAGCACGAGCATCGCGCTGATCGCGACCTCACTGACGAACTCGTCGACCCGTACGAAACGCCCGACGGTCAGGGCAGCGAGAATGATCAGGCCCAGGCTCCACCACGACAGCCCCGTCACGGAGCTGAACCCGATGGCGATCAGGACCCCGATCACGACGGCGTTGACGCGACGGATGCTGGTGGTGAGCGTCGAGTACAGGGTGACCTGGACGACCAGCAGCGCGGTCAGCGGCGCGGTCAGCGGGGCCGGTTCACTGCTGAGGCGCTCCGCGACGGCGAAGGAGATCGTGGCCGCCACCGTCGCCCGCACCGTCTGTTCCACGACGGGGTTCCTGCGACGCTTGGCCAGCCCCGTGACCGCACCACTCACACCACGCATTCCTCGACTATTCCCACGCTGAGCTCGCGGCGACACAAGCAACGACACTGCGGGCGTCCCAATGGCTCAGCGGGAGGAGGCGCGGCGGCGATGACGGCGGTCCTGAACGGTGGCCACCGCCGAACCCGGGGCCCGTCGCGCCGATCATGCCAGGCGGCGGGGCCAGGGATCGGCGATCCGCATCAGCCGGCCGTCGTGGACGTACCAGCTCACATGGCCGCCCAGCTCCACTTGGCAGCGCCACTGGACCGGCCGCCCTGCGGCGTTCCACGACCACGCCCAGACCACGCCTTCTTCCCAGCTCCCGTCGCGCATCGCGACCAGGACGTCACGACGCCGCGTCGAACATGGATCGGTGACCAGAGGAGGAACCGCGCGCGCCAGCAGGACTGGCCAGTCGGCCGGAGTCTCCTGGTGGAGTGAGCGGTTTGGAGCAGGGTGCGTATCGAACATAGATTCGATACTGCCACTACGGGCCCGCCCGTACCAATCCGCCGTGCGTGTTCGCGGTGTGGCGACCCTTGACCCGGTCGAGGTCGGCGACCACGTGTCGGACGCCGCCGCCGGAACCACCGTTCGACTCCGCGTGGGTCTGCGCCGACCAAAACACGTTGGCGCGCGATTCCGGCTCGGTGGGGCGTCTGAGACCTCAGTGACCGGGCAGAAGCAGGGCATGAGTGAAGTTCTGGTGGAGCAGGACCCCGGACGCATCGACCCTCAGGACATGGCCGTCATCTTGGCCGTGCTGGACGGCATCGCCGTGTCCGCGGAACCGACCCGACCGGTCGAGGTCGCATCCGAGGGCAGCTGGACGCTGTGCGTGCACTGGCTCCAGAAGGGCCCGGTGTCGGCGGACACCGAAGCAGCGCTGCCGGCGGCACTGACCCGCATCCGCGACCACTTCGTCACCCGCGAACGCACCCCACCCTCACGGATGGAACTCCGAGGGCCCGACCACGAGATCCTCCTGACCGTCGGATCCGGAAGTCCCGCAGCCGGGTAGTGGGAGCGTTCGATTCACGCCCGGGGGCTCAGCCCTGAACCCTGATCAGTTCCAGGGCTGCCTCGATGCCGCCCCGCAAGGTGTGGGCACCTCGCAGCCGGTCCGCCGCACCGCGGATGCCTGTGGCGGGAAAGCACGACGCGGGGCGCGCCCTGTTCGGGCGCGTCACTCTGCAACCGCGCCTACCCGAACCGCGCCTACCCGCGATCTCCGCGGCGCATCCGTCAATGGCCCGGCACCCCCACCCTGCGACTACCCTCCAACGCCGCGCGCGCCAGCCGTTCGGCCACCGCGATCCGCCGCCGTTTCGGGCAGTTGCTCGCGCAGGACCGTGCTCAGGGCGATGGGTTCGCGGCCGAGCAAGGTTTCCAGCGTCGAGTCGACGGCCGCGAATTCGCCTGCGCGACTGGCTGCGAAGATGCCGAGCAGTTGGCCTGCCGTCTCGGCAGGGACGCCGCCGCCCACCAGTTGCTGCCGAAACTGCTCGTCCGGTGCGGTGGTCCTGGTGATGGTGCGGCCGGTGACGTCGGTGGCGATGCGAGCGATGTCGTCGAAGGTCAACGCCTGCGCTGCGGTGAGCGGGGGCGTGGGCCCGTCGATGCGGCCCTCGTCGGCCAGGATGGCGGCGGCTGCGTCGGCGAGGTCGGCGTGGGCGGTCCAGCTGACCGGTCCGTCTGCCGGGAGCACGACCTGGCCGGACTGCATGGCGTGACCGAGGAACTGCACCGCGCTGGCGGCGTAGAAGCCGTTGCGCAGCGAGGTGAACGGCACACCGGAGGCGCGCAGCGCCTCCTCGGTGGCCGCGTGGTCGCGGCAGGGCTGGAACTCCGACGAGGCGCTGGCGCCCATGTGGCTGGTGTAGAGGACGCGTCGAGCACCGGCCGCGACGGCCGCGTCGATCGCCACACGGTGCTGCTGCACGGCCTCTTCGCCCATCCTGTCGACAGAAACGATCAGCACCTGGGAGGCGTCCTCGAAGGCGTGGGCGAGGCTGTCGGCGTCGGTGAAGCTGCCTTGCCGCACCCGTACCCCTTGGTCGGCGAACGCTTGTGCCTCGAGCGGGACGCGGACGCTGACGCCGACCTGGCCCGCAGGCACGCGGGTCAGCAGCCGTTCGACGATCTGGCGTCCGAGCTGTCCGGCGGCTCCGGTCACGATGATCATGTTGCGCTCCGGCGATCTAGTTCCAGTGGAATCAGAATCAGGGTATCACTGATACTAACGACGGAAACACATGTGCTGTATCGTCGATATATGCCGCCACCTTCACGCGTCAGGAACGACACTGCCGCCGCCGACTCCGACCCCGCAGCCGGAGGCCGTGAGCAGACCCGACAACGCGTCATCGAGGCAGCCGCCGACCTGCTGACGCGCGAGGGCCGTGACGCCGTCACCACCCGCGCGGTCGCGGTGGCGGCAGGCATGCAGCCACCGGCCATCTACCGGCTGTTCGGCGACAAGAACGGGCTACTCGATGCGGTCGCCGAGCATGGCTTCGCCACGTTTCTCGCGGCCAAGCACGTCGACCCCGACCCGCAGGACCTCATCGAGGACCTACGGGCGGGCTGGGACCTGGCAGTCGAGTTCGGTCTGGCCAATCCCGCCCTGTACACGCTGATGTACAGCGAGCCCACAAGGGCCACGTCGGCCGCCTTCAAGGCCGGCATCGAGATCCTGATGGGCCGTATCCGGCGCCTCGCCGCGGGCGGCTGGCTCCGCGTTGACGAGGAGCTTGCGGCCACGCTCATCCACGCCACAGCGCGCGGCGCGGTGCTCACCTGGCTGTCCCTGCCCGAAGACCGGCGCAATCCGGCCCTGTTGACCGCTCTGCGGGAGGCCATGGTCGCCGCCGTAACCAACCAGGAGCCGGCCGTGCCGGACGCGGGCCCGGCCAGCGCCGCCCGGGCCCTGCGCGCCACGCTGCCCGAACAGACGACGCTCAGCGGCGCGGAGCAGCATTTGCTGAGGGAGTGGCTGGACCGCCTCGCCTCCGAGGGTTGAGGCGCCACGGCTCGTGCGTTCTCGCGGGTGCGCCGAGGGCAGCGGGCGCGGGCCCCTGCCCGGGCGGCAGGCGGTGAGGTTGCACTGGTAGCGGCCCACCGTAGCTGCCGAAGACGATCGACCAGGGCGTTGTCGATGGCCGCGGCTCCCTTCGGCTGCGGATCAGCCCTCGGCTCCTACCGGTTGGGGCGCTCTTCCGCCCGTTTCAGACCTCGAGCAGGCGGTTCAGCAGCCGGCGGTACTCCTGCAGGGCGATCCGCATCGCCTCGGTGGACACGCCGGCGTCGTGCGCGGCGCTGCCGGCGGAGCGGCTGGTGTCCCATCGGTCGCGCAACTCGCCCTGACGTGCCGAGACCGACTCGGCCAGTTGCCTGGCGACCTGCTCGACCAGGCTCGCGGCCTCCTCGACGGCGTGGCGCGGGTCGTCCACGAAATCGCCCTGGATGGTCCGCCAGCGGTCGCGCAGTTTCTCGGTCGCCGATTCCTGGAAGAGCCGCTGGGTAGCGCCGAATTGGGACACCGCCGGGTTGCGCGGATCGCCCCGGTCCGGTTCGGACGCCGAGGAATCGGCCACCGGGGCTGCCTCCTCGGGCTGCGCAGCCACCTCAGCAGGTTCCTCAGCAGCCACCTCAGCGGCCGCCACCTGCTCCGAGGGCTCGTTCTCGCGGAGCGCGCGGCCCTGGAGGTTCTCGCCGGGCGCGGCGAACCTGCGGTCATTCATCGATTCGTCCTCTCAGTCGTCTCGTTCGTACGGTTCGTACGCGCCTCCGCTGCGGCGTCATCGCGCACGAGTACGTCGAAGGTCTCGCGGGCCCGTACGAACGCCTCGCGCAGTTCCTCGGTGCTGGCGCTGCCGCCCTGAGCGCGTTCTGCTGCGGCGCGGGAGGAGCGGTAGCCCTCCCGGGCCTGCGCGTGGCGCACCGACAGCGCTGCGTAGTGATCGTCGTCCGGGTAGCCCAGGTCCCGCAGCAACGTGGTCAGCAGTGCGTCGGCATCGAGGACGGCCTTCGCCGGCGCATCGACGAACTGCTCCTGCAGCGTGGCCCACTGGGCGAGGAAGCGCTCGCGCGCGGCGGCGTCCAGCGGTCGTACCTCGATCTCCTTGGCGCGCCTGATCCGGTGCTCCAGGTCCCGCTCCGCCGCCTTGGCATTACCCTCGTGCTGGGCCACCGACCGGTGGTACTCCGAGCCGAACTGCCGTTGCAGGCGCCGGCTGCGCAGACGCGGCTGCATGACCGCCAGTGCCGGCGCGGCGACCAGGACGACGGCTGCCACCACGACCCATGTGATCAACATGCGTTCCTCTTCCCGCTGTTCGGGTGTCTCGCCGCGCGCTGGTCCCAACGCGCATCCCTGTCCGGCGACTTACCGAATCGGCGCCGAGTAAACGAGAAGCCTGGAACCGCTGCTGGATCTGCGGCCGTGTCGTGCGTGTCCATACCGGCGCGCACTGTCCCGGTGACGTCCGAGACGATATCCGTTGGCACGTCAGCAGCCCTGACTGCTTGGATCCGGGCATGAACACTCACCTGCCGGACGGCTACGAGATCTCCACCGACCGCGCGCGCCTCGATGCCGCGCTGATCCACCAGTGGCTGTCGCAGGACGCCTACTGGGCGCTCGGCCGTGGTCGCGAGAAGCAGGATCTGGCCATCGCCGGCTCGCTCAACTTCGGCGTCTACGACACCGCGTCCGACGCCCAGCTCGGCTACGCCCGCGTGGTCACCGACCTGGCCACCTTCGCCTGGCTCTGCGACGTGTACGTCGCACCCGCCGCGCGCGGCAAGGGTCTCGGTACGGCCTTGGCCGCCGCTGTGCGGGACCACCTCGCCCCCTACGGTCTGCGCCGCATCCTGCTGGCCACCGCGGACGCCCACGCGGTGTACGCCAAGGTGGGCTTCGCGCCGCTGACGACGCCGCAGAAATGGATGGCGCTCGGCGAGCAGTGAGCCGACCGGCCCGGGACCGGTTTGGCACACTGCTGCGGTGACCATCGAGAAGACAACGACCCGAGAAGCCCTGCTCAAGCGCGGCTTCGCGCTCGAATACAGCACGCTCGGCTGGAACGTGGTGGGCATCGCGGTGCTCGCCGTCGGCGCCGTCAGCGCCCGCTCCGTCGCCCTGGCCGGCTTCGGCCTGGACTCCCTGATCGAGATCGGCGCCTCCACCGTCGTGATCTGGGAACTGTCCGGCAGCGGCGAGGACCGGCAGCGCAGGGGCCTACGGCTGATCGGCTACGCCTTCGCCGCCCTGGCGCTGTACCTGCTGGTCCAGTCCACGCTGGCGCTGGTCTCCGGCTACCGCCCGCACCACTCCACCCTCGGCATCGTGTGGACCGCGATCACCGCGGCAGTGATGTTCGCCCTGGCCGCGGGCAAGGCCCGCACCGGCGCCGCCCTGGACAACCCCGTCCTGAGGACCGAAGGCCGGGTCACCTTCGTCGACGGACTGCTCGCCACAGCGGTCCTGCTCGGGCTGGTCCTGAACTCGGCGCTCGGCTGGTGGTGGGCCGACCCGGCCGCCGGCTACGTCCTGGTGTACTACGCCGTCCGCGAGGTGCGGGAGATCTTCTCCGCCCACCCGGACGAGTGACGCCAAGGGATCAAGAACTGTCGTCGTCACCCGCCTGGGCCTGTTGACCGACCCGCCACGCTGGTGGCGGCCGTGGTGGCTCTGTGGGCGACGCCGCAGGCGATCGGTGGCTGACCGTGAGATGCCCAAGACCGACCGGCAAATGGAGGGTGGGAGAAGGAGCGGGTCGAGGGCCGAGTCCAGGCGGTGCCGACGAAGGAGCCATGGCGGAGCCCTGGCGACTGAGGAGAAGCCGTCTGGGCGAGAGCCATCGGCCCGCGACGCCGCCCTCCATTTGCCGGTCGGTCTAAGCGTGGGCCAGGGCCACGACAGCCTCGTCGGTGTAGGTCAGGAACGTCAGCGACTCCTGCAGGTAGAGCTGGATGTTCTGCGCGTCGTGGGACAGATACCCGATGCTCAGGTCCTGCCCGAGGCGCAGCTCGAAGTCTCCGCCGCGGGCCGACAGCAGGACCGCGCCGTCCAGGGCCGGTGCCCAGACGATCTCCCCGTCCAGCAGCCTGGCCAGGTGGCTGTGCACCGGATACCCGTAGTCGGAGGTCTCGTTGACCGCTGTGAAGGCGTCGGCCCCGAGCAGCAACGAGTACGGGCCGCCCACCCCGGCCAGCCGCAGGGCGGTCAGTGCGCGGCTGACGGCGTTGGGGTACTCGCGGACGTCGGCGGGCAGCACCAGCGGCGGATTGGACGAGCTCTTTCTCAGCCCGGTGATGCCCGCCGCGGGAAATCCGTCGAACACCGCCCCGTCCTCGGCCAGCGCCATACTCCTGGCAGCGGCCTTGACCGGCTGCCAGTCCGAATCCTTCGCACCACGCGCGACGTCGTCGACAGCACTGCGGGTGACGGTGAACGGCACCCGCAGTTCGACCAGCGGCTGCGCCTGCCGCAGGCTGGCGACCACGCCCTCGGCCGGAGGCTGGATCTCATGCAGGTGACCGGTCCCGGCGGCGGCCAGCTCCGTGCCTTCGGGCCCGATCAGGTCCA
This sequence comes from Streptacidiphilus sp. MAP12-16, assembly GCF_041262165.1. Lineage (NCBI taxonomy): Bacteria > Bacillati > Actinomycetota > Actinomycetes > Kitasatosporales > Streptomycetaceae > Streptacidiphilus > Streptacidiphilus sp. MAP12-16. The sequence continues at coordinate 316,564 of NZ_JBGCBY010000009.1, forward strand.
GGACCCGGCGCGCGGCCACATGCAGGACAAACGTGCGCCGCGCCTCCTCCTCGATCTGGCTCCAGGCCTCGGCCGAGACGGGCGCGAGTTCTCGGTGCAGGTTGTCCATCAGGATGTGCTCCTTTTCAGGCTGCCGATACCGAGGGAACCCGTGGACCCTGGCGACACCGACAGGGCTTCGGGCGCGGCGGGTGTCGCCGGGAGGTCCGGCAGGTTAGCCAGGAAGTCGGCGGTGGGGGTGAAGAAGAGCCCGCCGGTTGTCGCGGTGGAGAAGTCGAGGATCCGGTCGTGGTTGCCGGGCGGGCTGCCGAGGAACATGTTCTGCAGCATCTGCTCGGTCACCGCGGGTGTGCGGGAGTAGCCGATGAAGTACGTGCCGAACTCGCCCCGCCCGACGGCGCCGAAGGGCATGTTGTGGCGCAGGATCTGCTGCTGGGAGCCGTCCGGCCCGATGACGGTGGTCAGAGCCACGTGCGAGTTCGACGGCTTGACGTCGTCGTCCAGCTCGATGTCCGACAGTTTGGTACGGCCGACCGCACGCTCCTGTTCCTCCACCGGCAGCTGGCTCCACGCCTCCAGATCGTGCAGGTACTTCTGCACGACGACGTAGCTGCCCCCGGCGAAGTCGGGGTCCTCCGCTCCGATCAGCACCGCGAGCTCCGCAGCGCGGCCGGTCGGATTCTCGGTTCCGTCGACGAACCCGATCAGGTCGCGTTCGTCGAAGTACTTGAATCCATGGACTTCGTCGACGACGGCGACCGCCCCGACCAGGCGGCTCGTGATCTGCTGGGCCAACTCGAAGCACAGGTCCATGCGCCGGGCCCGGATGTGGAAGAGCAGGTCGCCGGGCGTCGCCGGGGCCCGGTGCCGGTCGCCGACCAGCTCGCGAAAGGAATGGAGTTCGGCCGGCTTCGGGCCGCCGAACAACCGGTCCCACGCCGTCGAGCCGATACTGGTCACGCATGCGAGTCCGGCCATCGGCACACGGAACCCGACCGACCGCTGAAGTCCCGCGAGGTCGGCCAGCAGCTCCCGGACGATCGGTTCGCCGCCCGGGTCGATGGTCACCACGAGGAACACCGCGGCGCTGGTCAGCGGAGTCAGGACGGGTTGCGGCTCGGCGTCGAGCGCCAGCGGCGGCACTGGCGTCATGCGTGCACACTCCAGAGAGTCTGTTCCGGCGAGTGGATCTGTTCTGGCGGACCCGACCAGGCGTCCGGGGACGCCGCGCACCGCCCGCGCTCACCCCACCACCCTCGGCCGCTCCCCGGACCCCCGCCATCCGGGGAGTCCGTTCGTGCAGCCTCCGGGGAGTGCGGTCACGCGTGCTGGACGCTGTCTGTCAGGGCCTTCTCCACCCATTGCCGCAAGGCGGGGGCGGGGGCGGCTCCCGCCTGGCGGGCGATGGTCCGGCCGTGGTCGAGGACCAGCAGGGTGGGCACCGCCTGCACCTCGAAGCGCTGGGCCAGGGCTGGTGACCGGTCGATGTCCACCTTGACGAGCTTGATCCTGCCGGCCAGTTCGGTGGCGACCCGTTCGAGGGCGGGGCTGACCATCCGGCAGGGGCCACACCAGGTGGCCCAGAGGTCCACCAGGACGGGCAGGCTCGCCTGTTCGGCGACCGCGGCGAAGTCCGCGTCGCCGGCCTCGGCGATCCAGGGCAGGGGGGTCTGGCAGTTGCCGCACCTGGGGCGGCCCTGCGCGGCGGCGGGGACCCGGTTGGTCTTGCCGCAGTTGGTGCAGCGGACGGTGATGGCACTCATGTGGACTCCTGCGGATCGTCCTGGAAGGTGACGACCAGTTCGCCGTCCCGGGCGTCGACCACGATGGTCGCGCCATCGCGGACCTCTCCGCCGAGCAGCGCACGCCCGATCTTCGTCTCGACCTCGTGCGAGATGAAGCGGCGCAACGGCCGGGCCCCGTAGACCGGGTCGTAGCCCTCGGCCGCGATCAGGTGGCGCGCCTCCTCGGTCAGGACGAGGTTGATGCGCTGCTCGGCGAGGCGGCGGCGCAGCTCGTCCAGGAGCAGGTCGACGATGCGTTCGATCTGGGCGAGGCCTAGCGGATGGAAGAGCACGATGTCGTCGACGCGGTTGAGGAATTCCGGACGGAAGTGGCTGTTGAGCTCGCCCATCACGAGATCCCGTGCCTCGGGTTTGATCTCGCCGGCGGCGGTCGCGTCCTGGAGCAGATACTGGGAGCCGAGGTTGGAGGTCATGATGACGACCGTGTTGCGGAAGTCGACGGTGCGTCCCTGCGCGTCGGTGATCCTGCCGTCGTCGAGCACCTGGAGCAGGGTGTTGAAGACGTCGGGGTGGGCCTTCTCGATCTCGTCGAAGAGGACGACGGAGTAGGGCTTGCGGCGCACCGCCTCGGTGAGCTGGCCGCCCTCCTCGTAGCCGACGTACCCGGGGGGCGCTCCGACGAGGCGGCTGACGGTGTGTTTCTCCTGGTACTCGCTCATGTCGAGGCGGATCATGTTGCTCTCGCTGTCGAAGAGCGCGGCAGCGAGGGTCTTGGCCAGTTCGGTCTTCCCGACGCCGGTGGGGCCAAGGAAGATGAACGACCCGATCGGTCGGCGCGGGTCGCGCACGCCCGAGCGGGCCCGGATCACCGCGTCGGCGACCAGCTGGACGGCCTCGTCCTGGCCGATGACCCGCTCCCGCAGGATCTCGTCCAGGCGGAGCAGCTTCTGCCGCTCGCCCTCCTGGAGCCGGCTGACCGGGATGCCGGTCCAGGCGGAGACGATCTCGGCGATCTCGTCGGCCGTCACGACCTCGCGCAGGAGCCGGGTCTCGCCCTGTTTGGCGGCGAGTTGCTCCTCCTCGGCGGCGAGGCGGCGCTCCAGCTCGCTGATGGTGCCGTAGCGCAGCTGGGCGGCGCGGTTGAGGTCGTACTCACGCTCGGCCTCCTCGGCCTCCTGTCGGGCGCGTTCCAGCTCCTGGCGCACTTCCTGGACCCGGCGGATGGCCTGGCGCTCGGCCTCCCACTGCGCGCGCTTGGCGTCCACCTCCCCGCGCAGGTCCGCCAGTTCGCGGCGCAGGTCGTCCAGGCGGGCCCGGCTGGCCGGGTCGGTCTCCTGGGCCAGCGCCGCCTCCTCGATCTCCAGGCGGGTGGCCCGCCGGGTGAGTTCGTCGAGTTCGGCGGGCATTGAGTCGATCTCGGTGCGCATCCGTGCGCAGGCCTCGTCCACCAGGTCGATGGCCTTGTCGGGCAGGAAGCGGTCGCTGATGTAGCGGTGGCTGAGGGTGGCTGCGGCGACCAGCGCGCCGTCCTGGATCTTGACGCCGTGGAACACCTCCAGGCGCTCGCGGATGCCGCGCAGGATCGAGATCGCGTCCTCGACCGTCGGCTCGTCCACCAGGACGGTCTGGAACCGGCGTTCCAGTGCGGCATCGGACTCGATGTGCTTGCGGTACTCGTCCAGGGTGGTGGCGCCGATCATGTGCAGTTCGCCTCGGGCCAGCATCGGCTTGAGCATGTTGCCGGCGTCCATGGCGCCCTCGGCGGCGCCCGCGCCGACGACGGTGTGCAGCTCGTCCACGAAGAGCAGGATCCGGCCCTCGGCTCCCTTGACGTCGGCCAGGACGGCCTTGAGCCGCTCCTCGAACTCGCCGCGGAACTTGGCCCCGGCGACGAGCGAGCCCATGTCGAGGGAGAACACGGTCTTGTCGCGCAGCCCTTCGGGGACGTCGCCGCGCACGATCCGCTGGGCGAGGCCCTCGACGATGGCGGTCTTGCCCACGCCGGGTTCGCCGATCAGCACGGGATTGTTCTTGGTCTTGCGGCTGAGGATCTGGATCACCCGGCGGATCTCCGCGTCCCGGCCGATGACCGGGTCGAGGCGGCCGGTGCGGGCCTCCACCACCAGATCGCGGCCGTACTTCTCCAGCGCCTCGTAGGCGGCTTCCGGATTGGCGGAGGTGACCCGCTGGTTGCCGCGCACCCGGGTGAGCGCGGAGAGGAAGCTGTGCTTGGTGACGCCCTGCTCCGCCAGCCGGCGGCCGGCCGCGCTGGACGATCCCTCGTCCACCAGGGCGAGCACCAGGTGCTCGGTCGAGACGTACTCGTCCTTGAGCCGCTTGGCCTCCTGTTCGGCCCGGTCGAGCAGGCGGGCGAGGCGCTGAGTGACCATCAGCTGGCCGGGCGCGGCGCCAGGGCCGGTGGTGCGCGGGCGTTTCGCGAGATCGGCTTCGCCCGCCGAGCGCAACGCGGCCGGGTCGGCGCCGGCCTGCTCGAGCAGCCGGGTCGTCAGGCCGTCCGGCTGGTCGAGCAGGGCCAGCAGCAGATGCTCGCCGTCGACCTCGCTCTGGCCCAGCCGCACCGCGAGGCTCTGTGCTGCTTGGAGGGCTTCCTGGCTCTTCTGGGTGAGGCGACTCATGTCCATGGGGGTCGCTCCTCGGCGGATCGCTCACTGCGACGCAGCGCGGTCTCCAGTCGGTCGATGCGGTCGAGCAGGTCGAGGACCAGCCCGATGGCCGCGTAGTTGAGGGACAGCCCGGTCCGCAGCCGCTGGACCCGGGCGATGGCCGCCGGGGCGCCGGCGCGGAACCAGAGCCGGCCGAGGCCGTCCCGCTGGGCGTCCACCAGCCCGAGCGCGACGAAGCGGCGGACCAGGTCCGGCGCGAGGCCACTGCGAAGGGCGACGGTGTCCAGGCTCAGCCGGTAGGGATCAGCCGGGTAGATCCGCACCAGCGCATAGTGGGCACCGGTGTCGGCCTTTTCGGCAGCTCCGGTGGGAGGACGCTGTTGGGCTCTCATGTCTGCTTCCTCGGGTCGAAGGTCGAGACGGCGGCCAGCTCCTCGAACAGTTGGCGTTCGCGCGGCGTCGGCGAGGGCGGAACCATCACCCGGATCTCGGCGTAGAGGTCGCCGGGCGAACCCTTGGGATTGGGCATTCCCTCGCCCCGCAGCCGCAGCCGGCGGCCGGTGGAGGTGCCCGGCGGGACGTGGACCTTGGCGGTACCGCCCGGAGCGGTGACCGGGACGGTCGCCCCGAGCGCGGCCTCCCACGGGGTGACGGGCAGGTCGACCTGGATGTCGCGGCCGGAGAGGCGGTAGCGCGGGTGCGGGGCGATCCGGACCGCAAGGTAGAGATCGCCGGAGGGGCCGGGGCCGCGGCCCCGGCCGCCCTCGCCCGCGAGCCGGATCCGCTGGCCGTCCACCACACCGGCGGGGATGCTCACGTCGTAGCTGCGTTCACCGCCGGGCCCGCCGAGGCTGATCTTCCGCCTACCTCCCCGGTACGCCTCCTCCACGGTGAGAGTGAGTTCGGCCTCCTGGTCGGCGCCCGGGACCGGGCCACCCGCACCCCGGCCCGCACCCCGGCCCGCGCGGCCGCCGAACATGCCGCCGAAGAGCTCCTCGAAGTCGATGCCGGAAGCGTCGAAGTCCCCTTCGGTCCAGACCTGGGGCCCTCCTCGGCCCGCACCACGGCTGCCGCGGAAGGGGCCGCCACCGTACGGACCGCCTGAGGGACCGCCTCCGCCGAAGCCCTGGGCGGCGGCGCGCTGGTCGTAGTCCTCGGGGATCTGCCGGAAGTCGGCGCCGAAGCGGTCGTACCGGGCCCGGGTGTCGGGATCGGACAGCACGCTGTAGGCCTCGTTGATCTCCTTGAACCGCTCCTCGGCGGCGGGATCGTGGTTGACGTCCGGGTGGTGGCGGCGGGCCAGGGTGCGGAACGCCTGCTGGATCTCGTTCGCGTCGGCGGTCCGCGGGACGCCCAGCACCTCGTAGTAGTCGCGTGCCATGGCGGCCTCATTCCTGCTTGCGGCTGACCACGACGGCCGCCGGGCGCAGCTGGCGATCGGGTTCGCCGTAGCCGGGGCGCAGCACCTGGACGACGGTGCCCGGTGCGGTTTCCGGGGCGTCGACCACGGAGACCACGTCGTGCAGCGTGGGGTCGAAGGGGACGCCGGTCTCCTCGTGGCGCGGATAGCCGAGGCTTCTCAGCACCTCGACGGCCTGGTCGCGGACCGCCCGGACGCCCTGGACGATCGCCCCCGGGTCGGCGCCCGCGTGAGCGAGCGCCAGTTCGAGGTTGTCCAGGACCGGGAGCCAGGCCGCGGCGACCCTGGCCCGCTCGGCCTCCAGTTCGCGGGGCCGCTCGCGGGCGTGGCGCTTACGGAGGTTGTCCAGGTCGGCGAGGGCACGCTTCCAGCGGTCCTCCAGCTCCTCGATCTCCGCCGCAACCGGGTCCTGCTCTGCCGGCGAGTCCCTTTCCGAGGGCTCCGGCAGAGCCGCCTCCTTGGGAGGTCGAGCCTGCTCGTGTTCCGACATGGCGCCTCAGCCCCGGTCGAACTCGGCGTCGATGACATCGTCGTCGCCACCCGAAGGCCCGCCCGGGGAGGCACCGCCGGCCGCCGGACCGGGCTGGGCTCCGGGCTGAGCCCCTCCGGCGGAGTGGGTGGCCAGTCCGGCGAAGACCTGCTGGAGCTCGGAGGCGAGGCTGCGGGCCCGGTCGACCGGCACCTCCTCCTTGACCGCCGTGCGCGCCTCCTCGACCAGCAGCTCGGCGCGGGCGCGCTCGTGCTGCGGCGCCGCGTCACCGAGCTCGCCAAGCCGGCGCTCGACCTGGTAGGCGATCGCGTCCAGCTCGTTGCGGGCGTCGACGGCCTCGCGAAGCACCTGGTCCGAGGCACGATTGCGCTCGGCCTCGGCGATCATCCGCTCGACCTCGCCCGGGTCCAGGTTGGAGCCCTCGCTGATGGTGATCGACTGCTCGGCGCCGGTGTCCTTGTCCTTGGCACTGACCTTGAGGATGCCGTTCGCGTCGATGTCGAAGGTGACCTCGATCTGGGTCTCCCCACGCCGCGCGGGCCGGATGTTCTCCAGCCGGAAGCGGCCGAGCACCCGGTTGTCGGCGGCGAGTTCCCGCTCGCCCTGCAGCACCACGACGTCCACGGCCGGCTGGTTGTCCTCGGCCGTGGAGAAGGTCTCGGAGCGGCGGGCGGGGATGGTGGTGTTCCGCTCGATGATCTTCGTCATCACGCCGCCCGCGGTCTCCACACCCAGCGACAGCGGGGTGACGTCGAGCAGCAGGACGTCCTTGACCTCGCCCTTGAGCACACCGGCCTGGACGGCGGCGCCCAGCGCCACCACCTCGTCCGGGTTGACGGTCATGTTGGGGTCCTTGCCGCCGGTCAGGCGCCGTACCAGCGCCTGCACCGCCGGGATGCGGGTCGAGCCGCCGACCAGGATGACCTCGTCGATGTCGTTGTCGGTGACCTTCGCGTCGCCCATCGCCTGCTTCACCGGGCCCAGGCAGCGCTCGACCAGGTCGGCGGTGATCTGCTCGAAGGTGGAGCGGCGGACGGTCTCGGTCAGGTGCTTCGGCCCGGAGGCGTCCGCGGTCACGAACGGCAGGTTCACCTGGGTCTGGGTGACCGAGCTCAGCTCGGTCTTGGCCTTCTCTGCCGCCTCGAAGAGCCGCTGCAGGGCCTGCGGGTCCTTGCGGAGGTCGATGGCCTCGGTCTTCTGGAAGCCGTCCGCGAGGTGGTCCACCAACCGGCGGTCGA